>NZ_JADWMP020000014.1:0-136646 GCF_015767295.1 Shewanella sp. DW31
ATTTAAATTTTTGACTGCCAACCCGAAGGTTAAGCAGTTTCGATTAACTCAACACCTGTGAGTGTCCACACAGATTTCTTGTTTTATCTTGTTAAAGAGCAACTCAACCTCGTAAGAGAAGGTGAGTACCAGACTGAGCGCCGAACGCTTCCAGTTGGCTAGGGCTGCGTATTCTACGCATTTCCCGTTTCGCGTCAAGGAGTTTTTGCAAACTTTCTCAACACTTATCAATCAGTAAACTTATTGATGAACTGTCGCATCAGGCTGCTTAACGCTGTCTGCCGTGTCAGTGGATGCGCATTATAGGCAGTGAAACTTTTTGTGCAACCCCTATTTTAAGGAAATTTGCAGTTAATTCTAATTATCTAATCTAGTCACATCATACCCACCACTTACCCCCAAAGTTATCCACAACTCAGTCAAGGCTGCGCCTCTGTTTCGCATTATGTATAGCCAAAAGCCATCAGATGATTTGTTGATAGTTATGAAAATAGAAGACTTTCGTCTTTTAAAAAGAAGATTAAACGGGGCTAAGCGTGAGATTGACCGACGGATCGGCTTAAATTGATTTTTTAATGGCGACAACGCGTGACCATTAGTAAGTAGCGAGTTTGTGATTTAAGAACTACAGCATGACTATGATAGGGTTCATTGGTGCATATAGATGTAGAAATAAAACAAACCCACAAAAAAGCCAGCTTACGCTGGCTTTTTACATCAAGTTACCTTAACGGCAATCGATTACACAGCTGTCTGGAAGATCACTTCCGATGCTTTTTTTGTGTAAGACTCGATTTGATCAAAGTTCAAGTAACGGTATGTGTCAGCTGCAGTTGCGTCTAACTCTTTAGCGTATTCTTGATATTCTTCAGGTGACGGCAGACGACCTAACAGCGCAGCAACCGCAGCCAGTTCAGCAGAGGCTAAGTAAACGTTAGCACCTGTACCTAAACGGTTAGGGAAGTTACGGGTAGAAGTCGATACCACAGTTGAACCTTCAGCTACACGTGCTTGGTTACCCATACACAGTGAACAACCTGGGATCTCGATGCGCGCGCCTACACGACCAAAAATCGCGTAGTAGCCTTCTTCAGTCAGCTGATCTCTATCCATCTTAGTCGGTGGTGCAATCCACAGACGTGTTGGCAGGGTTTTAGCAAACTTGTCTAGCATCTTACCGGTTGCGCGGAAGTGACCGATGTTGGTCATACAAGAACCTACGAACACTTCGTCAATCTTAGTTTGCGCAACAGATGACAGTAAAACGGCATCATCAGGATCGTTTGGCGCACACAGGATTGGCTCTTTGATGTCATTTAAGTCGATTTCGATTACTGCAGCGTACTCAGCATCTTTATCAGCACTCATCAGCTCAGGATTGGCTAACCACTCTTGCATGCCTTTGATACGACGTTCAATCGTACGACGATCGCCATAACCTTCAGCGATCATCCACTTGAGCATGATGATGTTTGAGTTCAGGTATTCAATGATAGGTTCTTTGTCTAACTTGATGGTACAACCGGCAGCAGAGCGCTCAGCTGAAGCATCAGACAGTTCGAAAGCTTGTTCAACTTTCAGTGATTCTAAGCCTTCGATTTCCAGTACGCGACCAGAGAAGATGTTTACTTTACCTTTCTTCTCAACGGTCAGCATGCCCAGTTCAATGGCTTTTAATGGGATAGCATGAACCAGATCACGCAGTGTGATACCCGGTTGCATTTTGCCCTTGAAGCGCACTAATACGGATTCAGGCATGTCGAGTGGCATAACGCCAGTCGCAGCAGCAAACGCTACTAAGCCAGAACCCGCTGGGAATGAAATACCAATTGGGAAACGCGTATGTGAGTCACCACCCGTACCAACTGTATCTGGTAGCAGCATACGGTTTAACCATGAGTGGATAACACCATCACCTGGACGCAGTGATACACCGCCGCGGTTCATGATGAAATCTGGCAGAGTATGATGTGTGTTCACATCAACTGGCTTTGGATAAGCCGCAGTGTGACAGAATGACTGCATAGTCAAATCAGCACTAAAACCTAAACAAGCTAAATCTTTCAGCTCATCACGGGTCATAGGACCAGTCGTGTCTTGTGAACCGACAGACGTCATCTTAGGTTCGCAGTATTGACCAGGACGCACACCCGCTACGCCACAAGCTTTACCGACCATCTTCTGCGCAAGCGTATAACCTTTACCGGTATCAGCGACATCTTGAGAACGTACAAAGACGTCAGATAACCCTAAGCCTAATACGTCACGGGCTTTGTCAGTTAAACCACGACCGATGATCAATGGAATACGACCACCAGCACGAACTTCGTCTAACAAGACTTCCGTTTTTAAGCTGAATTCTGAAATTACTTCGTCGCTATCGTGACGCTTAACCACACCGGCGTATGGGTAGATGTCAATCACATCGCCCATTTCCATCTTGTTTACGTCAAGCTCGATTGGCAGTGCACCCGCATCTTCCATAGTGTTGAAGAAAATCGGTGCAATTTTACCGCCAAGGCAGAAACCGCCGGCGCGCTTGTTAGGTACGAATGGAATATCATCGCCCATAAACCATAGTACTGAGTTAGTCGCAGATTTACGTGATGAACCCGTACCCACAACGTCACCCACATATACTAATGGATGACCTTGTGCTTTTAATGCTTCAATTTTTTTCACTGGGCCAACGGCACCAGCAACATCAGGCTCGATACCATCACGGGCGTTTTTCAGCATAGCTAACGCGTGCAATGGGATATCAGGACGTGACCATGCATCTGGTGCAGGTGACAAGTCATCGGTGTTGGTTTCACCAGAAACTTTAAATACTGTCAGAGTGACTTTGTCGGCCAGTTTTGGACGGCTTAAATACCAATCTGCATTCGCCCACGCTTCAACCACTTGCTTAGCAAACTCATTGCCCGCTTCCATCTTCTCAACCACATCGTGGAAAGAATCAAACATCAGCAGAGTGTGAGATAACGCTTTAACGGCTAAAGGTGCTAACGCTGGGTTATCCAACTGCGCGATCAGAGGTTCGATGTTGTAGCCGCCTTGCATTGTGCCTAACAACTCAGTAGCACGCTCAGCAGACAGAATCGGTGATTTTTCAGTGCCTTTGGCAACCGCATCTAAAAAAGCAGCTTTAACATAAGCGGCTTCATCAACACCTGGGGGAATTCGATTTTCAAGCAGGTCGAGAACGAAAGCCTCTTCACCTGCGGGTGGGTTTTGAATTAACTTAACCAGTTCAGCCACTTGATGTGCATCTAATGGCTTAGGGACTACGCCCTCTGCAGCACGTTCTGCGACGTGTTTACGATATGCTTCTAGCACGGCAACATTCCTCTTTGTTTGGCGCTCTAACAACGAAACTGCACGTCTTCTTAATTGAAGCTGACAGTCCGACATGATCGACCCGTATTTCCGGCCTGCAGTATACTACACCTTTGCAAAAGTATGAATCAGGTCACACTCGGCAAAAAGCGAAATAAGGACTAAATCCGGCGGCGAATGCCAACTTACGGGAAGATTAAAACAAGTGAAATTAGACAATAGTTTGAAAACAGACAAAAAACCATACAATACAAATAGTTAACAATGTTTTATTAATTTTAAATCGAACAAGCAATTTTCCGTGTCAGAGAGCAAATAGGTATAAATTTTTCTCATCTTGCTGCATTTTGGCTTTTAAGATGCAGTGCGAGAACTTACACTCAGGCTTAATTTACTGCATATCTCAGTTATTTCCTTAGTCCATCGGAGTACCAATGACATCCCTTAGCATTCAAGCCGTTATTTTTGATATGGATGGCGTTTTAATCGATTCAGAACCCCTATGGCAGCGAGTCGAGTATGAAGTGTTATCCGCACTCGGCGTGCCAGTGACGATAGAAACGATTCAACAAACCACGGGCTTACGCATCGATCAATGCGTCGATTATTGGTACCACAAGGCACCTTGGCCACACTATGATAATGCCAAGGTCAGCCAAACGATTGTTGATAAAGTTGCAAATGAAATTCTGGTTAGCGGCGAAGCTATGCTGGGCGTTTACGAAACGATTGACCACTGCCAAGCGTTTGGCCTTAAAATCGGCTTAGCGACTTCATCCCCAAACACCATTATCCAAGCAGTATTAACGAAGTTAGATCTCAGTGAAAAGTTTATGGCGATAGAATCGGCTGAACACCTAATCTATGGCAAACCCCACCCAGAAGTTTATTTGAATTGCGCTAAAGCGTTAGATGTTGATCCCCGTTGTTGTCTTGCCATCGAAGATTCCTTTAACGGCTTAATTGCCGCCAGAGCAGCCAACATGCAAACGGTCGCGATCCCTGCGCCAGAACAAAGAGGCGATGCTAAGTGGATTATCGCCCATCATCAGGCCGAGAGTTTGTTGGCATTAACAACAATTTTGGCAAAATAACGTCACAACACACCGAGTTTCTGCAGGGCAGATAAGCTTAGTCTTTGCCCTACGGATAAATGACAGAATGGTGTATGCACCAGAAGGAATTCAATGTGAAGTACCTATCCTTAATACTGCCCATGGGCTTAATACTCATGTCCACCTGTTTACCCGCTAGCGCAGGTGAGACCATGCACTGTAAACAACAAGTGATCAATACGGGCGATACTTTAACGACTGTGCAGGATAAATGCGGCTCGCCCAGTGATATTCGAGAATACAGTCTGCCCGCGACTTATCTCAACGCTAACGGAGACAGGATGATCGATCCCAGCAAGTTGCCAACTGAGTATCAAGAATGGACCTATGACTTTGGACCAACACGCTTAATGCGTCGCCTGTATGCCACTGATAATAAAGTCACAAAAATTGAATCCTTAGGTTATGGACATTAATCAGCAGCATCATTGATTATTGTCATCAATAAAAAAGCCAGACATTGTCTGGCTTTTTTATTTCAATCTACTGAATATATTACCAAATTTTCACACGCTCATCTGGTGTTAAATACATTTTATCGCCTTCTTTCATATCGAAGGCCTTATAGAAGGCTTCCACGTTACGTGGCGTACCCATGGCACGATAATGGCTCGGTGAATGCGGATCTGTCAGCAAACGACGGCTCAGCTCTTCATCACGGTAATTACGGCGCCATACTTGCGACCAACCCACAAAGAAGCGTTGCTCGCCCGTTAAACCATCGAGCACAGGTGCAGGTTTGCCGTTAAGGCTCATCAAATACGAACGTGCCGCTACAGTTAAACCACCTAAGTCGCCGATGTTTTCCCCTAAGGTCAAATCACCATTAACAAACTTGCCGGGCATTGCCTCATAACCTGAGTATTGGGCAGACAACTGCTTACCGCGTTTTTGGAACTCTTCTCTGTCTTTATCTGACCACCAATCACGCAGGTTGCCATCACCATCGTATTTAGCGCCTTGGTCATCAAAACCATGGCTAATTTCATGGCCGATCACGGCACCTATACCACCGTAGTTAACAGCATCATCGGCATCCATATTAAAGAATGGCGGTTGCAGAATCGCTGCAGGGAACACAATTTCGTTTTTCACTGGACTGTAATAAGCATTCACCGTTTGTGGTGTCATGCCCCATTCTGTACGATCAATTGGCTTGCCTAGCTTGTTGATCATGTCTTGATATTCAAACTGAGCATAACGCATGTAGTTACCGACTAACTCGTCAGCCTTAATATCTAAACCTGAGTAATCTTTCCATTTATCTGGATAGCCAATTTTATAGGTAAATTTAGCCAGTTTTTCTTGAGCGGCGACTTTGGTTTCTGGCGTCATCCACTCAAGTTCATTAATGCTGACTTCAAAACCTTTGATCAAGTTTTTGATCATGGTTTCCATGCGCGCTTTAGCTTCTGGCTTGAAGTATTGCTTAACGTACTCTTCACCCACTAACTCACCAATCACTTGGTCGGCGCCATCAACCGCTTTTTTCCAGCGTGGCTGCTGCTCTTCGATACCCATTAAGGTTTTGCTCTTAAAGGCGAAGTTCAAATCAACAAAGTTTTTACTCAGTAACTCGGCGTAGCTATCCACTAAGTGGAACGCAAGATAATCCTGCCAAGCCGATACAGGGAATGTCTCGAAACTGGCGCCGAGTTTTTCAAAATAAGAGGGCTGACGCACGATCACTTCAGTCACTTTATCGCCTAAGCCCGCACTCGCAGCAAAGGAATTAAAATCGAATTGACCGGTTAACTTTTGCAGTTCAGCACGATCTAACTTGTTGTATGCCTTGTTGGCATCACGGGATTCGACTCGGCTCCACTGACTTTTAGCGATCATCATTTCGATGTCGGCGACGTTTTTAGCCGCGCGTTTAGCATCCTTGTAACCTGCTTCGGTCAGTATGTCTGTCACATACTTGGCCATGGCTTGGCGATTAGCGGCAAACTTAGGATCATCTTTTAGGTAATAATCGCGGTCAGGCAACGTAAGGCCCGACTGGCTGAAATACACCGCATACTGAGTTGAGTTTTTAGCGTCATTATTGACGTAAAAACCAAAAGGAATACCAGAACCCGTCGTCAGTAATTTGCCCATAACAGCGGGTAAGTCAGCGTGCGTTTTTGCGCCAGCGATATCGGCCAGCAATGGCTTAAGCGGAGTAACACCTAAGGTTTCAAGCAAATCGGTATTCATGAAACTGGCATTGAAATCACCGATTTTCTGCTCATTCGAACCTGCAACAGGATTCTTTTTAGCGGCCGCTTCGTCGATAATTTTCTTCAATGCATCTTGGCTTTGGTCGTACAACACAGAAAACGCGCCATAGTTAGATTTGTCAGCAGGAATAGGCGTATTTGCCAACCATTTTCCATTAACGCTGTAATAGAAATCATCTTGATGGCGAACTGAGGCATCAAAGTTTTGCAATTCAATGCCAGACACCGCGACGGCTTCAGTTTTAGGCTCAGTACTACAAGCCGCTAAACCTAAACTCAAGGCGATACTCAGTGCCAGTGTGCTTATCTTCTTCATTGTTTTCCCCAGCTTCCGTTGAGAGTTATTATTTTTCCCGCAAAACCTTAGCATCTTGGCACGCCTCACAGTAGTAAGATTTTGTAAAAGGATATGACACTTTAGCGACACTCTTAGCTATTTCGGCAAGATAGCTTCCATAGGGATGACGCTTATAGTTTTTCCATCGACCAAAAAGTAAGGGCACAACCTCAGTCATGCCCTTAAGTTCTTTACACCAATCTCAAACTAGAAGTTTTTACCCACAAATAAATAGAAGGACTTATCGCCAAGATCTGTGATCCCAAAACCAAGTGCTGCGGGTCCCATGGAAGTATCAGTACCGATATAAAGACTCGATGCATAAATCAGATCGGTCAGAGTGACATCAGTGCGCTCGTCCCAGACATTCCCCGCCTCTAAGCTCCAACCTAGGTATAGAGGATAATCTGTCATACCTAGCGCATCACGCCCGAGATCATATTGATAAATAAAGGCCCCAAACACTTTATGTGCGCCCATAATGGAGTCTTTATGGTAACCAGACAGGTTTAAGAATCCTCCCAGCTCAGATAAATGCAGCGTATTGACCCCATCATTATTGTTGGTAGCAATTGATGCCTTACCAACAAAAGCGTGGTTACCGACACTCAAGGCACCTTTCCAGTCGGCCTCTATTTGCACACTAAATTGGTTTTGATTATCGTCGATACTGTCATTGAAATCTTCATTGCGCACGTAAACGTTTAAGGTTACGCGATTACCTGATGTTGGAAAGCTAATGCTATCTAAGCTATCGTAACCGAACCTAAAGTAAGCACCATAGGAACTAAAATCTAAGTCCTGCGTTAGCCAAACATCATTGACTATCGACCCCTTCTCTGCGACTAAGCCTAACTCAATCATCCCTTGTAAGGTGTAGTTATAACCTATGCCTAATTCAATAGTATGGGTTTTCTTGTCGAAGGTTAAGATACGACTGTTATTATCGTATAAGTCCCAATCACGGGTATCGTATTGATAGCGGGCACGGCTAAAGAACTGTTGATCCCTGTCTAAAGGCTGATAAAACTCAGTTGCAAACAACTTTTCAATGCCGAGTTTGACCTCATTGCGCCACTCTCCACCATTAAAGGTCAAATCGGTCATGGTATAAGCCATGTCAAAACTGATGGCAGATTCTGAATTAAAGTCATCCTCCCAATTAAAGCCCAGTTGGAAATAATTCGGCCCCCAAGACTTAGCCTTAGTAGTGACAGTGAGTATGCGGCCATCCTCACCTTCTACAAATTCAGCATCGACACGCTCAAATTTATTGAGGGAGTAAATACGCTTTAACGCCTCATTAAGCTCGTCTTTAGATACAGCTTGCCCAGGTTTAATATTCAAGGTTTCCGTCAAGAGATTCAAACTCACCTTAGATTGGTTTTCAAATACGATTTCATTAATGGGATGACGTACATCCGCCATTAATAATTTACCTTTGGCTTTTTTAGCCTCGACGTAGGCGGCATATTCCTCAGGGCTCACGCTCATACTGCTCAACTTATAAAGCTGACCATTAGCGGCTTCTTTTCCAAGGGTTAATGCCAGCGGCATAATAGTGAAATCAGTGGTGCTGAGGGCGTCAATCGCGGGTCGGATCAATACATCTTTATCTGTCAGTAATTGTTTTTGTTTTTCAGTGCTGGCATTGGTCAAAAAATTAGAGAGCTGATCGAGCACTGCAATAGTACTGTCTAATTTATCTTTTTTGACCAGAGGCGAGCCAATATCGACGGCGATAATAATATCGGCTCCCATGGCTTTAACCACATCGACGGGCATGTTGTTGGCAATACCACCATCGACCAATAACTTGCCTTCAATTTGTGCGGGCTGAAGTGCACCAGGTACAGTTGCAGACGCTTGCATAGCTTTAACCATACTGCCGTGACTAATCACCACAGGTAAGCTAGTTTCTAAGTCGGTTGCAACCGCTCGGTAGGGAATGGCTAAATCATCAAAATGACCAAATTGCTGTACCAGATCTGTCGACTGACGTAAAAGTTGTGACATAGTC
Source organism: Shewanella sp. DW31 (assembly GCF_015767295.1). Taxonomy (NCBI): domain Bacteria; kingdom Pseudomonadati; phylum Pseudomonadota; class Gammaproteobacteria; order Alteromonadales; family Shewanellaceae; genus Shewanella; species Shewanella sp. DW31. The sequence goes on from NZ_JADWMP020000014.1 coordinate 9,034, forward strand.
TGTCCACGTAACAGACCACTTGGCGCCCTCACTTGGCCTTCGTTATAGCCAATGTTTAACGGAATATTGTAACGGTCACGTAACTGTTTATCCCTGTAACTCAAAATATTGCGCGGTATGGTGTCCGAGTAACCACTGTCCCAGTTGACCCCCATCATGATAGCTTCCACTTCACTCGCACTGTAACCCAGTGAATACATGCCAGCGACATAGGCGCCTATGCTGGTGCCCGCGATATAATCAACGGGGATGTTATGTTCTTCTAATATTTTGAGCACGCCCACATGAGCGGCGCCTTTAGCACCACCACCACTGAGTACGACACCAATTTTAAGGCGCTCTGCAGCCAAAGACGGGGTAACACACAAACACAAAATAATAGAAGCGAGTAGTTGACGCATCATGTGAGGCTACTTTTTATGGGATAAAAATCCGAGTTATATTAACAAACTTATCGATTTAACCGTCAGTCATATTTTATCTGGACCGACTAGTGATAAGTTTGTGTACTCTTTATACAAACAGATGAAGTTTAATTGAATAAACTGCTAAACAAAATATCCATCATCACTGAAGACGATAACGTTTACATCTCAAGCTCACTGGCTTATATCGTGCAGACGATTGCCCATCAGCTGTACAAATATTAAGTATTCGCGAGCCAATAATAGACTATGTTTCTAGCTTAATGATCAATAGAGACGATTTTGTTATCTGTCTCTAAATAGCGCTCAAAATCATCAACGCACATAGGTTTAGCAAAATAATACCCTTGAATAATATAACAGCCACGGCTAAAGACTTGCTCTAACTGCTCAACCGTCTCAATCCCTTCAGCAACCACATTTAATTTAAGGTTACGGGCTAATTCAATAATACTGCTCACAATCGCCTGATCTGCGGTATTAGTGGCGATATCAATCAAAAAGGAGCGATCAATTTTTAGAGTATTGACCTCAAAATTACGCAAATAAGCCAGTGAAGAATACCCAGTACCAAAGTCATCGATGGCAACCTCGATCCCCAAAGATTTCAATCGAGTCAGATGGTCTTTAGCGACATGCAACTCCTTCATCAATACGCCTTCGGTGATTTCTAATCCTAAAGATGCTGTTGGCATTTGGGTTTCTTGTAAAATTCTTTGGATATCTTCAATAAAATCTGGCTGCCTAAAATGCACCGCCGAAATATTAACCGACAACTTAAAGCCCGAGCCATAACGCTTAGTCCAATTGGCTCCCTGCACACAGGCTTGTCTTAATACCCAGCGGTCAATATCAACAATTAAACCGCAAGCCTCAGCAACTTTAATGAAAATATCGGGGCGAATAAAGCCGTCTTGCGGATGTTTCCAGCGAATTAATGCCTCCATTCCTATGAGCTTATCATTACGCAAAATATCAATTTGCGGCTGGTAATAAAGCTCGAACTCTTGCCGCTCTATAGCTTTGCGTAAATCGGCTTCAAGCCGTAAATGATAGAGGGCTTGAGCATTACGCTCCGAGGAATAATATTGAAAATTGCCTCGCCCTTCTTCTTTGGCATGGTACATAGCAAGATCGGCATTCTTGATAAAAGCCTCAGGCTGCACCGCATCGTCGGGCCAAATACTGATGCCTATACTGGTAGAAATATAAAATTCCCGACCATACAACTTAAAAGGCGCGACAATTTGCTCCAACAGGCGCTCGGCGACATGGTTAATATCGTCAATGCTATTTGCATTGCGGAGTAAAATCACAAATTCATCGCCACCAAAACGACAGAGTAAATGCTCGCTGGAAATACAAGATTGCAGTCGACTTGATGCTTCGACCAGCAGAGCATCGCCCATGCTATGACCATAGGAATCATTAACATGCTTAAATCTATCGAGATCTAAAAACAGTAGCGCCAGTTTCTCACCTGTTTGCTGCGCAGCTTGAATCGACTGTAATAGACGGCTAGAAAATAAGGAGCGATTTGGCAACCCAGTAAGCACATCGTAATTAGCCAAACGGCGTAAATCGGCTTCAGTACGTTTACGCTCCGTGATATCCGAGAATACCACCACATAGTGGGTTACTTTCCCGTTAATGCTTTGCATCACAGACACGTTTAACCACACTGGACAAAGTTGCTGATTGGCGCGGATTAACTCCCGCTCTCCGGTCCAAGACTGACTATCACGGAGAAGTTGCTTGATTTCCGATGCTAATCCGTCATTCATCTGTACGAATTGTGCAAATGGTTGCCCGACTAAGTCGTCAGAATCTATACCAATAATTTGTTGCGCAGCGTAATTCGCAACGCGAATACCGCCTTCGACATCTAAAATCAACACACCTTCAGAGGTATTGCCAAACGCTTTCGCCAATAAATTAATTTCATCTTCTAGCTGGCGTTGCACAGTAATATCGCTATAAATACCCGCGACCCGTTCAATTTCATTTGAGTGCTTATTGCGAGCAACTGGCCGACCTCTAACCCTCAGCCATCCCCAATTACCGTCCTTACGCTGATAGCGATATTCGGCCTCAAATCGGTCAATCTCACCCGCCATCATGTTGTCCCACTGAGCGAGAGCTTTCTCCCTATCCTGCGGGTGCACTGGCAAATCCTCTAAGCTCACCACAATCTCATTGGCATGCGTACCAAGCACCGAACCGCGATTATCAAGGTGAAATGCCTGAGTATTTTTATGCCACTCCCAGAGATCTGAGTCACTGCCGCGCAAAGACTGCCTTAACCTGTCTTCACTCTCCGTTAATGCCAGATTCATCTGCTTAAAGGTATTGATCTGTCGTTGTCGATACCAAGCAAGACTTAAAGCAATAATAGAAAATAACAGCAGCAAAATACCTTTAAAACCTTGGGATAACCACCAATGCTGCTCAACATAAAAAGGGTAAGAAAACGGCTTATCTGACCATATCCCGTTAACTTGACTCAAAATATCTAGCACATAGCCACCCGCAGCTAATCCTGCGAGGTTGATCTGAGATTCACCCTGCAACAAGACGTAATGGCTATCTTCATCCTGATAACGTAATCGGTATTTAAATTGAATTGGCGAATCATCGAGATAATCTAAGTTAGTGATTTGAAAACTCACCATATTCGCATCGGGTTTGATAGTCATCAGGTTACGCGGCAACAAGGATACTTCTGTCGTGTTGTTATAGTACACAGAGACAGATTCAAGCATCACATGGTCATCGGTTATACGATTGACCAGCCTATTGACATCGAGTCGCATCACACCTTCAGGTGTTCCTAAGTAAAAGCCTGTTTTTGGCGAATAAAAATAAGCGCCCTCGTTCATTTCATCGGAAATCAAACCATCGAGTTGATTAAACATGGCGATATTGCCAGTTTGAATATCCTGACGAATCAAAGAATCAGCACAACCCACAAGATTTGACTTAGGGGTCTTTTGAATAAAAAACACTGAACTACAATTTAATTGCCATTCGGAAGTCAGTGAAACTAACGATTCCGCCTGCTGATGATATTCAAACAAACCTTTTTCATAGGAACCAAACCAGATAATTCCCGGGGACATTTCTTCAATATGGCTAATCGTTGGTTGTGCCGCAAAAGCATTAAATAAGTGCCGTTGATCATGAAACTCGTTTTGACTGTCTATGTAACCAAAGACTTTTTTACCGCCAACCCAAAGACGACCGTCAGAGCTGCGATAAATCGTGCGGATCACTGGCCGCTTGGGGCCATCAAATTCGTTCGATGACTTATCAATATCAAATGGCTGGGGCTCATAGAGTCCCATTTCCCAAAAATAGAGTCCCGTGGTAGTCGCAATCCAGACGCGTCCTTTCAGTTTGGGATCCCGATAAGTTTTATATATGAGCTTATTTTTAAAGTCATCCTGACCGTGAGTCCATTTAGAAAAACTGCTGCCTTGCAAGGTCTCTTTATCAATAACAAAAAGACCACTGGTTGTTGAGATCAGTAAATAATGGTCCTCAAACTCACTAATATCATAAATACTTTCGTGGGGATTAAACCCCTCAATCGGAATGTTAACCGCTTTTTTACTGCCCTTAGCAACAAAATCTAAACTAGAAGAACCGAGCCAAACCCCTTCATCACTGGCATGTACAGACCAAGTCATGGCATCGCTCAGCTGATAGGGTTCATCTGCCGCATAAGTATCAAGAATGAAATCAGGCGGTGACGCTAACAATGCCAATCCATCACCAGAGCCTCCAACCCACATCAAGCCTGCATCATCAAACAACATGGCTTTCAGTGTTTCCATGTTGGCCTCAGCCTTCAACTCTTGCTGATAATTCTCAATCAACCGCGTCTCAGGCGACCATTTTAACAAGCCAATACGACTGGCAAACCACAAATACCCTTTAGCATCTTCAATGATCGCTGTGCTCCAATCGGGTAATTCTGGCACAGGTGTAATTTGATGAGCGATTTGATCTAATTGATAAACGCCACGCCCTGTCGTAATCCAGATCCTATGTTGAGTATCCTCCAACATATCGAGAATACTGCCCATAGATTCGGTCCAAGGGTATTGGAACAGCCGTTCGCCCTTGTTATCGAGAAGTTCTAGTTGCAACTGCCCCGCAACCAACATGTGTCCATTGGGCATAAGCAATAACTTGCGCCAAGGAAGGTCACGATTAACAGCTAATTGAGTAATAAGGCGCAGTTCAGACTTTGAAGGGGAAAACTCATAGATCTGACCATTATCAATTAATAATCGCCATGTTTTGCTATTCTTGCGGGCTGCCGATATCAGCGCACCACCTGGAAACTGCGGGAATAAATAGGGAGAACCAAACGCGGTAAATTGATTTTGTACTATATCGTAAAGGTAAATCGCGGCATTAGTGCTGACCAATAACTTGTCTCGGTCGATGTTCACCACTGTCGTTAAAAAGTCATCCGCAAGCCGTGATTCCGTGCCAATTTTATCAATGCGCCGCACCTTAGAATTACTGACCCGATACAAGCCCTGCTCAGTCGCTGCCCATACAAAACCGTAGTCATCTAAGGCTAAACCTCGGATGCTGGTGACAGCTAAACCGTCTCTATCGGTAAAAACACGCTGCACAAAGCCGCCCGCCCAAGCCGAATGGACGCTAATCAGTGAAAGGATGAAACATGTCAGAATTGTTCTAATTATTTTTGTTTGCATGTGACAACTTACCGCATACCATAACTGTACTGTAGCAGCTCAATCCCTTCAATTCATCCGCTTGTTTACATAAAAGTTACAAAAAAATACAGGCAATAAAAAAGCGCTCAAGTGAGCGCTTTTTTAATCGACAGCTAAATTACTTTTTCTTTGCCTTTGGGTTTGGCAAATCAGTAATAGAACCTTCGTACATTTCAGCCGCTAAGCCTACTGATTCGTGCAGTGTTGGGTGAGCGTGAATGGTTAATGCTAAATCTTCAGCATCACAACCCATTTCAATCGCTAGACCGATTTCACCTAACAGCTCGCCGCCGTTAACACCCACAATAGCACCACCGATCACGCGGTGAGTGTCTTTGTCGAAAATCAGCTTAGTCATACCTTCAGAACAATCTGACGCAATCGCACGACCACTTGCAGCCCATGGGAAAGTTGCGGTTTCGTAAGCAATACCTTGCTCTTTCGCTTCTTTCTCAGTCAAACCAACCCAAGCGACTTCAGGGTCAGTGTAAGCAATTGATGGGATGACTTTTGGATCGAAGTAGTGCTTCATGCCAGCGATAACTTCAGCCGCTACATGGCCTTCGTGCACGCCTTTGTGAGCCAACATGGGTTGACCAACGATGTCGCCGATAGCATAAATGTGCGGTACGTTAGTACGCAGTTGCTTATCAACCTTGATAAAGCCACGCTCATCAACGTTAACACCTGCTTTTTCAGCATCTAACGACTTGCCATTAGGTGCACGGCCAATAGCCACTAATACGGCATCGTAACGAACAGCTTCAGTTGGCGCGCTCTTACCTTCCATAGAAACATAAATACCGTCTTCACGGGCTTCGACCGCTGTGACTTTAGTTTCAAGGATCAGGTTGAACTTCTTCTTGATTTGCTTAGTAAATACGCGAACCACATCTTTATCAGCCGCAGGGATCACTTGGTCGAACATCTCAACCACGTCGATTTGGCTACCTAAAGAAGCGTACACAGTACCCATTTCTAGACCGATAATACCGCCACCCATCACTAACAACTTGCCTGGAACTTCTTTCAGTTCTAATGCGTCAGTCGAATCCCAAATACGTGGATCTTCATGCGGAATAAATGGCAGTTTGATTGGACGAGAACCCGCAGCAATGATCGCTTGCTCGAAAGTCACTTTAGTCACAGTGCCATCTTCAGCAGTCACTTCTAGCGTGTTAGGGCCAGTGAATTTACCAAAACCGTTAACCACGTTAACTTTACGCATTTTGGACATGCCGCCCAATCCGCCAGTTAATTGGCCAATGACTTTTTCTTTAAAGCCACGTAACTTATCTAAATCGATAGTTGGCTCGCCGAAGACCACACCGTGAGCGGCAACCGCTTTGGCTTCTTCGATAACTTTAGCAACGTGCAGTAAGGCTTTAGATGGGATACAACCCACGTTAAGACACACGCCACCTAAAGTGCTAAAACGTTCAACTATGATGGTTTCCAGACCTAAGTCAGCAGCACGGAAAGCCGCAGAATAACCTGCAGGACCTGCACCTAATACCACTACCTGAGTTTTGATTTCGTTACTCATGTTTTCCTCTAATTCTCATTCAATCCGTTGGAGGAGCTATCCTGCCAACCGAAAATGCGCCAGCGCGTAAGGTGGGCGCATTTTAACCTGTGTTTGATACTGATCACAATAAACAAAAGGCTGCTCAAGATGAGCAGCCTTATATGCTTACAGAACCAAAGTACGAATATCGGACAGAATTCCTGACAGCGTCACACTAAAACGTGCAGCCATGGCACCATCGATCACGCGGTGATCGTATGACAGTGACAGCGGCAACATCAATTTAGGTTCGAACTCTTTACCATTCCACTTAGGCTTAATTTCAGATTTAGACACACCTAAAATCGCCACGTCTGGGTAGTTCACGATAGGCGTAAACGCCGTACCGCCAATACCACCTAAACTTGAAATGGTGAAACAGCTACCTTGCATATCAGCAGATTTCAGCTTGCCATCACGGGCACGGATAGAGATATCAGCCAGTTCACGAGATAACTCGATAATGCCTTTCTTATCCACGTCACGCACGACTGGCACAACCAAACCGTTTGGCGTATCAACCGCCACACCGATGTGGAAATACTTTTTCTGGATCAGTGATTCGCCATCAGAGCTTAAGCTCGAGTTGAACACAGGGAACTGTTGCAACGTTTTAGCCACAGCTTTCAGCATAAACACTAAAGGCGTGATCTTGTAATCGGCTTTTTTCTTCGCCGCTACATCGTTTTGCTGCTTGCGGAACTCTTCCATTTCAGTGATATCAGCTTCATCGAACTGAGTCACGTGAGGGATAGTCACCCAGTTGCGGTGTAAGTTAGGGCCAGAAATCTTCTGGATACGGCTTAATGGAATCTCTTCCACTTCACCAAACTTACTGAAATCAACTTTAGGTGCTGCAATCACTTGCAGACCGCCGCCATTACCTGAACCAACAGAAGTTGCCGCAGTCGCTTTCGGACGCGACAGTTCGTATTTAACATACGCCTGTACGTCTTCTTTCATGATGCGACCTTTACGGCCAGAACCTGTCACTTGGGTCAAGTCGACACCAAACTCACGGGCTAAACGACGTACCGCAGGAGACGCATGTACCGCACCAGTAGACACAGGTGTACCTGCGCTTGGGTGATGGGGTACTGGTGGACGGCTTGCAGGTGTTGGGGCTGCAACGGGCACCGAATTCACTGGAGCAGGTGCCGCCGCTTGTGCAGCAGGTGCTGGAGCACTTGCTGTTGCAACAGAAGTCGTCTCAATCGTCGCAATAACGCTACCTTGAGAAACCTTGTCACCCACTTTAACAGTCAAAGACAGCAGTTTACCAGCGAATGGCGCAGGCACTTCCATAGTGGCTTTGTCAGTTTCAAGCGTAATCAAACCTTGGTCGGCAGTGATTTCATCACCGACAGACACAAGCACTTCGATCACATCGACATTGCTGGCATCGCCAATATCCGGCACTTGAATTTCTTTTACCGCAACCACACTTGCCGCTGGTGCAGCAGGTGCTGCGGCCACTGGCGCTAACGTAGCGGCAGGAGCCGCTTGGGCAGCAACAGTTGGTGCGGCTGCAGGTGCAGCGCCGCCAACTTCAAGCATGATGACTAAAGAGCCTTGCGACACTTTATCGCCAACCGCAACTTTAACGTCTTTAACCACACCCGCGAAAGGTGATGGCACGTCCATCGTCGCTTTGTCTGTTTCTAGGGTAATTAAACCGCTATCAACTTCAATCTTGTCACCGACAGCAACCAGGACTTCGATAACCGATACATCAGTGTCGCCACCGATATCTGGTACTGTCACTTCAACCACTTTGGTTGCGCCCGTCGCAGGAGCAGCAGCCACAGTGGCAGGAGCCGCTTGAACTGGTGCAGATGCTGGTGCCGCCTGAGCGGGTGCTGCAACTGGAGCCGGCGCGGCAGCTGCTTGCATCATAGCAATCAAAGTACCTTCAGATACTTTATCGCCCACAGCCACTTTCAATTCGGCTAACACACCGGCGAAAGGCGCTGGAATATCCATAGTCGCCTTGTCGCTTTCGACGGTAAGAATCGATTCTTCTGCAGCTAAGGTATCACCCACAGCCACACAAATTTCGATCACTTGCACTTCATCGCCGCCGATATCAGGAACAAAAACTTCTTTTAATTCAGCCATTTTTATTGCCTCTTACGCGTACTGTGGATTGATCTTGTCAGCGTCGATACCATATTCTTTAATGGCTTTTGCTAACACATCGACAGGCAGCTCTTTGCGATCAACCAGTGATTTCAGTGCCGCAATAACGATAAACTTAGCGTCCACTTCGAAGTGGTGACGCAGATTCTCGCGGCTGTCTGAACGACCGAAACCGTCAGTACCTAACACTTTGTAATCGGTAGGAATATAAGCACGTAACTGTTCGCCGTAAATCTTCATATAGTCAGTCGCGACGATTGCAGGCGCATCGCTTGCAATCACTTGGCTGATATAGGCTTGTTTTGGCGTTTGCGTTGGGTGCAACATGTTCCAGCGCTCGGCAGCTTGACCATCGCGAGTCAACTCGTTAAAGCTAGTCACGCTAAATACGTCGGCAGTAATACCAAAGTCTTTCGCCAGTGCTTGCGCCGCTTTACGAGTTTGCTCAAGAATAGTGCCACAGCTCATTAACTGAACTTTGCCTTTACCTGAACCCGCAACCGTTTCTAACTTGTAGATACCTTTCACTATGCCCACTTCCGCGCCTTCTGGCATGGCTGGTTGCTCATAGTTTTCGTTCATTGTGGTCAAGTAGTAGAAGATATCTTCTTGATTCTCGCCGTACATACGACGGATACCATCTTGTACCACAACAGCGATTTCGTAGCCGTATGTTGGATCGTAAGTAATACAGTTAGGGATAGTGTTCGCCAATACGTGGCTGTGACCATCTTGATGCTGTAAACCTTCGCCGTTAAGCGTTGTACGACCGGAAGTACCACCGACTAAGAAACCACGAGCACGCATGTCACCCGCTGCCCAAGCCATGTCGCCAATACGTTGGAAACCGAACATTGAGTAGTAGATGTAGAACGGGATCATAGGTGTATCGTTGACTGAGTAGCTCGTCGCTGCTGATACCCATGAAGACATAGCGCCGAGTTCGTTAATCCCTTCTTGCAATACTTGGCCGGTTTTATCTTCACGGTAGTAAGCAACTTGGTCAGAATCCTGCGGAATATATTTTTGGCCTTCGTGAGCATAAATACCCACTTGACGGAACAAACCTTCCATGCCGAAAGTACGGGCTTCGTCAGGAATAATTGGCACAATGTTTTTGCCAATTTTCTTGTCTTTCAGCAATGCTGTCAGAACACGAACGAATGCCATAGTCGATGAAATTTCACGGCCGTTTGAGCCCTGTAAAATCGAATCGAAAATCTTCAGTGAAGGCACTTCCATCTCTTCGGTGAACTTTTGACGACGTTGTGGCACGCTACCATGCAGCGCTTCACGACGGCTCATCATGTACTTCACTTCTTCAGAATCTGGACCTGGGTGATAGAAAGGCAGATCTTCTAACTGGTCATCTGGGATCGGAATATTGAAACGATCGCGGAAGTAACGGATAGACTCGATACCCATTTTCTTCACGTTGTGAGCGATGTTTTTACCTTCACCCGCATCACCTAAGCCATAACCTTTTACGGTTTTAGCTAAAATCACCGTTGGGCGACCTTTGGTTTTTTGTGCGTGATCTAAGGCAGCGTACACTTTCACTGGATCATGACCGCCACGGTTTAAGCGCCAAATGTCATCATCTGACATGTTAGCAACCATTTCTGCCGTTTCAGGATACTTACCAAAGAAGTGTTCGCGAGTATAAGCGCCACCTTTGGCTTTACAGTTTTGGTATTCACCGTCAACGGTTTCTTCCATTAACTGCAGTAACTTACCGCTTGTATCACGGGCTAATAATGGATCCCAGTAACGACCCCAAATCACTTTAACGACTTCCCAGCCTGCGCCGCGGAATTCGCCTTCAAGTTCTTGGATGATCTTACCGTTACCACGTACAGGGCCATCAAGACGCTGTAAGTTACAGTTAACGATGAAGACTAAGTTATCTAATTCTTCACGAGCCGCTAAACCTATCGCACCTAAAGCTTCTGGCTCATCACACTCACCGTCACCTAAGAAACAGTAAACGGTTTGTGCTGAACAATCTTTCAGACCACGGTCAGTCAGATATTTCAGGAAACGCGCCTGATAAATCGCTTGAATAGGACCTAAGCCCATAGAAACCGTTGGGAATTGCCAGTAATCCGGCATCAGTTTTGGATGTGGGTATGAAGACAGACCCTTGCCATCCACTTCTTGACGGAAGTTAGCCAGTTGGTCTTCGCTTAAGCGACCTTCTAAGAATGAACGCGCATAAATACCAGGGGCGATATGGCCTTGGAAATACACTAAATCGCCACCGTCTTTTTCATTTGGTGCGCGGAAGAAGTGGTTAAAACATACGTCATAAATAGTCGCGCTTGAGGCGAAGCTTGAAATATGGCCGCCTAATTCTAAATCTTTCTTAGAACCACGAAGCACCATAGCTAAAGCGTTCCAACGGATGATGGCGCGAATGCGACGTTCCATCTCTTGGTTGCCAGGCATGTGCGGCTCTTGACCCGCAGGGATAGTGTTCAGGTAAGCCGTTGTGGCGTTATAAGGCAAGTGAGTGCCATTACGACGCGCTTTATCGATCAGCTTTTCTAGTAAAAAATGCGCGCGCTCTGGGCCTTCCTGTTCCAACACGGCTTGCAGGGCATCAACCCATTCCTGAGTCTCTAACGGATCTACGTCTTGTAGCATATCTTCAGACATGACACTGTCCTTCTCTATATACATGATAATGAATGGTGTTTGCGGCATATTCCGATTTAGCAGGCAGCTAAATCACAGAACTTAAGCGCCACTCTTTAAACGGCGCAAGCTTCGCTGCAACCGGCTATCTTCTTCCCGCACAGATAACATCACCTCTTCGATGTAACTTAAGTGTTCATTCGAGGCTTCTCTGGCGGCGTCGGGATCACGACGAACGATGGCAGCGAGCAAGGCCCGTCTGTGATCGTTAGCCATAGTAGAAGCTTCTTCGCGGCGGCTTAAAAGCTCCAGGTTTTGCGCCACATTTTGATGCAGCACAGGGGTTAAACTAAGAACGAGGTGTAACATAGCCACGTTATGTGACGCTTCCGCCACAGCACGATAAAAACGCACAATCGCAGCAGCTTTTTGTTCGATATCAGTGGCGGCTTCCACCTCGAGGATCATACGCTTGATATTTTGCATATCGGCGTCGGTACCACGCAGGGCCGCAAAATAGGCCATCATACCTTCGGTGGCATGGCGGAACTCCAGTAAGTCGTACTGACTCTCTGGATCTGAATTCATCAGTTCAACAATAGGATCGGCAAGGGTCTGCCAGAGTTGTTCTTTGACATAAGTACCACCGCCTTGGCGGCGCATTAACAGTCCTTTTGCCTCAAGCTTTTGAATAGCTTCACGCAAAGAAGGTCGAGACACTTCAAACTGGATCGCCAGTTCGCGTTCAGGCGGTAACTTCTGACCGGGCTGTAAACTACCCTCTAAGATCATTTGCTCTAATTGCGCCATGATCACGTCAGAAATTTTTGGCTGATTAATTTTACTATAGGCCATCAGGCGCTCAGCTCCGTTGTAAATTGGTCTTACCAATTTTTTTGAGTGAGCGCACTTTATCAAATCAGCGTTTTGATGTCCAGATTGAAGATCACTCCTTAAAAGCGATCTCGATCAAAAGCACTCACGAAGAGAGAGCATAGCGGAAAAAAATGTTTATGGGGTCAGACCATTTGACAAAAGCACGGGCTTCGCCCTACTAGGCGCTACAAAAAGCGCAGCGGATAGATTCTAGGTTCTAGACTAGAAGGAGCACAGCGACGCCCTAGCAGCGAAGCGTTCTCGATTCTCGCTGCGAAGCATCCTTCTTTTAGCTCACCAATCCAAAAATGGTCAGTAATGAAAGTATTGCAACAATAAGTGTAAAGTTACGTTTACTGAGCACTAATAATGCTAAGGTTGATTGTACACATATAGGTGCACTTGCGACCTCAGGTAAAGGTTGTGCCGCTAATGCTGTTTCAGCCACCACAGTGCGAGCGCTCACATTTAAGGTCAACCCATTACGGCGCCATGCCGCTAAACCTTCACTAAATTGACCACTTAAGGCATAACCAAAGGCGAAAATTCGGCTCGGTAACCAATCCAGTAGCGTAATCACTTCGTTGACTAAGGGTAGCTCTAGGGATTTACGGGCATTCTCTTCAGCATAAAAACGTACCGTGCAATACAGTACAGCACCGACTGGGCCTAAAAAAATGAAAAACAGCGCCACGGCACCATAATAACGATAGTTAATCCAAGCAACACTTTGACCCACTTTGGCACCAAGGTCTTTCTCGGATACAGCATCTAAACACTCGCTACAATCGAGTTCAGCGGCATAATGGTAACAAGCTTGGACATCTGAGCGACAAGCCGCTTGCATATACTTTTTGAAAATATCACGCTGTTTCTGATGGTTAAAACAAACCACTGCCACAACAATCCATAGGGCTAAACTTAATAAGCCCCAAAACATTCCCGCCACTAACCAAGATAAAACATATACCAACAAGGCTGGTAGCACTAACGCCAACGCCATCATCACGCTTGTCAGTGACGCTTTATCACCGAAAAATGTTGTCTGATAGGATTGCAGTAAACGATCAAATTGCCATGATGAAGGAAGAAATTTAAGTCGCTCCACTAAAATGGCGACCAAGAGTGAAAATAATGCCATGGGCTGTACCTCTATAATTTGTCCATAAATAGTCTAGGTTTATATGGAATACGTCTAAAATCCAAAAAGTTAATTGATTAACTAAGAGCGCAACGCCTGAGTATATTCCTTTAACTTGCCTAAATATCCTTCCCAATCAAAACTTTGCCCTGGGTCCGTTTTCCGCATTGGTGCAATATCACAATGACCCACAATCCGTTCAATACTCAACAATGGATATTCTACCAGTAGGGCATGTGTTAACTCGATGAGTGACTGATATTGCTCAGGAGTGTAAGGCTCAGTATCTGTGCCTTCCAGTTCAATACCAATGGAAAAATCATTACAATTCTCTCTCTCACCATAACGAGACACCCCAGCATGCCAAGCCCTGTCATTACAGCTTACATATTGGACACGCTCGCCATTGCGGCGGATCAAAAAGTGCGCCGACACTTGCAACCCCTGCAACGGTGCAAAGCTGGAATCGACATTAGTATCTAAACACCCTTGAAATAATTGATCAATGTAAGGTAATCCAAAGCAGCCTGCGGGCAGACTAATATTGTGGATCACTAACAAACTCACTTCATTCAAGGGACGTTGATTAAAATGTGGCGACTCACAACGCCTCGCACTATCACACCAACCCGAATCAAACCGCATGATGAGCTTATCCTCTATGCCACATATACCGCCTTACTCTAACAGTATTCCTCCAAGCAAAGAAGAAACCCTGCGCACGGAACTTACTGACTGAGCTATCTTTTAACATTGAGATCATGGAGCAAACCATCCACTCTCAATTTAAATAAGGCTGCAGCTTACTCCTTTTGCTCAATCTTCCAACCTGTTCCGTGAGACCTAAGGCCGTGGTAATCTTAACCTAAAATGCAAGTAGGCCGTAATGCAAGGACTCCGCTTATGTTAGAAAACGATATCCGCCAATCAGTAAAATCTGCCCTCAGTGAAGACTTAGGTGGCACCGAAATCAACGATCAAACCAAAGCTATCGCTTATGGCGACATCACAGCAATGTTGATCCCCGCCGATAAGTACGCTGAAGCCACTTTAATCACCCGTGAAGAAGGCGTTTTTTGTGGTAAAGCATGGGCAGAGCAGGTTTTTAACCAACTCGGTGGTGAAGTCGCACTACATTGGCATGTGGATGATGGCGATCTAGTATTACCCAACCAGCTATTATGTGAATTATCAGGTCCTGCGCGCGCTATTCTCACTGGCGAACGCACGGCAATGAACTTTATCCAAACACTTTCTGGTGTTGCCACCTTAACCAAACATTATGTCGATAAACTGGCGGGGACTCACACTCGTTTGTTAGATACTCGCAAGACAATTCCAGGCCTACGCACGGCACAAAAATATGCCGTCACCTGCGGTGGCGGAAAAAACCATCGTATTGGTTTATATGATGCTTTTTTGATTAAAGAAAACCACATTATGGCCTGTGGCGGTATTCGCCAAGCCGTAGATACCGCCCGCAGCTTGTACCCGAATAAACCCGTTGAAGTCGAAGTGGAGTCACTCGAAGAGCTCGCCTTAGCACTCGACTCTGGCACAGATATCATAATGTTAGATAACTTCGACATCACTAAGATGGTCGAAGCGGTTGAAATGAACAATCAATATAAAGCTAAAGGCGCCGGCGCTAAGCTCGAAGTCTCTGGTAATGTCACCTTAGATACCTTAGCCGAATTCGCCAAAACAGGGGTGGACTATATCTCAGTTGGCGCACTCACTAAGCATGTTCGCGCCTTAGATTTATCACTCAGATTAAAAGCTTAAAACCGCTGGATGTTAGCTGGTAGTGGAATGTTCTCGCAAAGTACCGTAAGCACATTCCACTCATAAAATATTAAGGCGAAATGCATTTGTTTTTGTAGGACTCCTCCAAACCAAATGTGAAATCGTGCCAGCACTATCATACTCAGCATTCACCCTCACGATTCCCCCACCCCGTCACCATTTCATGTCACCAATTTGACAACATCGAGACACACGCCAGCTAAACAGATATTGTCAAAAAGTTGTTATAACCTAACATGTCGATAAGTTAGCCTCTTATACAAAAACAACACTTTATTAGTACTTTATACTTAATTTTTGTTTCCTTTTACCTAACTTTGTACTAACTTTTACCAAGGCGAGATGGCCGTTTGGTCAACCTCACCTAAGGTCAGCACTGGGATTCTTTTTAAAATTGCCTAGTTCACGTTTTTTGAGAGGCATATTTTTGAAAACGTTAGCCTAAGGTGCGGTTGCCGAAACAATTTATTCAAACAAGCGCTAACCCAGCATTAACTTAGTGCTAATTTAGTAAAGCTGGCTTGGATAAATCAGCATGAGTCATTACACATGGGTCATTCAAGATCATCGGTGTACTGTTAATGTTACATAGATCATATAAATGATTTTATTGACATAAATGAGTAATAAAGTTTGATGAGATAACACAATTTATAGAGTAAAACAGCGGTTAGGTTAAACACTCTATTCAACCACAGTAAGTCACTAAATAGTTAGCTGGAGAGAAAAATGAAGGCCATGAATTTAAACACAGCATTAAATAAAAAAGCTCAGGGTTTTACTCTGATCGAACTAATGATCGTTGTCGCCATTATCGGTATTTTGGCAGCAATTGCACTGCCTGCGTATAAGGATTATGTGAATAAAGGTAAAGTTAACTCATGCTTATCAGAAGCAGCTTCATTCGAAAAAGCATATGCTGCTGCAGTTATTGGTGGAATCACCCCTTTACCAGTGTACTCTGCATCAGCTTGTGCTAGCGGCCCGGTTGCTGCAGCTGCTGACACAACAAGAGTTTATGTACCGAAATCAGATCCTGTAAAAAATATTACATGTACTATGGCAACTGCTTCATGTGTAGCTGCTAGCTAATTTCTTTTTATAAAGAACACCTTGTTAGCAAGGTGTTCTTTTTTAGAAAAATGCTATAGGTTATAGATAGTCAGAGCCAGTCTTAAAAAGTATTTTTCTTAGAAAATTTGTAGTATCACACATCTGTCAACATCAAACATATTTACAACTTAATAGCTAATCAATCCATTCACCCACATTCTAGGAAATAAGGCAGGGAGCAACTCTTCATTCTTGTAAGTGTTCAATAACACAAACGCCATAACACTCACGACTAAAAACAATAACATCCTAACTACGACACTTGCTTTATAGCCACGACATGTACCATATTGCACTTGCATCGCGACCACAAATATCAACATTAATTGCGCAAAAGGCATAACAACCACACCACAAAACAAAGAGTAACAAAGCCCAGATAACAGAGCATAAATAATAGGAATGACCTCGACGTCGTTTGCTAGATATAAATATCGTAATTTCTTATAAATTCGACTCAATACCCAAGCTATGCAAACGATACTGCTGATAACGCCGTACTCATAAAGTAATTGCATTATAGAGTTATGTGGATGAGCATGTGGTAATGGTTTACCTTCAGCCCAAGTAAAACTCATCGGCCCAAAACCCAACCACAAATATTCGGGAATAGATTTAAGAACATACAGCCATAAATCTAACCTTCCAGAACTCCCAGTTCTAATCTGAAAACTTACACTGTCCATCAACCAGTATGGAATTATGATGATAAACACTAGCCATATGCAGATACCAAATAACATGGTTTGCAACATGGTCGAAATGAATTGTTTGCGGGTATTTGCATCTACAAAAAACAACAGCACGCCTGCCACTAACATGAGCGAGAGCATAGCTCCCCGGGCTTCAGTCTGTAACAACACAGCCCAATGTAGTGCAACAAAAACTATGGATACTCGTTTGAACTTAGCTAAACCTTGAACAAAAAAAGGCAAAAAAAGCAGAGGTGTCACCATTACTTGCAGTTGGTTAAAAAAGCGGACATTCACATAACCCGTAAGCAAGCCATGAATATCGAAGCTTTGTGCATCCGCATAAGAAAAGAATAAAAATAAAATATATTTAGCAAACGTCAATACAGAAAAGAATAAAACTCCCGCATAAACGGCAAAATACAAGATGCTGCGCTTCATCGAATTAATACTCAAAGCAAACAAGTAAAATGCTATTATTAGTATTCCGATATTAGTTATTTCAACCATTCCCCAAAATGGATGTTTACTGAAAAAAGCAGATACAATAGCCAATACAAAAAAAATCGTTAAAGACACCTTGGTCAACCTTGAAAGCCTTATGAACTCAGCATCCTTAACAAAACATAACCCCAACGAAGCAAGCCAAATAAAACCAATAACAAGAAAACGCTTTAGATCATACTCACTGTCGATACCAACAAGATAAGAAAAATTAAAAGAAAATACAGTCCCAAGCAGGAAAATACATGCAAATGTAATTAATAGTCCCCAAGAATAAGCTCCCAATTGCATATACAGACTTCCTCAAATAATTAATGGCTATAACGTTATAATTTACTAATTATCATACAAATTTATGTTAAGTCACCTCCATAACGTTCACCTAAGACTATAAAAGTTTGCAACTTCTTCTTTTTATTAAAACTTTAAAAATCCAAAATTTTTAATGTTTTTCTGCTAAAAATAAAAATTGATTTCATACGGTACATCTCGGAAGTTCCTTGCTATACGTATGCTCCTAGACTTACGATGACCACAACGTTCAAAACCAACAACAAATAATTGAAAATTAAGTAAATAATGTTTTAAACCTCACTATATCAATGAACTTCCGCACACATAAATTTGTTTGTTCCAAGGATAGCTTTTTCATTAGACTAAATATGACAAAATGCTATAAAGACGTTATTATTTCAACACTTGTTTACAACTGGAGTCTCTATGCCATCTACAGGCCTGCATTTGGGTTTATCGACCCTGTTTATCCGTAAAGGTCTGCTAAATGAAGAGCAGATGGCGAACGCCATCACAAAATCCCGTCAAAATAAGCAAGCGTTAGTCAGCACTTTAGTTCAAAGTAAACTGGTTTCAGCACGTGCCATTGCAGAGATGTGCTATGAGGAATATGGCACGCCACTACTCGATCTCAATGAGTTTGATCTTGCTTCCATTCCTGAGGACTTCCTCAACAAAAAACTCATTGAAAAACACCGCTGCTTACCGCTGTTTAAACGGGGTAATCGCCTCTATATAGGCACATCCGACCCGACCAATATTGCCGCCCTCGAAGATTTCCAATTTAGTGCAGGCCTGCACGCCGAAGCGATTCTGGTTGAAGAAGATAAATTGGCTAAAGCGCTAGAAAAAATCCTCGAAGAAGACATCAGCGGCCTAGATTTAGGCGGCATGGATGAAGCGGCACTGGCGAGCATTGAAATTACCGACACTGACAGACGTAATGAAGAGTCCGCAGGCGAGGCCAGCGATGATGCACCTATTGTTATCTATATCAATAAAATTCTAACCGATGCCATTCGTAAAGGAGCCTCGGATTTACACTTTGAACCCTATGAGAAGCGCTACCGCATTCGTTTTCGCATCGACGGTATTTTACACGAAGTCTCTGAACCCCCTATAAGCCTTGCAGGTCGTTTATCTGCGCGCCTAAAAGTAATGTCGAAACTTGATATCGCCGAACGCCGCGTGCCGCAAGACGGTCGAATCAAGATGAAACTTTCCCGCACTAAGTCCATCGACTTTCGGGTAAGTACCCTGCCGACCTTATGGGGCGAAAAAATTGTAATGCGGATCTTGGATTCTTCCTCCGCACAATTGGGCATTGAAAAGCTCGGCTACGAGCCCGACCAAGAAAAACTTTACCTTGAGATGTTAGCAAAACCCCAAGGGATGATTTTAGTGACCGGCCCAACAGGCTCAGGTAAAACCGTCTCACTCTATACTGGGTTAAATATTCTCAATACTGAAGAGCGTAATATTTCTACCGCCGAAGATCCGGTAGAAATAAACCTTGAGGGTGTAAACCAAGTTCACATTAACTTAAAAGCCGGTCTCACTTTCGCCTCTGCTTTACGCTCATTCCTGCGCCAAGACCCCGATGTAGTGATGGTGGGTGAAATCCGTGATCTTGAAACCGCCGAAATTGCCATTAAAGCGGCACAAACGGGTCACTTAGTGTTATCGACCCTACACACAAACTCGGCCGCCGAAACCTTGACCCGTTTAATCAATATGGGCGTGCCCGGTTATAATATCGCCAGCTCAG
Source organism: Shewanella sp. DW31 (assembly GCF_015767295.1). NCBI lineage: Bacteria > Pseudomonadati > Pseudomonadota > Gammaproteobacteria > Alteromonadales > Shewanellaceae > Shewanella > Shewanella sp. DW31. The sequence goes on from NZ_JADWMP020000014.1 coordinate 28,750, forward strand.
TTAACCTGATTATTGCCCAGCGTTTGGCGCGTCGACTTTGCCCCGAATGTAAGCAAGCTGAAATCATCCCTGAGCATGAACTATTACGTTTAGGTTTTTCTCAAACACAAATTACCCAAGGTTTTACCACCTTTAAACCTGTAGGCTGTGAACATTGCTCTGCTGGCTACAAAGGCCGGGTTGGTATTTACGAAGTGATGAAGATGTCCGATGAGATAGCGCGTACTATCATGGAAGGCGGTAACTCCTTACAAATCGCCTCCCAAGCTAAAGCGCAAGGGATGCGGGATTTGCGTCAGTCAGGATTATTGAAAGTAATTCATGGCGTAACTAGTATTGCAGAAGTCAATCGCGTAACCAGTTTTGGCTAAATCCAATCTTTTATATCTAAAATTTAGGCAATACCGTATTACTACTCGTATATTTGAATCTTAGAGTCCAAACTATTTCGCAAGCACAGCGTTCAGTTAACTAGAAATCTAGAATGATTTATTTACAGGGATAATTTATGGCTACGGCAACGACAACAAGAAAGTCTCGAACTAAGAAAGCCGAGCAAAAAAGCCAGCCCAAAATCTATACCTTCGAATGGAAAGGCGTTAACCGCGATGGAAAAAAAACGGCAGGAGAGCTTAGAGGTGCTACCGCAGCCGAAATCCGTAGCCAGCTTAAATCACAAGGAGTAAACCCTAAGAGCGTTCGTAAGCAGTCCTCTCCGCTATTTAAGTTAGGTGAAGCCAATATCACCCCTATGGATATTGCCATGATGACCCGTCAAGTCGCGACTATGTTGGCGGCAGGCGTTCCTTTGGTAACGACATTTGAACTACTCGGCCGTGGCCATGAAAAAGCTAAAATGCGGGAATTACTGGGTACTATTTTAACCGAAATTCAATCGGGTATTCCCTTATCCGATGCTATGCGCCCCCATAGACGTTACTTCGACGAACTATATGTAGACTTAGTCGCCGCGGGTGAGCATTCAGGTTCACTCGATTTGGTTTTCGATCGAGTCGCAACCTACAGAGAAAAAACGGAAGCGCTCAAATCAAAAATTAAGAAGGCCATGTTTTATCCTGCTGCAGTTGTAATTGTCGCTATTTTAGTTACGGTTTTGTTACTTCTTTTTGTGGTGCCACAGTTTGAAGATATTTTTAAAGGCTTTGGTGCAGAACTGCCCGCCTTTACGCAACTGGTACTGCATATTTCCCGCGGCTTACAATCTTCTTGGTATATCTTTTTAGCTGCCATTGTCGGCGGTGTATTTTTATTTGTACGGGCGCACCGAAACTCGCAAATTTTACGGGATAGAGTCGATGAAGCCGTGCTTAAAATCCCAGCCATTGGACCGATTTTACACAAAGGCGCCATGGCACGTTTCGCCCGCACCTTAGCCACCACCTTTGCCGCAGGTGTGCCGTTAATTGATGGCTTAGAGTCCGCCGCTGGCGCATCGGGTAATGCGGTCTATCGCAAAGCCATTTTAAAGATTCGCCAAGAGGTGATGGCGGGGATGCAAATGAATGTCGCGATGCAAACCACTGGGCTCTTCCCTGATATGTTAGTGCAAATGGTAATGATAGGTGAAGAATCCGGCTCATTAGATAACATGCTCAATAAAGTCTCAACCATCTATGAAATGCAGGTCGACGATGCAGTTGATGGCTTATCAAGCCTGATAGAACCTATTATGATGGTGGTTATCGGTACTGTTGTGGGTGGTTTGATTGTTGCCATGTATTTACCTATCTTCCAGATGGGTAATATTGTTGGCGGCTAATTATTACGCCTCACTTCCACAAATAATATATAAGAAATTGAATGACTGAATTTATCTCTCTTTTGGGCCACTCTTTTGATCAGAGTCCTTGGCTCTTTATTACGCTAAGCTTTATTTTTGCCGCTACCATAGGCAGTTTTTTAAATGTGGTGATCCACAGATTTCCTGTGATGATGAAGCGGGAATGGCAGCAAGAATGTAATCAGTATTTGCAGGAATACCACTCAGAGATAGTCACACAAATCGGTATTGATAAACTCAATAAACCTATAGATAGCTTCCCCGAAAAATATAATCTTGTGGTGCCGGGCTCTGCTTGCCCTAAGTGCAAAACGGCGATTAAACCTTGGCATAATTTACCTGTATTCGGCTGGTTAATGCTCAAGGGAAAATGCGCTGCCTGTCACGCTCCCATTTCCGCCCGCTACCCAATAATTGAATTCATCACAGGGCTACTTGTTGCGACTTTAGCGTGGCACTTTGGTCCAAGCTGGCAATTTGTCTTTGCGAGCATACTGACATTTGTACTTATTGCCCTTACTGGTATCGATCTTGATGAGATGCTGCTGCCTGACCAAATGACGTTACCGTTACTTTGGCTCGGCTTGATCATCAATCTAAATCATACCTTTGCGAGTCCAACCGATGCCATTATCGGTGCGGCAGCAGGCTATTTAAGCTTGTGGTCCATTTTTTGGCTATTTAAGGTCCTCACTGGCAAGGAAGGCATGGGCTATGGGGACTTTAAACTACTCGCCGTTTTCGGTGCTTGGCTCGGCTGGCAAATGCTGCCGCTGGTGATTTTACTTTCGTCCCTCGTTGGCGCAGTGGTTGGCATCGCCATGATTGTCAGTAAACGCCTCAAGCAAGGTAATCCCATCCCATTTGGGCCTTATATTGCTGCCGCAGGCTGGATAGCCTTACTATTTGGACAACAGATTGTTGATTGGTACCTATCAACACTGTAAAAGCAGGCAAATTAAGCACTGAGTTATCCGGAGTATGTTATGTCAAAGTTTATCGTCGGCCTTACTGGCGGCATAGGTAGCGGTAAAACGACTGTCGCCAATTTATTCGCCGCAGAAGGCATTACCTTAGTCGACGCCGATATCGTTGCCCGCGACGTTGTCGCTCAGGGTTCAAAAGGGCTTGAGGTCATCGTTAGCCATTTTGGCATTGAGATGTTAACGCCAGAAGGTGAACTCGATCGCGCCAAACTGCGGCAACGGATATTTAGCCACCCTGAAGAACGTGAATGGTTAAACCAGCTATTGCACCCCATGATCCGCCAAGAAATGCTAGCGCGGGTAGAAAAAGCAACCTCAGCCTATGTAATTATGGTCGTACCCTTGCTATTTGAGAACGGGTTAGATAGGTTAGTCAATCGGACTTTAGTGGTGGATATTTCGCCTGAGTTGCAAATCAGCCGCACCATAAAAAGGGACAATGTTGATGCATCTCAAGTAAATAACATCATTAACAGCCAATTGAGCCGCAGCGAAAAACTCGCCCGAGCCGACGACATTATTGATAATCAGGGAGAGATATCAGCCTTAAAACGAGAGGTGCTAGCATTGCACCAACGCTATTTACAACTATCTGGTACTCATAACGCCCATGACTGAATTAGTTTACGAACAGCCCCTAAACGAGAAAATTCGCAGCTACTTGCGGCTCGAATACCTCGATAAACAGCTGCAAAGTAACCTAAGCAATGACCACCAACATAGATGTTTTTATCCGCTGTTTTCCCTCTGTGAATTGTCTGAACGCTGCGATTATCGCAATGAAGTATTAAAAGATATTGAGCGGCACTTGCTGCAACTGAACAAATGGCAAGAATTAGATCACGTCGACCACCAGCAAATCAATATCTATATCAACGCCCTCACCCAAGCCCGCGAACCGTTACAAAAGCCTGAACGCTTCGGCAGCCAATTAAAACAAGACAAATTTATTTCCGCGCTACGACAACGTTTCGGCATGCCAGGTGCTTGCTGTAACTTCGACCTACCGCAACTGCATTATTGGTTATCTAAACCTTGGGAAGAAAAACAGCACGATTATCGCTCTTGGATAGCACATTTCGAACCTTTACTTACCCCGATCACGTTATTACTCCAACTGACTCGTAGCACGTCCCATTACGACAATGCCATTGCCCATGCTGGCTTTTATCAGGGCGATAGTGCCCAAGCACTTGCTTTGGTAAGGGTTAAAGTCGATGCTTCCCACGGGTGTTATCCTACGATTAGCGGCCATAAAAACCGTTTCGCTATCCATTTTGTGCAGTTTGAACAACAACGCCACTCCGACCGTTCAATTGATTTCTTACTGGCTACCTGTGCATGAAGCCTTTACACTAATGGCCTGAAAGACATTCGTATTGGCGGCCGCTTTATCGCCGTTAACCAAGAGAACAATTATGCCATTGACCGTTAACTGCCCTATCTGCAAAGCCCCTGTCGAGTGGGTGCCACAATCTGCATTTAAACCTTTTTGCAGCGAGCGCTGTAAGTTGATCGACCTCGGCGATTGGGCTTCAGAAAAACACGTAATCCCAGTCAAAGCCGAATTTGATCCAGAAGCATTTGATGAATTTGATCTCGATGAAGGCGATTTTTTTAAAGAGTAATTTGTGGGTTTATACACAAATCAGTCAGCTCAAGCCTTTAATGCACTTACTTTTACCCACTCATTAATCGATAAATATTATGACTAAACGCATCCATGTTGCCGTCGGCATTATTACTAACTCGGCCGGTGAAATTCTGTTGGCAAAACGCCCAGATCATTTACATCAAGGTGGGAAATGGGAATTTCCTGGTGGTAAAGTTGAGACAGGCGAAACTGTCACTCAGGCATTGATCCGTGAACTCAAAGAGGAAGTCGCGCTCAATGTCACTGATAGTCAGCCATTTATGGCGTTGAGTTTCGACTATCCCGATAAACAAGTGCTACTCGATATCCATTCAGTCACAGAATTTAACGGCACAGCTCAAGGCCTTGAAGGTCAGCTTATCGCTTGGGTCACTAAAACCGACTTAACCAATTACGACTTCCCAGAAGCTAATAAGCCTATTCTTGAAAAAATTCTGGATCAGTAATCCAGCAATTTACCTTATCCTCTCAATGTGTTCTGTCCCCGAATCACGATTCGGGGATGAAATTTTTCAATGCCTTAACTCCACAAACTAAGCAATTCTGTGATCGTTAAGCTTATAGATATTAGCAATGCGTGATCTTGCTTGCAGCAAATCAATTAATCGCTTTAATCGTATCCAGAATAATGTTTGAATCGAATTTCATTCTTTCTCTTCGATTTCGAGGGCGCATCATGCACAATAACGTTAAGGCATTCCTAGCCACTACCGCCTTATTTTTTAGTTGTCAGGTACTAGCCAATGGTGGCTGTGGATTTGAAGAACAACAACAGGGTTTAATTGCGACCTGCAGTGAGGAGAAACAAGAAGTGATTTTAACTGGCATAGTAGATGCACAACATTTAGTCACAGATCTCAATGAGTTTGCCGAAGGGTATAAAACCTATCAAGTCGATACCACTGCAATCACCCCGCTTAAAAGCATCACTGAACCAACAGAAATTGTAGTGATCATTGGTACTTGGTGCCCAGATTGTCACCGGGAAACGCCGCGATTTATCCGTATTATGGAAGAAGTCGCTAATCCCAATATTAAAGTGACCTATATTGGTGTCGACCGAACGAAAAAAGATCCCGAAGGCTTAGCCGCAAAATACGACTTTATCCGCATTCCAACCTTTATTGTACTGCAGCAAGGTAAAGAAGTTGGCCGCATCGTAGAGCGCCCAACAGTTTCCTTAGAAAAAGATCTCGCCGATTTATTGAAATAATCGACACAGTACAAAGAATATACAAACAATAAAGGCCGCATCGCGGCCTTTAGTTTTTATCATGTTTTAATAAAATATTAGCCGACTTCGTCAATAATCCGCTGAGCTAACATCACTAAAACACCTTCACGTAATGCGCCGCCAGATAAGGCTAAATGCTCGATCCCCAGCAACTCAAACAAAGCCAATAGAATAGCGACACCCGCAGCAAAAGTCGGTGCTCGCTCACTGCAAAGCCCAACAATCCCCATTAAGCTAATATCTTCTTGAGCGAGGATCTCAGCCTTCAACTGAGTAAGCACATCGAGTGTGATAGTTTCAGATAACCCTCGGTGTAGTAACACTTCTACCACGGACTGTACAGCCCCGGAGGCACCAACGACACAATGCCAACCAAGATCACGTAGGGTTTGTCTATGCTCTGCTAATGCGATTAGCACTTGCTGCTTAGCATCATCGAAATCTAACTGCTGCAGCGGCAAACTGCTGAAAAATTGGCGATTATAAGTCACGCTACCAAAGGGTAAACTGATTTTGAACAGCACTTGATGCCCATCGCCAATGATAAACTCTGTACTCGCCCCACCGATATCAATAACCAAGCGACGGCCTTGACCACAAGTGGTCGCCACCATACCTTGATAGATAAGCTCTGCTTCACGCATTCCAGAGATAATTTCGATCGGATGACCTAAGAGTCGCAATGCACGCTGATTAAACTCATCAGCATTGCTAATACTGCGAAGAGTTGCAGTTGCAATCACAGCAACATGGTTTGCTTCAATCTTATGTTGCACCAACATCTGGGCAAACATACTCAAACAGTCGAGGCCGCGCTGCATGACATCGGGGCTTAATTTGCCATCGTTGCCTATGCCTTCGGCGAGCCTCACCTTGCGTTTATATTTCGCAATAATATGCGGCTGACCACCACGCGTTTTGGCGATCAGCATATTAAAACTATTTGAGCCTAATGTTATAGCGGCATAAGCGGGTGTTGGCATTTACGAATGTCTACGTGTCCTATCATGACGAGGAGGGCGAGCACCACTGCGTTGCGCACCAGGGCGGCTTGCCCCTGAACGATCACGCAAGTTTCGAGTGCCGCTAGGGTGTTTACGGTGGATCTTCGCTGGCGTAGGAATATCGGCCAGTAAAGCTTCACTATCGTAGTTACTTACTGGAATCGAATGGTTGATGTAGCTTTCGATTGCAGGCAAGTTCAATGCGTACTCTTCACAGGCAAAGCTTATCGACATGCCTTTGTTACCCGCACGACCCGTACGACCGATTCGGTGAACATAGTCTTCGCAATCATCAGGTAAATCATAGTTATACACGTGTGAAACGTCAGAAATATGTAAACCACGAGCCGCAACATCAGTAGCAACCAATATATCTAGCTGGCCACTGGTAAATTGCTCAAGGATACGAATACGCTTTTTCTGTGGCACATCACCCGTTAATAAACCCACACGATGTCCATCACCTTCAAGCCAAGACCAAAGCGTTTCACAGCTGTGCTTAGTGTTGGAGAAAACGATGGCTTTTTCTGGCCAATCTTCTTCAATCAAGGTCAACAGCAAACGCATCTTCTCTTCTTGGGAAGGATAGAAGATTTCTTCTTTGATGTTTTTGGAGGTTTTTTCTTCGGGGGCGATTTCGACTTTAACGGGCTCATTCATATGATCATAAGCCAGCTCTTGTACTTTCATGGACAAGGTTGCCGAAAATAACATATTAAGACGTTGATTTGCCTCAGGCATACGTCTAAATAAGAAGCGAATATCTTTAATAAAACCAAGATCAAACATACGATCGGCTTCATCAAGTACCACAGCCTGAATTGAATTCAAGCCAATAATACCTTGGCGAACGTAGTCGATAATTCGACCCGTTGTACCAATCAAGATATCAACACCTTGATCTAATACTTTACGCTGCACATCGTAACTTTCACCGCCATAAACAATACCCACCTTTAAGTGTGTGTGCTTGGCGAGTAAAATCGCATCTTTGGCAATCTGAATCGCCAGTTCGCGAGTCGGGGCCATAATGATGGCGCGGGGCTGATTAATCAGTCGACCTTCAGGTATGGGAGTCGATAATAAATGATTAAACGTGGCGACCAAAAAGGCCATTGTCTTACCAGTGCCCGTTTGTGCTTGGCCTGCGATATCTTTTGATTGGAGTAATACAGGCAGTGATAACGCCTGGATCGGCGTACAAAATTCGAAGCCGTTCTCGGCAAGGGCCTGTTTAACCTCAGGATGTAGAGGTAGGTCGGCAAACCTTTGGGTAGATAGATGTGTTTCGCTCATAGCGCAAGCTTACCTGTTGAGGTTGCAATAAGATACTCGATCGTTTGAAATAGCCACATTGTAAAAAGGTAACTTGAAAAGCTATTTTTCAGCCCCAATATACATGGTAAGCCATTAACAAACCAGCAATGGCACCCAAACTGGAGAACATCATGAGCGATAAAATTATATACCTGAGTGACGACAGCTTCGAAAACGACGTATTAAAGTCTGATTTGCCAGTATTGGTAGACTTCTGGGCCGAGTGGTGTGGTCCTTGTAAAATGATCGCTCCAATTTTAGACGATGTGTCTGAAGAATATGCAGGTCGCTTGACTATCGCTAAATTAAACGTTGACCAAAACAATGTTTCTCCAGCGAAATATGGCGTTCGTGGCATCCCAACTTTACTGCTATTCAAGAACGGCGAATTAGCCGCGACTAAAGTTGGCGCACTCTCAAAAACGCAATTGAAAGAGTTTATCGACGCTCAAATCTAATTTGACGTCGTAATGAGTGACCTCCGGCACAAGCTATAAATTAATTGTGCCGGAATTTCCCTAAATTTCTGGACGCCCCGCTTTGTTAGTGCTACTTTAATAACCAGATTCTTTCTAATAACCTCTTCTCGCTCGTCAATCACTATCCTGAATTACATCCTTACTGATTGATCGCGGTAAGCTTTGTCGCGTAACACAAGACCCCCAAAATGAACTTAACTGAATTAAAAGACACGCCGATTTCTGACCTAGTCTCGCTAGCTGAAAATATGAAGCTCGAAAATATGGCCCGCGCTCGCAAGCAGGACATTATTTTCTCAATCCTTAAAGCCCACGCAAAAAGTGGAGAAGACATTTTCGGTGGTGGGGTATTAGAAATACTCCAAGACGGTTTCGGCTTCTTACGCAGCTCAGACGGTTCTTATTTAGCTGGTCCAGATGACATCTATGTCTCACCAAGCCAAATTCGCCGCTTCAACATGCGAACGGGTGATACCATTTTTGGTAAAATTCGCCCACCAAAAGAAGGCGAGCGTTATTTTGCTCTATTGAAAGTCAACGAAGTTAACTTCGATAAACCAGAAAACTCCCGTAATAAAATCCTCTTTGAAAACTTAACCCCACTCCACGCAGAAGAACGTATGCGTATGGAGCGCGGCAACGGCTCAACTGAAGATATTACCGCGCGTATTCTAGATTTATGCTCACCGATTGGTAAAGGTCAACGTGGTTTGATCGTTGCACCACCAAAGGCCGGTAAAACGCTATTACTCCAAGGTATTGCTCAAAGCATCAGCTACAACAACCCAGAAGTGGTGTTGATGGTTCTGCTGATCGACGAACGCCCAGAAGAAGTAACAGAGATGCAGCGCCTCGTTAAAGGCGAAGTTATCGCATCAACCTTCGATGAGCCAGCCAGCCGCCACGTTCAAGTTGCCGAAATGGTGATTGAAAAAGCAAAACGTTTGGTTGAGCACAAGAAAGACGTCGTTATCTTACTCGATTCGATTACTCGTTTAGCCCGTGCTTATAACACTGTTATCCCGTCATCGGGCAAAGTGTTAACTGGTGGTGTAGATGCCAACGCCCTGCACCGTCCAAAACGCTTCTTCGGTGCGGCACGTAACATCGAACACGGCGGCAGCTTGACCATTATCGCCACAGCCTTGGTTGATACGGGTTCTAAGATGGACGAAGTGATCTACGAAGAATTTAAAGGTACAGGTAACCAAGAGCTACATTTGTCACGTAAAGCGGCAGAAAAGCGTGTGTTCCCAGCCATTGACTTCAACCGCAGCGGTACCCGTCGTGAAGAAAAACTCACGACTCAAGAAGAACTGCAAAAAATGTGGATCCTGCGTAAGATCCTCAATCCTATGGATGAAGTCAGCGCAATGGAATTCTTAATCGATAAATTGGCGATGACCAAGACTAACGAAGAGTTCTTTACCGCCATGAAACGCACTAAGTCTTAAATCTCAGTGAGTCTCTAAACTAAAAGCCGCATTATGCGGCTTTTTTGTTATCTAAGATTTTTTCACTGCTAATATTTTACTCAAGTTTTTACTCAAAGCCTGTGTTCGCTGCCGGAGCATTTCCCGCAGTAAGAGCACGACAGGCGTGACATGTTCGCGCCCTGGGCACACTAAGTATAAATCGACGGGTTCCCCCTTATACTCAGGCAACAAACGTACTAATCGCCCTGAGATTAAGTCATCGGCCAGATCTAGACTCGACTTAAATACCAACCCTTTGCCAGCCACAGCCCAACGGCGGGCAATCTCGGCATCATTAGCACTACGATTTCCCGTGACACGCACTTTGAATTCTTGACCATCACGCCTAAATAGCCATTGATCGTGGGTGCGATCATCTAACTTATAAAACAAGCAATTATGCTCAACTAATTGTTCTAACGAATCAAGCACACCAAACTTGGCGAGATATTCAGGTGAGGCGCACAAGACACGATCAACACTGCAGATAGGAAAAGCCACTTGGTTAGAATCCTGCGGTTTTCCATAGCGCACGGCGACATCAATTTTATCGTGGTAAAAACTGCTGATATTGTCGCCAAGGTGCAAGCGCACTTGCAGTTGAGGAAAATCGAGCAAAAACTCATCGAGCCAAGGCACAAACAGATTACGGCCAAAGTCTGAAGAAACCGAAAGGCTTAAGGTGCCAGATATTTTACCTTTATCACTGGCGATAGCCTGTTCGCCAAGCGCTAAATCGCTTAGCGCACGTCGGCAATGAATAAGATAACGTTCACCTTGCACAGTCAAACGTAAGCTGCGTGTCGTGCGGATAAATAAACTAGTATCAAGCTGTTTCTCAAGCCGTTTTATTGCAGCGCTGGCAGAAGCAGCCGAGATATCCATCTCGGCTGCTGCGGCGGATATATTGCCGCAATCAGCGACTCGCACGAACAAAGCTAAATCATTAATTAGCATGATTATCAAAAATCCTTTGAAAAAATTACAAACTTTATCCTGTTTATCTCTTGGCTAATATTCCACACAATGGCTACACGATACAAGTACACTCAAATAAGTCGACTCCAGCAAGTACACCCAGAGGAATAAACATGAAAGCCATTGGTTACCAGACAGCAGGTGCAATCACAGCGCCCAATGCATTAGAAAACATCACGCTAGCCGAGCCAACTGCGACAGGTTTTGACCTTTTAGTGGAAATCAAAGCCATTTCTGTCAATCCGGTTGATACAAAAATCCGTGCATCTAGCTCTGCACCTGCAGGCGAATACAAAATTATTGGCTGGGATGCGGTCGGTGTCGTCAAAGCCGTTGGTGAGAAAGTCAGTCTTTTCAACGTTGGCGATGAAGTGTGGTATGCGGGCGATATCAGTCGCAGCGGAAGTTATGCAGAATATCAATTGGTTGATGAGCGAATTGTCGGCCATAAACCTAAAAGTTTAACCTATACCCAAGCCGCGGCATTACCTTTAACGGGGATTACGGCATGGGAGATTTTATTCGACCGTTTAGCTTTACCCCAAGATGGTTCGGCAACTGACGCCCGTATTTTAATTATCGGTGCGGCCGGCGGTGTGGGTTCAATCATCACTCAACTTGCAGTAAAACTCACAGGTGCAGAAGTGATAGGCACTGCATCTCGTCCAGAATCCGCCGCTTGGGTGCATAAGCTTGGTGCCGATGCTGTTATCGACCACACCAAGCCACTTTCACAGGAACTTGCCAATATTGGCATTACTAATGTGACCCATGTGATTAGCTTAACCCAAACCGATCAGCATTTTGATGAAATAGTACAAGTGCTTAAGCCACAAGGAAAACTAGCATTAATCGATGATCCTAAGGGGCCATTAGATGTGATGAAACTTAAGCGTAAAAGCTTATCCTTACACTGGGAACTGATGTTTACCCGCAGCCTATATCAGACCGAGGATATGATTGCGCAACATCACTTACTCAACCGCTTAAGCGCCCTTATCGATACAGGCGAGTTACAGAGTACGTTCGGTGAGCACTACGGCACCATTAATGCCCAAAACTTAATCAAAGCTCACGCTCAGATAGAGTCTGGCAAAGCGATCGGTAAAATTGTTTTAGAAGGTTTTAACCAATGAAAATAACAGTATTTGCCCAAATCATAGCGAATCAAGGCCAAAGCGATACGCTATTTAAGATACTCAAGCAACTCGTGACAGACACTCATACCGAGGCTGGCTGCATCGAATACAAACTACATCACTCATTAGATGATGAAAATATCTTCTGGATGTACGAAATTTGGCAATCCCAAGCCGCACTGGATGAACATATGGCGAGTACGCACTTTCAAGCATTCGTCGCTCAAACCGCAGACATAATCAATCGAGCTAACATTCACAAAAGCTACGCCTGCTAATCAACAAAAAAGCGCCAAACACGTTGGCGCTTTTCATCATTTATCACTTATCAAATCAAAGTCATGGCCATCTTACGGCGTAAATACGCAATTTGCTGCATGTGTGGCAAATCCTTAGGGCAGTTATCTTGGCAGCCGAGTAAAGTCATGCAGCCAAACACACCATCCTGATTGCCAATCACATGGTAAAAATCCTCGGCAGTACGAGCGTCACGGCTGTCCATCTCAAAACGAGCTATTTTCATCATACCCACAGCGCCGACAAAAGTTTCACGCATTTGTTTAGTCGCACAGGCAGAAACACACACGCCACATTCAACGCAGCGCTCTAGCTCATACAAACGCGCAGCTTCATCTGGATCCATAGGATCTTCAAGCCGATGCACGCTTATATCATTGGCCTTAGGGTGTAACCACAGCTTTAAGCGTTCGGCCAGTTCCCGCATAAACTTACCAGTGTTAACCGAGAGATCACCAATCAACTCAAAACCTGGCAGCGGCATTAAGGTGATTTCGCCCTTAGGATATTTGGCCGTTAAGGTGCGGCAAGCTAGCGTCGGGAAACCGTTGATCACCATAGCGCAGCTACCACAGATACCAGCACGACAGACAAAGTCGAACTGCAATGAAGTGTCTTGTTCTTCCCTGAGTTTATTAAGGGCGATAAATACCGTCATCCCCGGCGTTTCGGTGAGCTGATAACGCACCATTTTCGGCTTATCGTTTGGCTCCTGCGGATCATAACGAAAGATATTAAAGGTTAACTGACGACCTTGGCTCATTATGATTTTTCTCCTAACGCATTGGCAGATGGACTTTTTAAAGTATCACTTAAACGTTCGTTATTAGGTTGTAAGCTCTCTGGTAATTCAAAGGGCATAAGAGCCCGCTGCCTTTGATAACGGTCAGCATCATCACCTAGCTCAGCTAAAATCTCGGCAATTTGCTGTTCACGCTTTTCGGTATCAGGATGCACTATGGCGTTGTTGATGCCATAACCACGATAACCCGGCGGGAGTTCCATCTTCATCACATCGAGTGCTTCGTAGTTAAGCACAGGTTCGAGTGCATCGGGATCCGGCCAGCTGGCCAAGGTGCGATTCAGCCAGTCTCGATCATTTCGCTGCGGATAATCCTCGCGAGCATGGGCACCACGACTCTCTGTTCGCGCCGCTGCGCCGCAGGCTACGGTTAGCGCCACTTTTAGCATACGCTTGACCCGCAGGGCTTCAACTAACTCAGGATTGGCGTGACGCTTTTTACACTTAAGTCCGAGTTTACGCGAACGCTCGAGCAACACTTTTAGCTCGGCAACCGCTTTTTCAAGCTCGGGGCCATTACGGAAAATCCCCACATAATCCATCATGATGCGCTGCATTTCGCGCTTGAGCTCAAAGGCGCTCTCGTGACCATCACCCTCGACCAGCACATCGATTTCACTCTGCACCTGCTGCATAAACCGTTCAGCAAGCTGAGTGTCGATCTCAAGGCTATTGTTCTCACAAAAATCGGCGACATATTTACCAATAATCATGCCGCCAACCACGGTTTCGGCCAACGAATTACCGCCTAAACGGTTAAAGCCGTGCATGTCCCAACAAGCCGCCTCACCTACGCTAAATAAGCCTTTAAGCTGCGGACTTTCACCTGTGGCATTAGTCCGAATACCACCCATAGAATAATGCTGAGTTGGGCGTACAGGGATCCAATCTTTAGCGGGATCGATGCCAAGGAAATTCTCACAAATTTCCTGTACTTCCCTAAGATTCGTTTCAATATGCTTGCGACCTAAAAGGGTAATATCTAGCCACAAATGCGGGCCATAAGGGCTATCGACGCCCTTACCTTTACGTATATGTTCGGTCATGCGACGCGATACGACATCCCGCGATGCCAACTCCTTTTTATCGGGCTCATAGTCAGGCATAAAGCGGTAACCGTCTTTATCGCGCAATAAGCCGCCATCACCACGACACCCTTCCGTTGTTAAAATGCCCACGGGAACAATGGCAGTGGGATGGAATTGTACCGCCTCCATATTGCCAAGCCTTGCCACGCCCGTTTCCAATGCCAACGCTTGGCCAATACCTTCGCAGATAATCGCATTGGTCGACACTTCATAAATTCGGCCATAACCACCAGTGGCTATCGTAGTGGACTTAGCCACATAGGCTCTAAGTTCACCCGTAATCAAACAACGAGCAATCACGCCATGGCAACGCTTACCATCGTGAATAAGTGCCAAGGCTTCGATACGTTCATGGACGGGAATATCCATGGAAATCGCTTTGTTATCCATAGCGTATAACAGCGAATGACCCGTACCGTCGGCGGTATAACAAGTGCGCCATTTTTTAGTCCCGCCAAAGTCCCGCGCATTAATCAATCCATGAGCTTCCTGCGCCTCATGTAGCGTGACTTTTTGCGCATTGACTATTACTTCTCTTGGGCCAGCAGTCACCCGAGACCAAGGCACGCCCCAATTGGCCAGCTCACGTACTGCCTTAGGTGCACAATGGGCAAACATTCGTGCAACATCTTGATCGCAGCCCCAGTCAGAACCTTTTACCGTATCTTGAAAATGCACATCCTCATCATCGCCCATTCCCTTAACGGCATTGCCTAAACTCGCCTGCATCCCCCCTTGAGCGGCAGCAGAGTGGGAACGTTTTGCAGGAATGAGTGACAGAACTAAAGTGTCAAGCCCACGCTCTTTCGAAGCGATAGCGACCCTTAAGCCCGCGAGCCCAGCTCCTACCACCAATGAATCGGTATAAATCAGTTTCACGCCTGCTCCTTAATGGGGTCTATTGTTTTGTGCTGTTTTTTTATGTTCGACATTCTATTCACTGATTAACTTAATCATTGATTAAAAGCGGAATTAACTCGCGTAGGGTAAAAATGCCAGAAGTGAGGCGACACCAACAGTGACAAATAGCACACTCACTATGGTCTTGATCTTACGTAATCGACTGCGGTTGTTGAGATCCCGCGCCGCGCCCCATTTCAAAGCCACACGGTAAATGCCAATTGCTGCATGTAACTCCACAGTGAGCAGTAAAGGCAGATACACCATCCAGACACCTTGATTCCAAATACGATCGGCGCTTCCCTGAGGGCCAATGGTTTCGGGAGACGAGCCAATAAGCCACAAATGCACAGGCAACAGCAGTAAAATCACTACACCGGTAATGGCTTGCAAGCGCCACAAGCGAGTATCGCTGTGGTCGATCACTTGCATTTGTTGGTGCAGAGCCCTTTGCTGACGCAGACTCATTGGTAATTTTTGCAATGCCACTAACACGTGCACTAACGCCAAAATGGCAATACCAATGGCAATACAAGTCACAACCCAAGGATAACCGTGTCCATCAGCCGACAGAAAACTCAGCTCCATAGTGCGAGCCACCCAACTCATGGCATCCGCACCCAATAAAATCGATGACACTAACACTAAGTGGGTCCACAAAAAGACTGCGAGTATTACCCCTGACAAACTCTGGCTTAAATCCAGCCAAGCACTCCATTTTTTAATATTTAATTTGATCGCCATCCTATCGCCTCACGCCGTTGACCTTATCGAGCCAATCTCATTAAGTCTTATCGCAAACTAATATCGCTCACACATCCACACGAAAACGTGAGCCAGATCAATTGAGTGCTGAATAATTAACCTAATGCTTAATAATAGCAGTGAAACAAAATCCTGCTGCTGGCTTAAAGCCTACTCAGGTACGAAGGGCTGCACAGGAATACCGAGTTCGCTACCGATAAATAGATATGAAACAAGGCTCGCAGTACCAAGACATAGCAAATAAATAATCAGCACCTTAGCAAGTTTTCGCAGGCCTGAGCGCTGAGTGGTTAAGCCCCACTTTACCGCTACGCGATAGAGACCAATCATGGCGTGTACCACTACAGCGGGAAGTAACAACGCATACAGCAACCAAGCGTTATCGTGATAAACCCGCTCAGCCGATAAATGCGGGCCAATTTCAGGATTCAAAATCATAGTGAAGAGGTGAACAGGAACGAGGAAAAATAAGATAAAGCCAGTGATCAGTTGCCAAAACCACGCATGGGTATCCTTATGCTTGATATTCCCCATGTGCGAACGCAGGGCTCGCCATTGCCCTAGCTGCGCCGGAAAACGCCGTAGCGCCACCGCGGCATGTACTATCACCACCAATAGCATAAACACTGAAAACACTTTAGTGACTATAGGAAAGCCATGTCCTGTGCAGCTAAACATTCCACCTTCAAGCAACTGAACGACCCGATAAAAAGCCTCTTTACCCAGCAAAATACTCGATTCAAAATGCATGTGTAATAGTAAAAAGCTGCCAAGCATAATCCCTGTCGCACTCTGCAGCCTATCAGCCTTAGCCGACCAAGGATGACCTAGCGGTGTACTCACCCTATTGTGAACTCGAGTTATGCTTGTCATCTTGAATTAACCTATGTCGTTTATCGTTGGCACCTCTTGGCAAACTACACCATAGCAGCAACTCAAATCAGGCTTGAGTGTCACAGATTTAAAGCGTGAGCCAACTCACCTGACGGAGTTAAACTCTTAGAAGATGATCACAAAAAACGTATCAAAACCAAACAAAGGTAAAACCAATTAACCAATACTTTTCATAGTGTTATATCAAATAATGAAACTGACAATTCGTTTTTTAACACCAATCCATACCCGCCAGCTAACCCCTTGTCTGTATAGACAAAAGCGTAATACCAGGATAGCCAGTCGTCGAACCTAAAGCCTAGTGATAACCAAACGACCTTACCTAAAGCGCTTTAAATTCCCCCTACATCCTGCATTTTGGGATAGTTTGGGTATACAATACCGCGATATTTTGAACCCTTAGTTTATGAACACTCAGTCACAGGATGCTCCCATGCCTTGGATCCAACTCCGTATAAACACCAATAGCGATGACGCTGAAACCATCAGCGACTTGCTCATGGAAGAAGGTTCAGTCTCTATCACCTTCGAAGACGGTAAAGATACCCCTATTTTTGAACCTAAATTAGGCGAAACCCCACTGTGGCGCGATACCGTGGTAGTGGCCTTATTCGATGCAGAAACCGATCTGACACCGACCATCGCCATGCTGAAAACCTTGCCTTTCCTCGGTGAGAACTTCAGCCATAAAGTCGAACAAATTGAAGATAAAGACTGGGTACGCGAATGGATGGATAACTTCCACCCCATCCAATTTGGCACGCGTTTATGGATCTGCCCAAGCTGGCGCGAAATCCCTGATCCAACCGCAGTCAATGTGATCTTAGATCCGGGTCTTGCCTTCGGTACTGGCACTCATCCCACGACAGCACTGTGTTTAGAGTGGCTAGACAGCTTAGATTTAAGCGATGAAGAAGTGATCGATTTTGGCTGTGGTTCAGGTATCTTAGCCGTAGCCGCACTGAAACTGGGCGCGAAAAAAGTCACAGGTATCGATATCGACTATCAAGCCATCGACGCCTCGCGTGCCAACGCCGAGCGCAATGATGTCGCCGACAAGCTAGCCTTGTACTTGCCAGAAGACCAACCCGCCGATCTCAAAGCCGACGTACTGGTCGCCAATATTCTTGCCGGTCCACTGCGTGAATTAGCGCCTTTAATCGCAGAACGCGTAAAAACCGGTGGCAAACTTGCCCTTTCCGGCCTCCTCAAAGAACAAGCCCAAGAAATCTCTGACTTTTATAGCCAATGGTTCGATATGGACGCAGCGGCTCACAAAGAAGATTGGAGCCGCTTGACAGGTAAGCGTAAATAGCGCTAAAGGGTGGCGCAACATGCGCCACCGCTGGCTTCCAACAATTTAGCCTCTGACTTCTCGTCAATTAAAAGTCAAGAAAAAAAATTACCTCTAGGTCATTTATTGACCTTTTCACGGCCAACAAAAAGGGCTACTATAGCGCCCCTTTGAAGAGCTAAGGTGAAACATAAAATGCAGATTGGACCCTATCAACTGAACAATCAGCTGATCGTGGCACCAATGGCAGGTGTCACCGATCAAGCCTTCCGCAATCTTTGTCTTCGTTATGGCGCAGCCTTAGCGGTTTCCGAGATGCTTTCATCCAATCCCGAGGTTTGGGATACAGATAAAAGCCGCCAGCGCATGACGCATTCTGGCGAGGAAGGCATCCGCTCAGTGCAAATTGCAGGGGCTGATCCTGATTTAATGGCGCAAGCCGCCTTGTTCAATGTCGAACAAGGTGCTCACATCATTGATATCAACATGGGTTGCCCGGCGAAAAAAGTGAATAAAAAGCTGGCAGGCTCGGCGCTAATGCAAAATCCACCGCTGGTAAAAGAGATTTTACAAGCCGTGGTCGCCGCAGTGAACGTGCCTGTCACGTTAAAGATTCGCACCGGCTGGGAGCCAGAGCACAAGAATGGTGTTCAAATCGCCCAGATTGCAGAGGATTGTGGCATAGCCTCGCTCGCCGTTCACGGCCGCACGAGACAATGTATGTACAGAGGCAACGCCGAGTACGACACGATCAAAGCAATCAAACAGAATGTCTCGATTCCTGTTGTCGCCAATGGGGACATCGACAGTCCGGAGAAAGCCCGCTTTGTGCTGGAATACACCGGTGCCGATGCCTTGATGATAGGACGGGGTGCTCAAGGACGGCCTTGGATTTTCAGAGAAATCCAGCACTACTTGGAAACGGGTAATAAGCTAGCGCCCATTGAGGTTGCCGAACAGCGTCAAGTGATGCTGGAACACCTCACCAAACTGTATGACTTATATGGTGAATACAAGGGTATCCGCTTCGCCAGAAAACATATGGGATGGTACCTAGACCAAGAAGCTCAGCGCCAATTTAGGGCTGACTTTAATCGGCTGGAAACCGCTGCAGAACAGTATTCCCTCGTGGAATGTTATTTTGATGAATTAGTACAGAATTAATAAAGAGCAGAATAGAATGTTTGATCAGACAACTAACACAGAAGTTCACCAGCTTACCGTTGGCAAAATCGAAACCGCAAACGGCACTATCAAGCCCCAGTTATTACGTGACGCCGTCAAGCGTGCCGTAACTAACTTCTTCGCACAGTTGGACGGTCAGGAAGCACAAGAAGTTTATGAAATGGTGCTAAGCGAAGTTGAAGCGCCTCTGCTTGACATCATCATGCAACACACTCGTGGCAACCAAACCCGCGCAGCAAACATGCTAGGTATCAACCGTGGTACTCTGCGTAAAAAATTGAAAAAATACGGCATGAATTAATCCGCAAGGATTAAGCTGTTGTATTGAAAAAGAAAAGGCCTGAAGAGATTCGGGCTTTTTTGCTTTCTGATACACCATTTTCTAATGTAAACCTTTCTAATGCGCGCCCTTCTTATGCACATAGTTACACAGTCACCATCATGCTTGGTTTGCCACGCCTCTCACACCAACTAAGACATCATTCACCAATACAATGCACTTAGCTGCTCTAGCGACCAAAATCAATAAATAATCCATACAGCCCATAGCACAACCTTGACACGAGCCATCGGGTTTTAAGTTATAATGAATTTAAAAATCAGTCTGTTAATTCTAAAACTTTTTAGCCGTAGGTTTTACATTGTCATTGAATCACTCTGAACAAGATATCAAACACAGTTGGTTTGGCCGTTTCTTTATTGGCAAAGCTGATGCGGTAAAACTCACCACGAGTGGTATTAGCATTAATCGCACTAAAGGCGGCTTTTTTGCTCACTCTCGCAGCGCTAACAAAGTAGAAGCTGACGAATGTTTTACCTGGCAACAGCTCGATTCCCCACCATTTTTTACCTTAAGTCCACTAGGTTATCTACTCGGTTTCACGGTATTAGGCAAAGCCTATCAACTGCCGTTTCTCAGCTATTTTGCACAACATCAATTTAGCTATCAAATCGCACAGTATTGGGCAAATGCCAATGGGCCGCGCGTTGCTGAGTTAATGGCGAAAGTGGATAAGACACTGACACACACTTATTTACGTGAATCACGTTTAGAAATGATACAAGCCAGAGTCGCGCGCGAATATCAGCGTTGGTTCCCTTGGTGTGAAAACCTGCCATTGTCTGCACATTTACACACAGTGTTAGCGAGACTTAAGCAAATCCACCGCTGGACTCGCGCCGATATAAAGCAACTGCGTGAAGATTATATTCAGTCGCAGCTCATTAAATTTGCTGACTATTTTGAGCATGTAGAATCTAATCCCTTAACCGAAAAACAGCGCCGAGCTTGTATTATCGATGATAACAATAACTTGTTATTAGCAGGCGCAGGCACGGGAAAGACCAGTGTGATGGTTGGTCGAGCAGGATATTTGCTTAAGAGTGGTCAAGCAAAAGCCGATGAAATATTGCTATTAGCCTATGGCCGTAAAGCGGCTGACGAGATGGATGAGCGGATTAAAAACAGGCTCGGTACGGATGATATCAAGGCGAGCACCTTCCACAGTTTAGGCTCAAAAATTATCGCCGACGTTGAGCGAGCAAAACCGAGTTTGTCCCCTTTAGCGGAGGATGACAAAGCCAAAGAGCTGTGGGTGCACAATACCCTTGAGACTTTGATTGAAGATGAGGCTTACCGTAAACAACTTTTCGAATATTTCAGCCGTTTCTATTATGTTGAAAAAAGCCCGTTCGAGTTCGATATGGAAGGCGAGTATTTTCAATACTTGAATGATAACGATATTCGCAGTCTTAAAGGTGAGCGAGTCAAAAGCTTTGGTGAGCTCTACATTGCCAACTGGCTATTTAGCAATGGCATCGAATATGTCTATGAAGCTAAGTACGAGCATGATGTGCGCAGTATTGATTTTCGTCAGTATCAACCCGATTTCTATCTACCCGAATACCAAATTTATCTTGAATACTATGGTATTGATGAACACCAGCATACCGCTCCTTATATCGATAACCAGAAATACTTGGAATCGATGGTATGGAAACGCCAGCTACATCAACAGCATGGCACTAAGTGTGTTGAGCTATTTTATTACCAACATAAAAAAGGTTTGTTAATCAGTAAGCTTGAGCAAGCTTTACAGGTCTTTAAAGTACAATATGCGCCCTTACCCGATGAAGCCATACTAGCAACCCTACATGAACTTGGCCGCGTGACCGAATTGGCAAAAATGTTTAGTCAGCTGATAGGGCTGTATAAAGCGGCTTGCCTTGATGAACATGGACTTGAGGGGGTATTTGCTCGCGCCGCCGATGCTCGGCAGACCCGCAAGGCATTCGAACTGCTTGAGCCCATAATCACGCGCTATGAGCAACATTTAGCAATAAATGGCGACATTGATTTTGAGGACATGATTGGCAAAGCGCTGACGTATCTGCAACGCGGGCAATTTATTAGCCCGTGGCGTTTCATTATGGTGGATGAGTTCCAAGATATTTCAGAACCACGTGCCCGCTTAGTACGTGCCTTGAGGGATTCCTGTGCGCCCCATTCTAAAGCGTTGGCGTCTTTATTTTGTGTCGGGGATGACTGGCAGGCAATTTATCGTTTTAGCGGTGCAGATGTAAGTTTAACCACGCAATTTAGCCAATATTTTGGCCCAACAGCCCAAAGCTACTTGGATCTGACTTTTAGGTTTAACAGTAGTATTGGGCAAGTTGCCACTCAGTTTGTCACCCAGAATCCCACGCAATTGAGGAAGGACATTCGCTCCCTCATGCAGGTCGCCTACCCTGCAGTCTCAATATTACGCCGCGGAGAAAACGAGCAGTCAAACCTAAATGAACCAAGCCCAAATGCACTGGAACAATCATTAATGGCCATTAGTGCAAGGATAAGCGCTAGAAGTGACAAACTTAACAGCGTGGCAAGCGTCTATTTACTGGCACGTTTTTGGTTTCAGCTACCCGATAAAACCCAAGTAAACCAACTCGAGGCTAAGTACCCTAACTTGAAAATCGAGTGCCAATCTTTTCATGCTTCGAAAGGGAAAGAAGCCGATTATGTGGTGATCATGGGGATGAAGACGGGAATGCATGGCTTCCCTTCAATGAAAGTCACTCCTCCGATACTAGATGCATTTTTACCAAAAACAGAAGCGTTTGAATTTGCAGAAGAACGTCGACTGTTTTATGTCGCGTTAACGCGGGCAAAACACCGCGCCTTTGTGATTGCCGATATGACAGACGTGAGCCCATTCGTCACCGAACTGCTTACAAAAGGCTACGCAATTGAACAAGATGAGTTCAGCACCTCTTTAGTACAAAGGTTATTTGAAGACATAAAATGCGTGCGTTGTAGCACGGGAACGCTTAAGCCTAGAACGGGAAAATTTAAATCGTTTTATTCCTGCTCACATTTTCCCCTTTGCGATCACAAGGAAGAAGGTTGTGAGCTCTGTGCTAGCCCAATGACCCGCACACGCTTTGCTGGCTTTAAGGTATGTTTGAATGAGAACTGTGGTCATATAGCGCCACTTTGTAGCCTCTGTGGTGGCGATATGCTGTTAAAGGATGGGCGATTTGGCCCCTTTTGGGCTTGCCGCAATTACCGCGGGCAAAACCTACCCAGCTGCATGAATATTCTAAACAAGGCCAAGTTGTCGCTCCCATGCGAGCGGCCCACAAAGCATGTGAGCTAGATGCAAGAATGCTCAACAAAAGCCTATAACAATGAGTCGCAACTCATTTTTATAGGCAGGGGATTTAAAGTAAAAAGAAGAAATAAACAACGAGGAAAAAGGAGCTGAGTGCGCCAATAACCACTGGGTAAATGAGATAAGCATCTTGCGCTCTGGCAGCACGAATAAAACATAAATGAGCCAGAAAATAATTATAGATAAAAATCATAATTGAAATCATCACACCATGACTAAAGCGTAATGTATTCATATTGAGTGCAACAATAATAAGCAATAGCCAATTCAGCAGAATAAGATACAGAAAGACCTTCTGTAATTTATCCGAGCCGTTTCGATGAAAAGATGCAGCCATTGCATATCCTATATTTTCGCCCGTAGTCTAATTGCATCAATCAAGTTCTGGACTTCAGCTTTATCACGATAAATCCAGCGAGCGCCTAAGAACTTCAATCGACCTTTAATCGTGTGTTCTCGAGTTACCTCACATAAGACTCGTGTTTGCTCAAGTTCAATATAGAATCTCCTCCCTACTGGCAGTGGTTCATTGCACAAAATCCCAACACCGCCAATGCTAATATCTTTTATATTTGCAGTTCCAATCGGCGTAATAACAAACCAGCGAGTTGTTGATAAATTTACTGTCAGGCCATCGCATGCAAATGCGAGTGGCGCTCTTTTATTTCTTCTCAGGCTAAATCTTTGATGAGTTCGACGATTATCAAATTCAATAATCTGATACTCAGGAGTCGCTTCAACTTCATCCTCAGAATGTACAAACTCTTCATACAGATTCATAGTCATCCCTAACAAATGAGAGCAGGTATTAACACTAGCGAGTGTTTGCTTGGCGCTTAATTTCGTTGATTGTAACGCCACTTGGGACTGTATCGATCGGAGCGCCAATCATGCCTCTTAATAACTGTTCAGCAGAGGAGGTTAAAATAAGCGCCTCAATCCGACGATTAGCCGCCGCCGCAGTATCCGAAGTAATGTAAGGAACCTGATCTGCCATCCCAGTAACTTGGATAACTTGGTCACGTTTAACCCCGCCACGCTCTAAAACTCTACGTGCTAATAGTGCTCTTTCACTCGATAATTCCCAATTGGTAAATAAATTGCCCGCATAAGGTGTTGAATCCGTATGACCCGAAATGACCATGCTGTTGGTGACATTTTTTAAAATCGGCCCTAAAGATAAAAGTAATTCTTCAAAATAGGGCTGCATCTGTGCACTGCCCCGCGTAAACATAAATTGATTCACATTATCGTGAATTAAGATGCGTATGCCTTGAGGCACAATTGTCACTGCAATATTTTCAGCCATGCTCGAGCTTTGCACGACTCGATTCAATTCTCTGGCGAGCACAGTTAATTGCGCCTGTGTGTCAAATTGCCCGGGGATGAGCGCACCTTCCTCTAATCCTTCAGACTCTGAACCTCTAGGCATAGAATTGGAAGGTATTATTGGAGGAGCAATAGACATATTGCCTTCTAAATCAATAATCGAAGATGACTGACTTAGCTCAAATGGATTCATTGGACCAGTGGGATTCATATCTCCACGTAAATACTGCACTATCATGGTTCGCTCTTTTTGATCAGCGATTTGCATGATCCACAGCACCATAAAGAGCGCCATCATAGCAAGCGTGAAATCAGCAAAAGCGACTTTCCACGCACCACCATGACCATGATTACGCTTTCCTCGCTTTCGCCGCTTGATAATAATCGGCTCATTTTTATGGAGCATTAGCTTCTCTGCCCTTCCATCCAACGTTCTAACTCGATAAATGAAGGACGATTTTCACTTTGTATTTGTTTCCGTCCCGCATCAATAGCCATCATTGGTGGTTTACCTTTTGAAAAGGTCACTAAAATAGCGGCTATGCACCGAAGCTGTGCCGATTTACGATCAACCAGATGTTCTAATGCCTTTGACATTGGGTCGAAGAAACAATAACACGCGAAAATACCAATAAATGTACCGACTAATGCCGCGGCAACTTTGACACCAATCATAGTAATTGGGCCATCAATATTAGACATAGTAATGATAATACCGAGTACAGCAGCTAGAATACCAAAGCCAGGCATAGCCTCACCCACTTTACTAAAAGCTTCCGATGGCCGTAATCTGTCCTCTTCTATACGATGAATTTCTTCTTCTAGGATATGCTCTAAGTCATGGGGAGATATTTTCCCAATAGATTGCACTCGTAAGTTATCAATTAAGAACTGTAAAACATTCGGGTGATTAAGCACGGCTGGGTACATTAGGAAAATAGAGCTTTGATGAGGATTTTCTAAATGCTCATCGAGCACTTTTAAGCCTTGAGATTGGATCTGAGCCATTAAAGTGCCCATCAAAGGAAATAGCTGCGGATATAATTCAGGATCTTCCTTGCCCTTATTAAATAATTCTTTTAACTGCTCAAGCATTTCTTTTAATACTGATTGTGGGTTAGCAATAATGAGCGCTCCAACTCCGGCCCCCATAATGATTAAAATTTCAGCAGGCTGCCATAATGCAGACAAAGCTCCACCCGCCCAAACATATCCACCAAACACAGAAGCTAAAATGATTAACAGCCCAACTAGTTTACTCATTACGATCTTCTCACTTTTAAACTTTAGCGCTGCAATATTGTTTTTAACTGTGAAATAGCTGATTTATGCAGCTGGCAAATACGCGTTTCAGTCAATCCCAATGCCATAGCTATCTCTTTTAAATTCAGCTCATGATGATAGTAAAGCGACAGAATTAGCTGTTCTCTTTCATTTAATTTTGAAATAACTTTGATCAAAGTTTGCTTCAGCATTAACCGCTCAACATCATTGCTTCTATCTACTGGATGATCACCGCCCAATAGCAACTCATCTAAGCTTTTCATCGACTCTGCTTGCGTCGAGTATAAACGTTCCCGATAATCCTCCGCGCTCAGCCCAAGCGCACTGGCCACTTCAAGATCGCTTGGTTCACGTCCCATCTCTCGACTCAAACGTCTCACCACGTCATTAAGCTCATGGGCCTGCTGTCGAACAGGTCTAGGACGCCAATCCTGCCGCCTCAGCTCATCGAGTATTGCACCGCGAATCCGTTGCCCAGCGAAGGAAATAAATCCATTATCCAGCTCGCCAGGATACCGACGTGATGACTCAAGCAAGGCCATCATGCCAATTTGCTCCATATCCTCGAGGGATAACATCACGCCGCAGTGACTGCGCATCTGCGAGACTATACGTTTGATTAATGGCAAGTATTGTCGAATAATCTGTTGTTCAGATTGACGCTCTTCGACTGGATAATCACAGGTTTGTTGATATGCGAGTTGGCCCGCTGCTGTCATGATAAGGCCTCTTACTGGATCACCATGCGAGTAAAGAGTACTTCATCAATATCTGAAGGTAATTGGTTATCTGACAGCACTTTAACCATCAATATCAACGCCTCTGATTGTAAACTGTCAAGCTGATCTAAGTGGTTCAACTGCTCAAATGTTTTACGTGAGAACATCTTCATCATAGCGTTTCGTATAAGTGGATCTGACTCCAGCAACACCGTTTTCATATTGGGATTACGGCTTTTTAATGACATTTCAAGCAGCATGTAATGGGGATACTTATCCCCAGGAATCGATATCACAAACTTTTCTAACGGGTAAAACTTGGCAACTGGTACAGGTTCGACTTCAGGTTCCGATGCAAAAAGCTCTGCTAGCTTCCAATCTCCACTACTTGTCCCAATCCAAAATGCACCTGCGGTCGAACTAATGAGCACAAGTAACGCTAAAATTACCTTTACTAAACGAGATTTTAAAATTGCCATGAAACGACTCCGGCACTTAAGCCAATAAATCTAATTGGGATTTCTCTCTCGCCATCACATCGACTACATTATCCGTTGTAGTTTCAGCCGCTATCGACGAGGAGAATAATGCAGTTTCCTGTTGATGCTGTTGCGATTCTCCTTGGCCAATATCAACATCAATTTGACCGCCATGATCCATTGCTAAATCCACTCTCAAACGATCTAAACCATTGAGTAATGCATCTCGAATTGCCGGATTTACTGCATGCATTTGCACCTGTAAACGATCGCCCTCTAAACGAATATTGAGCTCAATCTTGCCGAGTTCTGGCGGATCTAACCTTAATTCGGCTTTCTTAATATGTTGATCGACTTGGAAACGAAGATGCTCTCTTAAGGGAGTAAGGATCTCCTGAGAGTGCTGTGCTAAAGAAGCCATGGGAGTGAGAGATACAGGGCCCCATTGAGTAACACTTGCAGCCTGCGTACCCGCAACCTGCTGAGATCCTATCGCATTAATATCTTTAACTTCATGCCCCCTAAGTTCTGCCAACACACGCTGAAACACTGACGAGTCAGATTTCAAATGGTCAAGATTCGCAGAGAAAGGTGCCAGCGTTGAATCCTGCATAAATGCGCCGCTCATTTTCAAGGGTTCACCACTCATACCCGCAGGCTGAGTCCGGCTTCCTGTAAGAGCCATAGATGAGGTCATCCCTGAGCTAAATAGGGTTCCTCTTTGATCTGTGGCTGAAAGCCCAATTAAAGACGCAGGAGTTCGACCTATCGGATCCGCTTTAACCGTTTCTGCGGGAAAAATCACAGGAACAAACGGCGCTACAGCAGTCGGTGAAACGAGACTAGCCTGAGGCGTGGCGGCTAAGCCATCTTGAATAATAGGCACTGAGTTAATCTCAGTATTTAACAGTGGCTGAGACAATACTGGTACAACAGGAACAAAAGATACTGAGTCAGATAAATTGCTATTAACATATTGATTTGAAAGAGTATCAGTATCTCTTTCTAAAGTATGTTCGGCATTCTGAGTCCACAGAGTTCCCTCTAACGGGAGAGGTGCTGCAGACAATCCGACTGGCAACCCCAACAGGGTAAATGACTCTGATTTATCTTGATCAACTGCACTTGCCACTTTAGTCGTCAAGCTGGTATTTGTGCCAACAGGACGAGTTGAAAGAAGATCAGAGATCATCCAAAGCTCCACTTACTTGTGTTAATTGATAGGCGGCTAAACCTGGTTGTTGCGCCTTAAAGCGGCCCATTTCAGCGGCTAATTCATCACGAGCCAAGATCAACTCTTGTAGCACTTGGGAATGAACCCGCTTTAATTCTGCACGTGCTAATTTCTGCTCAATATCATGAGCCTCACCAGCCTGTTGCAGTGCTTTAATCAAAGCGATGTTCACTTTTCGGACGCTTTCCCAATCCTGAGCATCTGCATATTGGCGTAAAGCATTCGCAAAACGCGCCCACTGCTTAATTGAGATTTGTCCATCCTTCTCTGACATTAGTAATCACCTGAGTCACTGGAACTAGCGCTTCAGCACTGTTTTCGACACTGGCGCTGACAAGCTGACGGCTACAAAAGTCATAGAGACGATGTAAACTCACGGCAACCTCACCACCATTTTCAAGGTCAAGCATAGAGTCCAAGCCATGCACGATATTAAGGCACTTATGGATACTCATTCCTTTCGCCTCAAACCTTTGGTATTCCATATGGCCAGCGGTCCGCTCTAGTTCTTCCAATAAACCATCAAGTAACATACGCACCATGTCATGGGTTGTTGCTGCCGCTACTTGTGCATCTAAAGCGGTTTGCTTGTAGGCATTAAATGGATCGTACTCATTTAACATTTTTTACTGCTTCCTATGAAAACAACTGACTTGCGGAATTAAACTGATTAATGGTGGATTCCATTGCCGTAAACTGGGTTAAATAAATCTGATACTTTTGATTCATTTGATAATCATGGCGCGCCATACTGTCATTCACACTTTTAATCTGCTTATTTAGCGCTTCCTGCTTTTGATCGATATAGCCATTAAACTGTGTAAAAGGTTTTAGGGTCTTTTCTATGCTTTTGATATAACTGTCAGGACCAGTAAACATGGCTTGTACTTTTTCTGGATCACTTTTAAAGCTATCAGTCAGCTTGGCATCATCAATTTTTAGTTTTCCGTCTCGTCCAATCTCAATCCCGATATCAGACAAACGCATGCCATTAGCAGCCGTTGCAAATACAGAATCACGTAATTTAGACTGGAGAAGGCGAATAGAGGTATCCCCCTTCAACACTCCAATTTGCGCTTCACTCACTGCAGTGGTTTTGTCTTCCTTATCTTTATCGGCAGAGCCAGAATCAGAGGTTTTAACGCCCATAGAACGAGTTAATTGATTAATTTGCGTCATTAAAGAATTAAATGAATCGACAAAATCCTTAACCGCTTTCTTATTCGCTTCAAAATCGTCTGTGACTTTAATCATGCTGCTTTCACCAGCCGCATGCACCTTGACTAATTCGAGGCTGACACCATCAACAACATTTTCTAGATAGTTACTACTGCTGGTAATACTGATACCGTTTAATGTGAGTTCCGCATCTTGTGCTGCACGACGTTCTGTCATGCCCCAATCGGCACCGTTAAACTCTACCTTCACTTGATTCGCGACACCCGATTCCTTTGAAGACAGCATAAATTCGATTTGGTTACCTGTGCGCACTAATGACGCTTGTACACCAGGATTACCCACTTGTTTATTGATCACATCGCGTAACTGAGACACAGAAATAGCCGCACCGCCATTAACCGTTGCCAAATCAATTTCCATACGCTTAGTCGGATCACTACCGACTTGAATACTGATAATACCCGACGTTGGCAACAATTCACTTTCAGAGGAATAGGCTTTAGTCAGTTGATGCGCTTGCGCAAGTTTATGCACGCTCAAATCATAGTTGCCCTTAGGCGCATCAGATTTAACTGTAGCGGTCGCATTCTCGCCCGTAACCGTAGCAATTTTGCCTTTAGCTGCATCGCCACCCATTTCACTCAGCTTAGTGGCCATCTTCTTCATATTATTTTCGAGCAACGTATAAGCATCTAACTGTGTTTTGCTGGCAGTTAGCTTGCCTTTGTAAAGCGTATCTTTACCTGCGCGGTCTGCGCCAATCAGTTGCTGAGCAAATTGTGCTGCATTCATACCTGAAATCATGACTACCTCCACTCGTTCTAGAGCAAAACGCATGCCAAAAACAAGCTACTGTTTTTAAATGAATTAAAATAATTAACTGGCCCAAACACAGCTAAATACTTCCGCATGAACACTTAAACAGGAAAACCATCTTCCACTTTGTGTTATCGAAAATTACCCCCTAAAACATGAACCTTATAGGTTTCAATCTCGGGTTTAGCGACTATCGACCAATACATAAACCGTGGCTAAAATAAAAATGCCAGTCAGCGCAACTAACTGGCATTTTAGCCGTGACCAATGACATCACTTGCCCAATAACATTAACGCAATAGACCCATGACTAAACCCGTATTCTGGTTAGCTGAAGACAGTACCGTTGTACCCGCCTGAACTAATAATTGATTACGTGTCATATTGGCAGATTCAACCGCGAAATCGGCATCCATAATACGGCCGGCAGCGGCTTTAGTATTTTCAGTTACGCTGGCAAGGTTAGCCGCAGTATGGCCAAGACGGTTAATGTTGGCACCTAAGGTTGAACGTTCTGTCCCCACTTTAGCCAAGAAGGTATCAACAGCCCCGATAGCCGTATTGGCGGCTGCAGAAGTCAACAAATCACCAGTAACTGTCTTATCAATAGCACCTAAGGTAACTGACATTTGCTCTGCTCCATCCGAGCCAATCTGAAAGGTCACACCTTTGACGAGTACACCATCAGTAGCATCTTTAAATAAGTTATTACCCGCATAGGTTGTATTTTCTACAATACGGGTAATTTCTGCATTTAATTGCTTAAATTCATCATCCAACGCTTTTAAATCTGCTGTAGAGTTAACGCCGTTTGATGCTTGAGTCGCCAATTCTTTCTGGCGGTTAGCAATGGTCGTTAATTCTTCTAACGCACCATCAGCGGTTTGCAGCATAGAGGTCGCATCAGAAATATTGCGTGAGGCCGTTTCCATGCCCTTTACGTTAGCGCTCATGCGGTTAGCAATTTGCAAACCCGCTGCATCATCAGATGCGCTATTGATACGTAAACCCGTCGACAGACGCTCCATAGCATTAGTTAATAGATTATTACTTTTATTAACAGCACCTTGTGCAACAATTGACGCGTAATTAGTGTGAACACCTAACATATCAGCTCTCCTAGAAAAAACAGTTATCTTGGCTATGCCTGAATCCCGGTATAGCTCCATAACTAAGTAAGGCGACAGCAACAGCGCAAAACTAAAACTTATTTAAAAATAGATGGGATCACCTCTATAAAAACAGACTTAAATGGCATCCACAAAACGCCATAAAAAATGCCAGTAAGCTAAGCTTACTGGCACTTAAAACTAACTCAACTCGGCGTAATTAACGCAGTAGCCCCATCACTAAACCTGTATTTTGGTTAGCAGAAGACAGTACCGTTGTACCCGCTTGAACTAATAATTGATTGCGGGTCATATTGGCAGATTCAACCGCGAAATCGGCATCCATAATACGTCCAGCGGCGGCTTTGGTATTTTCAGTCACACTGGCAAGGTTAGCTGCAGTATGTCCAAGACGGTTAATGTTGGCGCCTAGTGTAGAACGTTCTGTACCGACTGCTGCGATGAAAGTATCAACAAGGGCAATTGCCGCATTCGCGCCAGTAGTTAAATCACCAGCAGCCAGCGCTGCATCATCTATGGCTGTTGTTGTAACAACCAATTTTTCACCCGTTCCGGCACCAATTTGGAAGGTAACACCAGCCTCCAACTTGGTGAATAAGTTATTACCGGCATAAGTTGTATTATCGAGAATACGGGTAATTTCGGTGTTTAATTGAGTAAACTCATCATTCAGAGCCGTTAAATCATCAGCAGAGTTCACACCGTTTGCCGCTTGAGTGGCGAGTTCTTTCTGACGATTAGCAATGGTCGTTAATTCTTCTAACGCACCATCTGCAGTTTGTAGCATAGAGGTCGCATCAGAAATATTACGTGAAGCGGTTTCCATACCTTTAACGTTAGCGCTCATGCGGTTAGCTATTTGCAAACCAGCGGCATCATCAGATGCGCTATTGATACGTAAACCTGTCGATAAACGCTCCATTGCATTAGTCAATAGGTTATTGCTTTTGTTAACAGCACCTTGAGCAACAATTGAAGCGTAATTAGTGTGAACACCTAACATATGTAGTTCTCCATTAAATAACGAGCATTTGGGTTAGACCTGAGTTCAGGCATAACTAACTAAAGCGACTACACAAGCCCACAACTAAAATCGATATTTAAAAAATAGAGTGTATAGCACTGTAAAAACTAGACTGAAATGGCATGCACACCATAAAAAAATGCCAGCAAGCTAAGCTTACTGGCATTAAAACTAACACTGACTAATTGAATAACATTAGCGCAGTAACCCCATCACTAAACCCGTATTTTGGTTAGCTGAAGACAGTACCGTTGTACCTGCTTGAACTAATAATTGATTGCGGGTCATATTGGCAGATTCAACCGCAAAGTCGGCATCCATAATACGGCCTGCAGCGGCTTTAGTGTTTTCGGTAACGCTCGCTAAGTTAGCGGCAGTATGGCCAAGACGGTTAATGTTGGCACCTAAGGTAGAACGCTCAGTACCCACTGCGGCTAAGAAGGTATCCACAAGGGCAATCGCAGCATTGGCGGTACCACCTGTTAAAGTACCTGCGACAGTTTTAGGAATTGCGCCTAATTTAACATCCATTGTTTCCGTTGTTCCGGCGCCAATTTGAAATTTCACGCCCGTACCAGAGGTCAATACACCAGTATCGAATAATTTATTACCGGCATAAGTGGTATTTTCTACAATACGCGTTATTTCGGCGTTCAATTGCGTGAACTCATCATTTAATGCCGTTAAATCAGCCGCAGAGTTAACGCCGTTAGAGGCTTGAGTAGCCAATTCTTTCTGGCGATTAGCAATGGTCGTTAATTCTTCTAATGCACCATCAGCGGTTTGTAGCATAGAGGTCGCATCAGAAATATTGCGAGAAGCCGTTTCCATACCTTTTACGTTAGCGCTCATGCGGTTAGCAATTTGCAGACCAGCAGCATCATCAGATGCACTATTAATACGTAAACCCGTCGACAAACGCTCCATAGCATTAGTTAAAAGGTTATTGCTTTTATTTACAGCACCCTGCGCAACGATTGAAGCGTAATTAGTATGAACACCTAACATAGTAGTTCTCCAGAAAATAACGATTGTTTTGGTTAGGCCTGAATCCAGGCATAACTAATTAAGGCGACATGAAAAGCTCTTCACTGAAGCCAAATAGCTTATTTTCAAAAATTAAATAATCACACTTAGGATTCGCTTCAAAAATTAGAGCAGCAGAGCGCTAACCTGTTCGCGGTTCGTATTTCCCTGCGCCATCAAAGATGTTACTTGATAGGCAAAAGGATAGGGTTGCATAAATTTATGCAAATGCTGGAGTTCAAATTTGGGCTGACTAGATGCGGTCAATTGCTTAACCTTCACCAGTAGTAAACGGTGGGATGCTTTAATATCATCAATTTGCACTGTGACTTTTTTATCTACCTTTGACACTTTAGCCAATGTCATTTTTAACTTTTCAGTATCCGTAAAATTCCATTCACGGGGATCCTGCCAACTAAATTTCTCTTCTAATGGTATATTCCTCGGCTCACCCGCGGGCAATCTTTGCCCTTCGCCAACCATTAAAATCGCCCCATTGAGCTTCATCCAAGTCTCATGCTGTACAGTAAACACTGTGTCATTGGTCGATAAGCGGTCGATACTTATCCCAATCGAAGCTAAAACAGGCTCTATGATATCTTGTAGCTCTAAGCGATTTTTATTGGCAGGCAAAAGCAAATGCAATGTTTGCTTCTCTGTAAAAAGCGTAATCCGCTCATCGCGGTTCTTAGGTGATGTGAGATCGACTCGTCGGAACCTAAAAAAATGCAATGCCGCAGGCTGGGATGCTGAAATCAAATTCAAGTGATGATCGAGTAAACGCTTTCCTTGGTAATAAGGCCTAATCTCGATTAATTGTCTTCGACATTCCTCCGCTTTGTGTAATGCATCTTCAACAACTGTGTTTTTACTGAACAAGCAGGTTTGTAGCTGTTTGTTTAGTTGACTTAGGATACTTTTGGCAGAAATCAAGCTCTGTAACACCACTTGCGATGCACTAATATTATGTTGCTCTTGAGTCACCTTGGCCCAACGTCCATAGGCTTCCAATCTATGCTTAGGTATGGGCCTCGCTTTCGGTGCACTGCGGGGCACACCTGATATCGGAGCAACATAATGAGACGTTACCGTCTGACTTTGACGTAACTGACTAAGTGACTCACCTATCCCTTTGATCATTTAACTTATTACCTACATATGATTGAAAAGGGACAGCTGGCTTATCTGTACAAAAGTTTGCTGGGTAATTTTTAATGCGGTTAATTTGACATTGAACTCGGCAGTGGCAGCGGCATAATCGAGCTCCTGCGTTTCACCTATCACTTGTTTACTAAACAACACCATTTCTTCATGGGAGCTTTTAACTAACGCGAGATTATTTTGCTTGCCACCGAAATCGGTAATAGCTGCACCTATGCTATCTAAGGTTTCACTTAACGCTGTTTGTATTCCACTCGCAGCCGCACTAAAAGCAGGATCGCTTGGTGATAAGCTTGGATCATTTAATACGTTAATGTAGTCCATTGCTTGATTCAAAATATCTTGACCAGCATTGGAGAACAAGACTTTTTCGGCGGTGACATTAGCCGTAGTCCATGAAGAGCTAGACGTTTGTACCGTTCTCTCGCTAGTATCACCTTGGTAGACGTATCTCCCAGCAGCATCCTTAACTACCGCAGCTTTCTCAATCGCATTACCCGAAAAGAGATAATTACCCGACTCATCAGTGGCGTTAATATTATCCACTAACCCCTTTAAGAGTTCTTCCATTTCAGAAGCATAGGATGCTCTATCTTCTTTCGAGAGATTTGAGCTATTAGTGGCGATACTGATTTCCTTCATCCGCTGCTGCGTCTCAACCATACTCGATAAATAGGTTTCAGCACGGCTCATATTGGTACTTAAGGAATCGATATTTTTAATGTATTGCTGTACTAGTGCTAAATCGCGTTGGTTATCCATTACCCGAACAACACCAATAGGATCATCCGAAGGCGATAGTATTGAAACACCTTTAGAGAGCATTTGATTCAAACGTGCCACATCATAGGTCGTGTTCTGCAAACTGTTTAAATTGTTAGTGTATAAATTTTGCATTGTTACACGCATGAATAAAGTCCTTAAAAGCTACTAAGCATAGTTTGAAACAGTTGATCTGCGGTGGAAATCACCTTCGCATTCGCCATATATGACTGCTGATAGATGATCAAATTAATCCCTTCTTCATCGGGATTTACACCACTGGTACTCGCCCATTGGGACTGCGCATCTTTTTGCAAATCTACACTGGTTTTAGCAAATGAAATCGCTTGGCGAGAAGCAGAACCTAACTGGCCAACCTTACTGGAAAAGGATTCCGCTAAGCTTGTATTACTGCCAAGGCTAGTAAAACTCAGCTCTTTATTCGCTAGCTGTACTAAAGCTTTTAAATTTGCGTTATCGCCTTGGGTGCCATCTTTACCAAAGGCAAGTTTATCAGGCGTAAAACCGGCCGTTAGAGATAAGCTTCCTCCTGGGTTATTAGCTTGATAAGTAAATAAATCCTGTGACGGTGTCGCACCATTTAAGTCAGTGCCAGAAGCAAGAATAGAATTAAACTCTGTCGCTAACATGACCGCTAATTCATCTATGTACTGTTGCGAATCTGCGAGCTGCACATCACGGTACGTAAGCAAGGCACCTAAACTGCCACCAGCGGTTTCATCAACATTAAACTGGCTAGCACCAAATTGGATAGTCACCAAATCGTTCTTAGGATTGGTGGGATCGGGATTACTCGTTAACTTAGCGGCAGTATTTCCCGTCAATAGCGGCTCACCTCGTGCCAGCGAGATATTGACCATGCCTTGGCTATCTTCAACAACCCGAATATCTAAAATCGCAGCTAAGTCATCAATCGCAGCATCTCGACTATCTTGCAGTGCAGGGGGAATCGTTCCTGTCACACTCGCCGCCTGAATGTCGCGGTTGAAACTGGCAATAATATTTAGTTGTGAGTTGATCTCTTTTACGGATGAACCAAGCTGTCCATTGATCTGATTACGTTGCGAATCAATATTGTCGTTGATTGCATTCACTCTTTGGGCAACGGCTTTAGCCTCATTAAGTACACCTTGTCGATAGGCAATGAGATTAGGTTGTTCCATAGATGAATTTAGGGCGGCGAATAATTGATCTAGGCCTTTGGAGATATTATTCCCTTCGGCACCAAATACTTGTTCAGCCTGACGCAAATAACTACTTTGCACTTTAGAAAAACCAACAGCACTCGTGGTTTGCCATAACTGCGCAACTTCGTATTGATCAGAGATCCGTCTAACACCATCAACAAACACGCCCGCGCCGGAGCCATAAGCACCGCCACCAACCGAACTTAACATCACCTGCTGACGTGAATAGCCTGCAACCATAGCATTAGCAACGTTATTTGAGGTTGCATTCAATGCGGCCATGCTTGCCAATAAGCCAGACTTACCAATGTTCAACATGCTCATTTAAAATCCTTCACAACGGGCCGCATAATAAGTGCAGGCTGCATCGCTGTTGTTGTCATCTGTTGAGGATCAAAGGCGACCGGATCTTTCTCAGACTGCAATGAACGTGATAGCTGCTTAGTCATCACGTCAGCCAAGCCCATACCATTGACTTGGCTTAAACGACTTGCCAATTCCGCATCATGTAAATCTTGATACAGACCATTATTGCTTTTGGAAGTTAAAGGATTATCTTCATCGGCCATAGCGTCGGTGGCTGAGCGCATTTGCTTAAGTACCGTTTGCAGGAACTGCGCCTCAAATTGTTGACTGACTAATTTAAGTGCACCTTGCTCGCCATTCGCCTTAATCAAATCATCGGCATTCAGCTTATTTAAGTAACCGCCCGTATTTTCAACTTTCATTAAATCACCACCAAATCAGCTTCTAAAGAGCCCGCTTCCGCCAAAGCTTCTAGAATTGCCATCAAGTCCATTGGTGTCGCACCTAAGCTATTTACGGCACGCACGATTTCTTCAATTGCTGTGCCCTCGGGCCAAACAAACATACGTTTGTTACCTTGTTCGACCAATACTTGGCTATCATTCGTCACCACGGTTTCCCCTGCGGCATTACCAAGATAAGCGCCATTAGGCTGGCTCACATTTTCCCGCTCAACAATAGTCACTGTCAGATTGCCATGGCTCACAGCGGCTTTACGAACCACAACATCTCCCCCTAATACCACTGTCCCCGTACGGCTATTAAACACGATTCGAGGTGAACGTCGGCCTTGGTCAATCTTGAGTTCTTCAAGCATTGACATAAAAGTCACACGCTCTCGATTCGACTTAGGCGCGTGTATCAGGACCTTGGCATGATCTTGCGCACGCGCGACATCAGGTCCAAATAGTTCGTTAACAGCCCGTTCGATATTTCGGGCAGTTTTAAAGTTGGGATCCTTAAGGTTTAATATAATGTCTTCATTATCACTAAAGTTACTTTTGATTGGCGCCTCAAGTAAGGCACCATTGGGGATAGTGCCAACAGTTGGCACATTCACAGTCACAGATGATCCATTACGACCGGCGGCAGAAATACCGCCAACAACTAAGTTGCCCTGCGCTACCGCGTAAACCTCACCATCGACAGCCCTAAGAGGCGTCATTAATAAGGTTCCGCCCTGAAGACTTTTTGCATCACCAAGGGATGAAACCGTCACATCTAAGGATTGTCCTGGGCTCGCCAGAGAAGTAATAGTCGCATGCACAGCAACGGCGGCGACGTTCTTTAACTTAGGATCGGTTTTATCATCAATCTGTACACCAAACTGCTTAAGCATATTGACGACAGATTGACTGGTAAATTTAACTTGAGAGCGGTCACCCGTCCCATTTAACCCGACGACTAAGCCATAACCCACGAGTTGGTTATCACGCAGACCTTGCACATCGACAATATCCATCAAGTAGCGGCTTTGCTCTTCCGCTTGCAGTGTACCAGTAGCCAAAAGTAACAATAATAAACAACGTAGCATCAAAATATCCTTTGCTAGAGCGGGAACCATGGACTATTGAAATAGCGAGAAGCCCATCCCATAGCATTACTGTCAGCAATAGCGCCTTGACCACCATAGATGATTCGGGCATCGGCAATACGTTGCGACGATATCGTATTGTCATTACCTATATCATCAGCACGTATAATGCCAAGTAAGCGTAAATACTCATCGCCCTGATTCAATCGCAGCCATTTTTCACCACGTATCAACAAGGTACCATTAGGTAAAACCTTAGAAACAGTCACAGTGATTGAACCTGATAACTGGTTTTGCTGTGTACTTGAGCCTGCACCATTAAACCCTCTCGAAAAAGAGGTCTTACCGTCAGCATTGGCCGTTTTATCACCAATATTGCCCGCAAGTCCCATACCCATATCTTGTTCTTTGTTGGTCTTGGTATCCGCTTTCTTACTCGAATAGGTTTTTTCATCTAACGCGACGGTTAAAATATCGCCCTCACGGAAAGCACGTTTATCCTTAAAAAGTGTCAACATGAAACCGGGACGATAAAGACTGCCATCCTTTGCATCTGGCAGGCTGTAGTCAATCTCAGGCGGTGCCCACTCTTTAGTGCCAGGTTTAGTCTCCTTATCTGGAATATGCGACATACAACCCGATAACAGTGCAAACCATAAAAACCATAACCAACGCATGATTGCCTCTCTAAACCGATTGATTGAGGAACTTGAGCA
The DNA here is from genome assembly GCF_015767295.1 of Shewanella sp. DW31. Classification (NCBI taxonomy): domain Bacteria; kingdom Pseudomonadati; phylum Pseudomonadota; class Gammaproteobacteria; order Alteromonadales; family Shewanellaceae; genus Shewanella; species Shewanella sp. DW31. Next base: position 67,620 of record NZ_JADWMP020000014.1, read on the forward strand.
TATCGTCTGAGGCTGACACAACTTTGGCATTCATCTCATATGCTCTCTGCGTGGAAATCATTTCGACCATTTCCTCCACCACGTTGACGTTTGCGCCCTCTAGCGCCCCCTGTCTTAAAGCACCTAAAGCTTGATCACCCGCCACACCTTCAACCGCCACACCCGATGCAGCAGTTTCACGGTAAAGGTTGTCACCTCGAGCTTCTAACCCTGCTGGATTAGTAAAGTTAACAAGCGTGATTTGACCTAAATCTTGAGGTTCAGCTTCACCCGCCATTTTCGCTGTGACTACACCATCGTTAGCAATGGTAACGGTTAGCGCATCTTCAGGGATCACGATATTGGGCACTAAAGGTAAACCTTGTGACGTGACCATCATGCCTTCGCTGCTGCGATAAAACTGACCGTCACGAGTATAAGCAAGATCGCCATTTGGCTCTTCTACTTGGAAAAAACCATGACCTTCGATCGCTAAATCCAACTGCTGACTGGTATTTTGCATATCCCCAGTAGTGAATATTTTTTGAGTACCAACGACTCTCGTTCCTGCACCTAATTGCAGACCCGATGGCAGATTATTCAGTGCATCAACCTGTCCACCTGGCTGACGTTGAACCTGATAAAACAGATCATTAAACGCAACACGGTCACGCTTAAAACCTGTGGTATTCACGTTTGCCAAGTTGTTGGCAATCGCAGTCATTTTCGTATCTTGTGCTGTTAGGCCGGTTTTACTTACCCATAACGCTGATTGCATACCAATAATCCTTAAACATTGCCCAGCAGACGATTACCAGCCTCGGCCAGCTTTTCTGCACTTTTCATTAACTTAACTTGAATCTCAAATTGACGACTCAAATCCATAGATGCAATAAGCTCTGACACGGCCTGCACGTTACTCGACTCAAGGAAGCCACTATCCACTAACACACCTTCATCTTGTGGCACTGCTTGGCCATCACGACGATAGAGCAACCCATCTTGCCCTTTTTGCATTAAGGCAAAGTCAGGATTCACTAGCTTTAATCGACCCACTTCCTCAATGATCCCGCCTTCTGAGGGTAAAACACTGACGGTGCCGTCTTCACCCACAAAGACATCTTTATACTCAGGCAGCGCTATCGGCCCATCAACGCCTAGTACAGGTCGGCCATCGATAGTCAGTTGCCCCTCGGCATTTGTCTCGATTGCGCCCGAACGGGTGTATGCTTCAACACCGTCAACAGCCACACTGAACAAGCCACGATCGCGGATCGCTAAATCCAATGAACGGCCCGTAGGATTGATCACCCCACTTTGCTGGCTAAAACCACTACTCTCAGTCTGTGCCATAACCCTTGTGTTCAAACTATTACCTTGAACAGCTAAAGGCACAGCATTAACGCGCTCAAGGTCGGCTTTAAATCCTGCAGTTTCAGCGTTAGCCAAGTTATTCGCGCGAATACTTTGCGCCTCAAGAATACGAACTGCACCACTGGCGGCGGTATAAAGCATCTTCTCCATGTCAGTGTCTCTTCTTAAATGGCATTAAGTAATGCTTGTTGCATAGTCGAGTTCACATCGAGAACTTTGGCGTTAGATTGATAATTACGTTGTGCCGACATGAGGTTAACCATTTCAGCGGTCGTATCCACATTCGAGCCCTCTAAATACCCCCCCGTTACAGTGCCCATAGTTCCTGTAGATGGCGCCCCCATAATCGCTTGCCCAGCGGTATTTGTAGCCACCCAAGCATTGTTACTCACGGCCGATAAACCGTTAGGATTACTAAAGTTTGCGAGGACGACCTGACCCTGTAATTGATCTTGGCCGTTAGTATAAGTGCCATACAACATGCCATTGTCATCCAGACGAACGCCTTTCAATTCACCCGAGGTGTAACCATCTTGAGATAAGCTGGAGTTGTTATATTTGGCGGCATACTGAGTGCTTTTATCAAAATTGATATCAAATTTAAGCGGTGATGCCCCATTACCCAATGTAAGGTCGAAGGTATCCTTTGTTGTAGTTGGATCTAAAATGCCTTTTGAATCAAATTTTAATGTTGTTTGGTCTGGCAGAAGAGTCCCATCCAGAGTGTAATTAATCGTCCACTCATTCGGCGCTGTTTTTACATAATACTGAGTCACCACATGCTCAGTACCCAAAGAGTCGTAGACACTGGTGGTACCAATAGAGTGATAACTATCAATATTTTTAGGATCAAATGGCACGGCTGGGACAGCTGGGGGAATAACATCGACTCTCGCATCGAGATTTGAAACCATGCTGACATTCGTTGTGGCTTTGGCCGCTAAAGAAGCCGTTTGTACCTGTAAATCACCCGCATTACCAGTTTGCAATCTTCCCGTCGCATTCACAGAATATCCCTGTAAACGATTACCGACTGGATCGGTTATAAAGCCTTGATTGTCCTTATGGAACATCCCTGCTCTAGCATACATGGCGCCGCCATCATTCCCCTTGAGAACAAAAAAGCCTTCGCCTTGGATCCCCATATCAAGCTGACGACCGGTATAAGTTAAGCTGCCACCTTTAGAGAAGTTTTGGCTCGTTGACATCACGCCAACGCCACCCGCCTGACCACCATTATAAATTGATGCAAATTCACTACGGCCACCGCGAAACCCACTCGTTGATGCGTTAGCAATGTTATTACTGATAGTGTTGAGGTCTTGAGTCGTCGCCTGTAAACCACTTAAAGCTATGTTAAATGACATCTTAATATCCTATAAAAATAATTTACGAAACTTCAGAAATATTGAGCACAGAAACAACCCCAACACCATGGCCCATTTCAGCCATCATCATGCCGGATGCACTGGAGAAATGGATTCTCTCGATCGGTGCCTTAATATACGTTGGCGCAACTAAACTATTTTCACCTAGTGTCGCCTTAGCTTTGATTTCATATTGGCCTGCAGACAACCCCAGCTCAGCTGGATCGATAGAGAACCGAACATCACCAACATCCTGAGCACCGAGTTGAATAGTGCTAACGACCTGACCTTGTGCATCGATAATTTCAAGGTCTAAGCCTTCAGCGGCATTTTCTAAATACACTTTGCCTTCAACTGCTTCACCATCGAGCTGAAACTCAGACACAGGCACCATGGCATTCTTACCAATCAAAGATGCCGACTGTACTATGCCCAAATTTTCCATCATGACCATTTGGCTTGATTGATTCTTCCGCATTCCCTCTAAGCTTTCGACCTGCGAAAACTGCGCTAATTGAGAGATATACTCAGCACTGTTAAGCGGTTTAGTGGGATCTTGATTCTTGATTTGCGCGATCATTAAGGTCATAAATTCATTCTTTAATGACGCAGCATCATTCCCTGGTGCCGCTAATGCACCAGCAGGATTCTGAATCGAGTTGTTACCAGAGCGAGCCAATTCCATTGCTATTTATTCCCTAGTTGCAATAAACCTTGCTGCATAGAACGCGCACGATTCATGATTTCAACACTGGTTTCAAATGAACGACTTGCCGCCATCATGTCAGCCATTTCTTCAATCGTGTTCACATTAGAGTAGGCAACATAACCTTGTTCATTGGCAAAGGGATGATTCGGCTCATAACGCATATCCAATGGGGCATCCGCTTGGACTATGTCGCTCACTTCAATCGAAGCACCAATCGCACCTTGTTGAGTCGCATCGTAAATAGTCGCAAATACGGGTTTTAATGCTCGATAGGCCGACTCAGGGTTTTCGGCGGCAGTTCCAGCGTTAGCTAAGTTACTCGCGACCGTATTTAAACGTATGGTCTGAGCATTCATGCCAGCACCCGCTATTTGATAAATATCGCCAAATGACATACAGGCTCCTAACGACCTTCAATAGCAGACTTTAGACCGGCTATTTTCATGTTTAAAAATGTCAAACTCGTTTGATAATCCATCGCATTCTGTGAATATCTTGCCTGTTCCTTACCGAGTTCCACGGTATTATCATCGGCAGAATTTTGATAAGGCATGCGATAAGCGAGGTTGTACTCTTGATTCATCTGCATGCCTGCTTCAACTTGCTTCATGGCCGCTTTGAAATCCAAATCTCTCGCTTTGTACCCCGGAGTTTCGGCATTGATTAAATTACTCGCTAATACCTTGCTTCTCTCCACTCTAAAATCGAGTGTCTGAGGATGTATTCCTAATGCTTTATCAAGGTTGATAGCCATCTCAACTCCTAGTACTGTATGCGTAATTAATTTAGATGGTCGAGCAGCTTACAATTAGCATGCCAATATACTTATTCATATAAAACAGTTGGTTAAATGAAATCGCTATTGATATACGGAAAGTTCTTTTCCCTCACTTTCTTACTGAGCATAGGGTTACTTCCGCTCAATGTGCACGCGAAAGGGAAGATCACGGCGACAGAACAAATATCTCAGCAAATGACAAACTCCGTAGCCGCAGAGATAGCTACGTGGCAACAATCGCAAGAGATAAAAAAAGTCAGCAAAAAAATCACACTGCACATTCCTTCCAGCACAGCCAAGCTAAAAACGTGTAGCACGGCGCTCCAAGTCGAGGCTGCTAAAGGGCTCCCATTCGGTCGGATCCAACGAAAAATAAGCTGTGCCTCTGAAGGCTGGTCACTCTATGTTCGGGCCAAGGTTGCTCTCAGCGCCTACATTCCTGTTGCCAACAAAACGCTTAAGAGAGATGAAGTTGTCACATCAGAAAATCTACAATGGCAAATGCTGCCCTTAACTGCGTCAGATCAAGACATTATTACTGATGAAAAACACATTTTAGGGCAAGCGGTTGCCAGAAAAATAATCAAAAACAAACCCATAAGAGCAAGCAATTTAAGTGCACCAGAACTCGTGAGCATAGGAGATGAAGTGATTATTGAAGCAGTCAGTGCCACCTTTTATGCCAATATGATTGGGATTGCTATGGATGCGGGTAAACAAGGTGATGCCATTAGAGTGAGGAATAGTAGTTCAGGGAAAATCATTACCGCCTACCCCATAGCTAAGGGGAGAGTTGAAACCCGTTTTTAACATTCAGGTCACCTGAGGATAAATTTAAAAATTTATTTTAGATTTATCCTATTTAGGTCGCCTATATCTAATATCTAGCCATTTATGACGATGAACATCTATGGAAATTAATAAAATTAGCAGTGCCTTGAGCACTGAGTTCAGCACGAGTAAGAGCGCTAATACGCCCAGAAAGCCCGTTGAATCAGAAAATCTATCAACGCCAACACGACAAGATATTAGTCACGACTGGCAATTGTTAGAACAAACCCAGAAAGAGTTACATACCATCTCCGACGTTGACACAGATAAAGTTGCTGCTATACGTCAGGCTTTAAGTAATGGCAGCTTTGAGCTGAGCTTAGATAAAATTGCAGATAAGATATTGATACAGCATGGATAATAGTCAAGTAAATAAGCGCGAACTTGTTCAAAGTTTAATTCGCGATATTCGTCAAGATCTTGAGGGATATAGTCAATTAAAATCAATGCTTAAGCACCAACGTGAATTAATGCAACGCAGGGATAATGATGCGCTCTTAGCCCATAACGAGCGTCAAACTGCACTGTGTAACAAGTTAGCTTTGAGAGCCAAACAGCGAAGCGAAAATCTCGCGACACTAGGTTTTAATAGTGACAATAGTGGCATGAGACGCTTAATCACGGCGCTACCTGATCACCTAAGACCGCAAATAAAAATGTCATGGGACAACTTGCAGCTGTTAGTTAAAGATAGCCAAACAGCCAATGAAACCAACGGCAGATTGCTAGTAATACAGCAAGAGACGATTAACCGTATCCTGAATCAAGATGGCCAACACCATGAAATTGATTACGGTGCCAAACGCTAATCAAACTGAATTATTGAGAGTTACCAAAGCCCTCGCTAATGGGACATAGTTTAAAAGGTGGCTCTCAGCTGTAATGACACAGCGCTTATTGGCCTTTATTCTTGTAATAGAAACCCGCCATATCATCAACAACAGCCTGTTCACGGCGCGCCACTTGTGCTTGCTCTTGTATATGTGTTTGTTTTTCAAGCCACTTCAAACCTTGCTGACGCCCTAATTGCTTACGCCATAGGCGCTCAATACGCAGCTGTTCCTGTTGTAGAAAGACCTCCTTTTGAGCTAACTTCACCCGCATAGGCTCTAAAACTTGCGCCATACTTGCGGAATTTTGCCAGAGCAAAACATTTGAGCCCTCTTTCGCACCACGATAAGTCAATATCATTTGGGCTAAGGCTTGATTTTGTTGTTGATTTAGTTGGACGCTTAGGCTGGAATCATCGCGTTTTTGCCCTAGCTGCGCTAATTTCTTTTCAGCTTGAACACGTAACTTAGAGAGATGACGCTGGCTCATATCCCATAACTCCCATCAACTGTTCCAATTGCACTAAACTTTCAGCCAGATTGACTTTACTGTGTGTGGTCTGGCGTAAAAATCGTGCCATTTCTGGATACACTCGCACAGCAAGATCCATTTCAGGATCTTGGCCAGCTTGGTAGCCACCTAAAGGTAATAAGTCTCTAACCTCATTGTAACGACTCAAAAGATGTCTAAAGATCTGACTCTGTTCAATACTGCTAGAGGTCGCTATGTGCATGGCTAAGCGGCTCACTGACGCATTAAGATCAATCGCAGGGAAATGTCCTTGCTCGGCCAATTTACGACTTAGCACTATATGGCCATCTAAAATAGCTCTCGCTGCATCTGCAACAGGATCCTGCTGATCATCACCCTCGGCCAATACGGTATAAAACGCGGTTAGCGTTCCCGTCGGATGTTCACCATTGCCCGCCATTTCCACCAGTCTAGGTAACTGTGCAAACGCCGATGGCGGATAGCCTTTGGTTGCTGGAGGCTCACCTAAACTCAAGGCGATTTCACGCTGTGCCTGAGCATAACGAGTCAATGAATCTACTAATAACAGTACTTGCTTGCCCTGATCCCTAAAAGCACAGGCAATGGAGTGGGATAACCGCATTGCACGTAATCGCATCAGCGGTGTGGTATCTGCAGGGGCTGCAATAATCACAGCCCGTTTACGCCCTTCTTCACCGAGTGTTTCTTCAATAAACTCCCTGACCTCACGGCCACGCTCACCAATTAAGCCAACCACCACAACATCTGCTTCAGTAAAACGAGTCATCATGCCTAATAACACACTCTTACCCACACCCGAGCCCGCAAAGAGCCCGAGTCGCTGGCCTCTACCGATGGGCAACAAACTATTGATTGCGCGAATACCGACATCTAGCGGCTGCCGAATAGGCTGGCGCAGCAAAGGGTTGTAACTCGTGTGAGATTGCGGGACTTGTGAAACACCGGTTAAATCACCCAATAAGTCGAGTGGTTGTCCAAGTCCATCAAGCACCCTGCCAAGCAAACCATCACCAATAGCAATTGTTTGCTCATCCGTAATAGGCAGCACTCTGGCACCTGGCATCAAGCCCTGTGTAGGCTCAATCGGCATAAGGCACAATACGTCCCGATGAAAGCCAACGACTTCAGCCTCAATTAAACGACCATTTCGCCCTTCAATCTGGCAACGATCCCCCATGCCAAGCTGACAGCCAACAGCCTCAAGCAATAGACCATTGACTCGAATAAGACGTCCATAAACCCTTGCAACTGGAACCTGAGGCCAATCGTCATGAAATACATCAGACTCCAATCTCAGCCTCATTCAACTTGGTTTCAACCTGCTTCATGCAAGCATCGAGTCGTGTCTCGACTGAAGCATCTGCATCGGATTTATCACTCACAATTCGACAACTACCTGCAGAAATACTGCTATCTGCAATGAGGTTCCAGCCACGGATTTTATCTTCCGAGAGCTCTTTTAATTTAGTCACGGCACTCGGCTCTAAATGGATTTTGATATCCGCTTGATCATCGGGCAACGCACTCAAGGTTTCTTCAACGAGTTTAAGTATTTGTTGTGGCTGCAGGGTTAGCTCGCAGCGGATCACTTGTTGTGACACTCGGCGTACTAATTCAAGGATCAAATTTTGCTGTTCACGAACCTGCTTTGCATGACCGTCTTCGAGTAGCTCTCTCAAGGCACCTAGCGGTACGAGTAAACTGTTGAGCTGCTCATCGATGGATGCTCTACCCGCTGACTGCCCATCTAACCGACCTTGATGAAAACCAGCTGCATGTCCAGCAATGCGCCCTTCTTCTATGCCAGCCTCATAACCCGCACTCTTACCTTGAATAACACCTTCGTCATAACCCTCATCGAATGCTTGTTGATAACTTTGAAAATCACTGCCCGCATCGGAATTTGATTCAACCGCATCGTGTAATGCAGGAAAACGATAACGACGAGCGAGATTGGTATTTAGACGCCAACGAGAATGCTTGTTTTCCATTAAACAACGACCTGTTCTTCAAATAGCTGCAATTCAATTTCACCTTCTTGCATTAATTGCTTCGCCAGTTCCATTATCTCTTTACGCGCCCCACTCGCTCGACTAACAGGTACACCACCTAACGCTTCTATTTGCGTTTCAATCGCTGACGACATACGTTTAGGCAAGGCATTGAGCAAGGCATCTTTTAATTCAAAATCAATGCCTTTTAATGCTAACGATAGGGTTTCAGAAGGCACCTGTCCTAATAAGGTTTGCAACGTTTCTTGCTTTTGTCGCCCAAGAATAATGAAGTCAAACATGTTATCGGTGACATCAATCGCCATCTGCTTATCATGGAGTTTGATCATTTCCATCAGCTGTTCTCTGTCGCCTTCGAAACGATTGAGGATATCGGCAACCTGTTTGACACCCGCCACTTGCGTGTGACTTTTCTCCATTGCCATCAACATACAACGCTCAACCAGTTCTCGCAGTTCCTCAACAACGTTGCGGTCTAATTCGCCAAGTTGCGCGATACGAACGAGCACCTCATCTTGGCTATCAGCGGGCAACATTTTTAAGATTTTAGCGGCACTTTCTGGTGGTAATAATCCCAACAATACCGCTTGCAACTGGCAGTGCTCATGGGTGATTTCACGGGCAAGTAATTGGGGGTCAACCCATTCGAGACGCTTAACGAGCACTTTAATCTCATCACCATAAATGCTATCGATAAGACTTTTAGAGACTCTGTCTCCCAAAGCGATATCGAGTGTCTTTTGTAAATAGGACCGTGAGGCTCTGGCGATACCCGATTGTTCTTTATAGCGTTGGAAAAAACGGCTGAGTACTGCCTCGGCTTCTTGCTGGGTAATACTCGATAACCGCGCCATTTTATGGCTTAAGTGTTGCACATCGTTACGATCCAAATGCGCCATGACCATGGCAGCACCTTCTTCTCCCATACTCAGTAATAACATGGCCGCTTGGGCGTAATTGTCCATCTTAATTTCGATTGAATTATTCACCGTCTTTATCGCCTATCCAATGAGCTATCACTTCTGCAACACGCGCGGGTTCTTTGTTTGCGAGCAAGGCTAAATGCTCCATTTTAACGGTCAAAGGTGAGCCGGGCTCGGGTAAACCTTGACTGCCTAGCCAGTCGGCACTCGGTAACTGATGTGCTTGATTTGGTAAAGTATCGGCGGAATGCCCATCGAGTGCAGCAGCGGAAGCGGCACTTAATGCAACGGGCTCAATTCTAGGCGCGGTAATTTGAGCGGTTCGGGTCAAGTGCTTAACCAGCGGCCTTAATACAAACAAAATAAGTCCAAAGCCAAGGATGCCGCCTATGATGTAGCGTAAATAGGCTTGATAATTTTCTGATTGCCACCAAGGTGATGGCGTAAATTCCGCTGTAACAGTTGGGGTAAACTCAAAGGCATTGATGGTAAAACTGTCACCTCTCGCCGCCGAAAAGCCGATGGCATCCTTGACCATATTGCCAAACTTAACCAGTTGAGCCTCTTCATTAAATGCTCCTTGACCCGTAGCACTATTAATAAGCACTGAAACTGAGAGGTTTTCGAGCTGCATTTGTTGATAACGAACATGACGCACAGAACGACCAACGTCATATTGACGACTTTCTTCCTGCTTCAAATTACGGGTCTTATCATTCGTCGCCTCTTTGCCTGCTTGGGGTGGCTTATTACTTAAAGCTCCGGGAATTCCCGCGGCAATACTATTACTTGAATCATCGACACTCGTACGCTCTTGAGTCACGACATTTTGCGGATCGAGTGACTCCTTAGTTTCTTCCACCTGATTGAAGTTTACTTTTGCAGTCACCCGCACTTGGAAATTATCTTGACCAAGCACAGGCTCGAGCATAGAGGCGGCATTAGCCACTAAGCTATTCTCAAGTTCACGCGTGTACTGTAACTGCTTGTTTCTAGACTGGCTAAGGTCTTGATTGCCTGAAATGTTCTCACTTAAATATCGACCATCTTGATCGACAACTTTGATATTACTGGCCGTTAGTCCAGTCACACTGCCAGCAACCAAATTAACAATAGCCTCAACTTGTGTTTCAGAGAGTCGAGTATTCGGGTCTAGCTGCAGCATGACGGAAGCCGTCGGCAGTTCAGGCTCCTGACGGATAAACAAAGTTTGTTTAGGTATCGCCAAATGAACTCTTGCGGCACGGACCGACTTTAACGACATGATAGTGCGAGCTAATTCACCTTCTAAACTATGGCGATACTTAGCTTGTTCCATAAATTGGCTCGTACCGAGCGCGGTATTGTCGAGTGCCTCCATACCCGAAGGTACTTTCGCTTTTACCCCTTTTGCGGCCAAAAGCATACGCGCATTACCGACTTGCTCTTCTGCAACGAGGACTGCCCCAGTATTAGCCTCGAGGCGATAATCAATGCCTTCTGCATCCAAGACATTTAACACTTGAGAGGTATCGACATTTTCTTGGCTGCCATATAAAGGTCGATACCCTGCAGTAGCAGTCCATAACATCAACACTATGACACTGGCGACAACCACCGCAAGTAAAGCTAAGGCGATAACTTGACGATCACCACGGTTAAAACGATGCCATTTTTGGGTCATGCCAGCAATGAATCCTGACGAAGATTCAGTCCCGGTAATATCCTGACCTGATTGAACAAAAGTGGTAGACATTCACACAATTCCTTAAATAGGCATCTTCATTACATCGTCAAATGCTTGCACAAGACGATTACGAATTTGGAGCATAGTCGCAAAGGACAAACTGGCCTTTTGCGAAGCCACCATAGCACCGACGAGATCATCGCTTTTTCCACTATCGACAGCCGCCATCGCCATAGAGGATTGGTTCTGATCTTGGTTAACGGCAGAAACTTTACTCTTAATCAAGTCAGTGAATGACCCATAAGCCATACCATTATCGGCAGGATTTGAAGTGATGTTGATCGCCCCTTTAGCCACTTCACGATGAATGTTTAAGGTTTCCATTAACATATTTGAGCTAACAATCGCTCCACTAGACATATTCCATTCCTATTACTTTTTGATTGCTCTAAGCTGCTCGACCCGCTTGCTCTAATAACATTTCGATATCTATACCCGCTTCCCGCATTTGTACGAGGCGATATCTTAAGGCTCTAGTCGTCATCCCTAGCGCCTCTGCACTTAACGTGCGTTGTCCATTAAAACGTTTAAGTACATCAATAATATATTGAAACTCTGCCTGTTGTTTTGACGCTTTAAGCCCATCTGAGGCGCCTAAAGGCTCCAACTCAAGCATCTCTTCTTGAATGTTTAACCCGAGTTCCGCAACTTGAATCGCCTGACCTCTACGCATCACTAATGCACGTTGAATACAATTCTCTAGCTCTCTTACATTTCCGGGCCAATCATAGGTCACGAGCACTTGCCTTGCGTGCTCACTGAAATAACAGCGACTTGAGCAATCAGATTGGCCATATAAATTTAAGAAATGTTCAGCGAGAGGCAGGATGTCAGCCTTTCGTTCTCTTAAAGGCTTAATTTTCAGAGGTAAAACATCTAATCGATAGAACAAATCCTCCCTAAAATGTCCAAACTCCACGGCTTGTCTTAAGTCGCGATTGGTAGAGGCAATGACTCTGATATCCAGTGGTATAACATGCTGGCCACCAAGTCTTTCGACTTCACGCTCCTGTAGTACCCGAAGTAACTTCGCCTGTAACGGCAAGGGCATTTCACCAATTTCATCGAGTAATAAAGTACCGCCATTGGCCTGCTCAAATTTTCCTGCCTTATCACAAATGGCACCAGTGAAGGCACCTTTGACATGCCCAAAGAGAACGGACTCTAGAATACTTTCAGGGATGGCAGCGCAGTTAATCGCAACGAAAGGCTTATGTGAACGGGAGGAGTGGCGATGAATATAACGAGCAAGCGGTTCTTTACCAGTACCACTTTCACCCAATAATAAAACACTGGCCTCAGTGGTTGCGGCGCGATGGGCCAACATCAACAATTGTCGACTAACAGAAGCCGCGACAACCAAACTAGAATCAGGTAACTCTAAGCGGTGTAATCGTTGAATTGAGGCAAGTAACTGCTCAGTTTCTACGGGAATTAATAGATAATCCTGTACGCCAGCTCGCATGGCAGCGGCTGCCAACTCACCTTGCTCTGGTGCTAATAACGCGACGATATTACGGCCAGGAAAACGGGCAAGATAAGACTTCACATCACAAGGACTACAATCCGACAAGTTAACGATAGTGAGCCAAGGTAATTCCATTGCATCACTCCACAGATAAAAATCCTCATGTGTTATTTTGCATGCAAGTTCCGCAGATATGTTTAACCCTTCAATCCGTATACTTAGGCCACCCACTCACTAACTCCCTTTCGTTTACAGTACATTAAATAACACCTTAATTTAGACCTATAAGTCTTTGTGTTTGAGTGTATATAAAATCTATTACCACTTACTTATCCATCTAGATGAATGAGCAATAAATAACTCAAGCCATTAAGAACAGTAAAAACAAATGCGGAAGCGAAATGCGGAAGATATATTTCCGCATGTAATATCAAAGCCAGCGATAGAGAACTACACACAATGAGTATCCACATTGACAATGGCTAAGGATATGCCCTCAACTAAATAAGGTTAAAACGTGTTCTAGTGCAATCATCGATAAGAAATGTGACCAGCAACAAAGTTTAAGGTATCACCGAATTATATGAATCAATTGCTATCAACCATGAAAGTTCTAAAAGAAAAACCGCAAAAAAGTGATACATATAACTTAGGACTGACTTATACCAAATATATTTGTAAAATAATATATGACAATGATAAAAATGCACCATCGATACTTTTAAAATAGTGACAAAATTTAACCACCAATGTTTAACATTAAATAAACCACAAAATATAGCGCACAAAAAACAATGAAAATCAAAGACAAACAGATTTGCAACACAAAGTCATCATTAATAATCAATATGTAAATGCTGACATAAATATTGCCCGCCAAAATATCGACAAATGTCAAAATAATATCTAACCGCCTTTTTATTGACGCGAAAATGCAAAACCTAAAGCATTAATATCTTCTTACACAATCTCAAAACAAACATTTTGTTCACAACCAACTTTACCCTACAATTCCATTCACATATATTTCAGCATTTCTTATAATTATTATTGAATACTTAAGCCTTATTAACTTATCATCCTCGTCGTTTAAAACAGAGTCGAACCTAAAGTTCAACGCTTAACTGTTTTAAGAAATTCATTAATCCTTAACGATAAAGAAATAAATATTTAGGCACTCTGTTTGTGTATGTTTTTTATGCGCCAACTGAATCACGGAGGTAGCCAAGCAGCATTCTAGTAGTAAAAACACGTTTAATAGGAAGAACAATGAAGACGACGGCGAAAGCTAGGCTTATAAAATCAAATTCCAATGAAATAATTAGACCTATTATGCTAGTTCAAGAAAAGCTAGCGAGAACGCGATTATTGCAACAGCTAGAAAAGCTACATCGTCCACTTATCGATGCCATAAATAATATCCTATCTCCGCTACTAAGACAGGGTCATCCCGCTGTTTCGGGGTCAACGTTAACAGAACCTAGAACACCTGTCGTTCCAGAACATTGCTATTCATGGTTTGTATTAAAACATCATCAAAATACCCTCGGTTATTGGAGAATTGATCGCTGCACGCTCGATCAATTGGCAAGTAATTATTACGGTAATACCTCAACACCATTAAGTTCTCCTTTGAGAAACCCCAGCCAATCTGAATTTAGGTTAGCCAAAAAGTTGCTACTTTCCGTAGTGGAGGAGCTACCTAATAGCACGATCGAAACCAATAATCTTGAAGTTGAGCTCATAAAAGGCCATATGCCACTCGCAGTATCGGCAGTATGGTCGTTCAATTTTACCAATGGCCCACTAACCCCTCCAATGCTCTTTTGCTTAACTGAGCATTTACTGGGGCATCTGGCCGAACAGCCTAAGAAATCTGAAGTATCTGCGGATTTACCCGCAAAACTAGCCGTCTGGCTAAAAAGTCTCCCCATAAAAATGCAGCTGGCATTAGGGCAACATAGCATCCCGGTGCAATCACTCAGCCAATTAAAAACTGGGGATATTTTACCTATTAATCTCTATCCAAAAACCTTGTTATCAATCGGAAACACACCGCTATTTCATGCCTCTGTGCATAGTCATGAAGGACAGATGGTAGCGAAATTGACCCAAGATATTTATCAGCATGAGGAGCATGACATTGGCTGAACAATCTATTTTATCGGATGATGATTTTCTATTAGAGGACGATATTTTCTCTGAGAGAGCATTTTCAAAGCCGGACACCCATAACCGTAAATTGAAAAATAATAATTTTTTTCAACAACTTCCTGTTCAAGTTACTCTCGAACTGGCCAGTGCTGAAATGTCTTTAGGCGAACTAAATCGTATGGGAGAAGGTGATGTTATCGCACTCGACCGTATGGTAGGTGAGCCGCTGGATATCAGAGTAAATGGTGCACTATTAGGAAGAGGCGAAGTCGTAGAAGTGGCTGGCAGATATGGCGTACGTTTGCTGGAAATAGAGAGCATTACTCTCGATGGGACAAGTAACGAATGATAGTTCGGGTATTGTTACTGGCGATTCTATTGTTTGCTCCCCAAGCCCTCGCATCGGAAGGACTGACCTTATTCACACTGGATAGCGCTCAAGACAGTCAAGCAGTTAACATTAAACTCGAAATTTTAGCGCTCATGACGGCCATTAGTTTCCTGCCCATCATGCTGATGATGCTAACCAGTTTTACTCGTATTATCATTGTATTAGCAATTCTCCGACAAGCTCTCGGACTACAACAAAGTCCCCCTAACCGAGTGCTTGTTGGGATAGCATTAGTACTCACTATCTTTATCATGCGCCCAGTGGGAGACAAAATTTATAAGGAAGCTTATTTGCCCTATGACCAAGGTAAGATCGAATTGATGGAGGCTGTCTCAATAGCCAAAATCCCTTTAACTCGATTTATGCTGGCGCAGACAAGAGAAACTGATCTTGAGCAAATGCTGAAAATAGCTAACGAACCCACACACATGAAAGCAGCAGAGGAAGTCCCCTTTTTTGTCCTTATGCCCGCATTTGTACTGAGTGAACTCAAAACAGCTTTCCAAATTGGCTTCTTACTTTTCTTACCTTTCTTAGTTATCGACTTGGTTGTCGCAAGTGTCCTCATGTCTATGGGGATGATGATGTTGTCACCGTTAATTATTTCTCTCCCATTTAAACTGATGGTTTTTGTATTAGTCGATGGTTGGGCTATGACGGTAAGCACCTTAACCGCAAGTTTTGGGTAGCTAGATGGACATCAATGAACTGACCTCGCTCTTTGCTGACTCAATGTTTCTCGTCATCATCATGGTTTCTGTGTTGGTGACACCGGGACTCATTTTAGGCTTAATCGTTGCGGTATTTCAGGCTGCGACACAGGTCAATGAACAAACCTTGAGTTTTCTGCCAAGGCTTATCATTACTCTACTTATGGTTCTGTTTTCAGGCCATTGGCTCATACAACAGCTAAGTGATTTATTTGACAGGCTGTTTATGAATATTCCTCATATTATCGGTTGATATGCTTTCCCTCACCTCAACCGAACTCAGCATGTTAATCGGCAGCCTTTGGTGGCCATTCTGCCGGATCATGGGGGCATTTATGATAATGCCCTTGTTAGGTAATTCTTATGTACCTGCAACAGTAAGAATTTTTCTTGCCTTAAGTATTGCAGCGCTTATTGCACCTATGCTGCCACCCGTTCCTGCTGTCGATGCGCTCTCGCTTGGATCATTATTTTTAGCCATAGAGCAACTACTGATTGGATTCATCCTCGCGCTATTTTTAACCATTTTAATCCATGTGATGACCATGCTTGGCACTATTATGTCGATGCAGATGGGTCTAGCGATGGCGGTGATGAACGATCCCGCTAATGGCGACACCAACCCCATTCTCAGTGAATGGTTACAAATCTTTGGTACCTTGATTTTTCTGGCTCTTGACGGTCATTTAGTCGGGCTCAACATCATTGTTGATAGCTTTCGTTTATGGCCGATTGGAAATGGGATTTTTGACTTACCGCTAATGGGATTGGTTAGTCGAATGGGCTGGCTATTTGCTGCATCGCTGATGCTCGCCATACCCGCAGTACTCGCCATGTTAATGGTTAACATCACTTTTGGTGTATTAAGCCGCGCTGCGCCGTCATTAAACATCTTCTCGCTCGGGTTTCCCATGACCTTGTTGATGGGCTTGATTTGCGTCTTCCTTTCGTTAAGCGGCATTCCAACTCGTTACAGTAATCTGTGCTTAGACGCATTAACTGCCATGTACCAATTTATCGGAGGGATCTCATGAGTAAAACGCCCCAACAAGATAAAACAGAAGAAGCTACACCGCAGAAAAAGCGTAAAGCGAGAGAAGAAGGCCAAGTTCCACGCTCTAAAGATCTTGCCTCCGCAGCACTGGTCGTTGGTTGCTCTGCCATGCTGACCAGTAATGCGGATTGGTTTGCGACGAGAGTCAGTGGATTAGCTAAATACAATATGCTGCTCACGCGGGCAGAGTTAGATCAACCTGACATCATGATGCGCCATCTTGGCGCCAGCCTAGTCGAAATGCTAAGCATCTTAGGCCCACTATTCATCATGGTTGCTCTGTTGGCCGCAGTTGCAGGAGCCTTACCTGGGGGGCCGATATTTAATTTTGGAAATGCTAATTTTAAGTACAGTCGAATCGATCCTCTTGCCGGTGTCGGAAGAATATTTTCCGCTCAATCTCTTGTTGAGTTACTCAAGTCATGCCTAAAAATTGTGTTACTGATCGGAATTATGTTGGTTTTCTTGAATGGTCACTTACAAGAACTACTTAGCTACAATCAACGCCCTATTGATGAAGCGGTTCGTGATGGCATCAATCTACTGTCGCAAGGCATGTTTTATCTTGGTACTGGGCTGCTCGTGATCGCCTTTATTGATGTGCCTTACCAATATTGGCATAACAGCAAAGAATTACGTATGTCACGCCAAGAGGTCAAAGACGAGCATACCCAGCAAGAAGGTAAGCCAGAGATTAAAGCTAAAATCCGCCAAATACAGCAACGAATGGCTCGCTCTCGGGCAGATACCACCATTCCAAAAGCAGATGTTCTCTTGGTTAATCCTACTCACTATGCCGTGGCATTAAAATACAATCCTGACTTAGCGGATGCGCCTTACGTCATCACTAAAGGCACCGAAGAACTCGCCCTCTATATGCGAGAACTCGCTAAAAAACATGATATTGAAATTATTGATATCCCACCGCTCACGCGGGCTATTTATCATTCAACGCAAGTCGATCAACAAATACCCAGTGCCCTTTTTATCGCCATAGCGCACGTATTAAGTTATGTCATGCAAATAAAAGCATCTCGTAAGGGCTTACAGCAGAAACCTGAGCCTTTACCACATTTTTTTATTCCCCCTAATTTACGTCACGATTAAAGGATTGCTTAACCTATGAATTGGCTTTCTCGCACCTTTTCAGGAAATTACAGCTATATCGGCATTCCAGTCATGCTGCTCGCTATTCTGGCGATGGTGATTTTACCGCTGCCTGCATGGCTACTGGACATTTTGTTTACATTTAACATAGTCCTTGCCGTCATGGTGCTGCTGGTGAGCGTCTCGATCAGGCGACCGTTAGAGTTTTCTGTATTCCCAACCTTATTGCTCCTTGCGACCTTAATGCGTTTGACCTTAAACGTTGCATCGACGCGCGTAGTACTCATTGAAGGTCATGAAGGAGGCGATGCTGCGGGTAAAGTGATCCAAGCCTTTGGTGAAGTCGTCATTGGCGGAAACTATGTCGTCGGTGCTGTTATCTTCTTAATTCTAATGATTATTAACTTTGTTGTAATCACTAAGGGTGGCGAGCGGATCTCTGAGGTATCGGCGCGATTTACATTGGATGCCCTACCGGGTAAGCAAATGGCAATCGATGCCGATCTCAATGCTGGCACACTCACACACGAACAAGCCAGCCTACGTCGCCAAGATGTCGCCAGAGAAGCAGACTTTTATGGTTCCATGGATGGAGCCTCAAAATTTGTGAGAGGGGATGCCATCGCAGGACTCTTGATCTTAGCCATCAACATTATTGGCGGGATCAGCATAGGCATCTTTATGCATGATCTGAGTACAACAGAAGCCTTTAAAACCTATGCACTATTAACCATTGGTGATGGCCTAGTTGCACAAATTCCATCATTACTACTCGCCACTGCTGCCGCAATTATTGTGACTAGGGTATCCGATGCAGAAGAAATGCCGACCCAATTGAGTCGACAGTTACTGGCTAACCCTAGAACCTTAGCCACTGCAGCCATTGTGATGGCTATTCTCGGTATCACCCCGGGAATGCCAGCACTGGTATTTTTATCTTTTGCAATACTACTAGGCTTTGCAGCGTGGAAACAAAACCAGAATAAGGCCTCCTTTACTGAAGAGAAAACTGAAGAACTCATAGAAACCAGCCTGACAGAACCTTCAGCGCCAAGCTGGGAATCCCTGCCTTTTACCGACATCATCGAAGTACGATTAGGCTATAGATTGGTTCATCTAGTCGAAAAAACCAAAGGAGCAGAATTACAAAAACGCCTAACAGGGATCAGACGTACCCTTTCAGAACAAATCGGATTTCTGCTATCGGAAGTAAGAGTGCGCGACAATCTAGCCTTAGCACCACATGCATACCAAATTAACTTTATGGGCACTCAAGTAGCTATCGCCGAATTAGAGCCTGATCTACTGTTAGCAATAAAAAGTGGTCCTGTGTACGGCAAAATTGATGGGATTTTAACTAAGGAACCCGCTTACCAAATGGATGCGATTTGGATTACGCCTGAACTAAAAGCCAAAGCACTCAATTTAGGTTATTCGGTCGTCGATAATGCGACAATCATTGCCACTCATGTCAGTAAGTTATTGCGCGAATCACTGCCTGAATTATTGCAACATGATGATATTATGCAATTAACTGACAGGCTCAGTAAGCAAGCCCCCAAACTGGCGGAATCACTCAGTACCTGTTTAACCCCCATTCAGTTACTCAAAGTTTTCCGCTTGTTACTCAAAGAGCAAGTGCCGCTAAAAGACATACGCACCATAGCAACGACCTTGCTGGAATGCAGCGAGCAAACCAAAGATCCCGTTCTACTCGCCGCCGATGTGCGCTGCGCTTTACGCAATAGTATTTTGCATCAAATCGCAGGCAGCAGTCCGCAGTTGAATGTACTTACGCTGACCGCAGAATTAGAACAAACCTTAATGACAGCGTTAAATCAATCGCAGCAACAGGGCCGAGTTGCGTTGGATAGCTTCCCTATCGAACCTAATCTACTGGCGCAGCTACAACAAAGAATGCCCCAATTACTCGCGGAGACAAAAGAGAAAGGCTATAACCCTATCCTACTTGTTTCTCCACAACTCAGGCCTTTCCTCGCGCGTTATGCATTAGCCTTCGCCCGTGGACTTCATGTTTTATCCTATAATGAAGTCCCTGAAACAAAAGAACTTATGATTGCGGGACAACTAGGGTAATCAAACGCATTAAGCCCTATCGCTTTATTAAGTTTTCATCGTGCAAAAGCATCAATGACAGAATGCTAACCAGCGTTCGACATTGGTGCCACATGCAATGTGCACTATTTCATGCAGTCAGGATGAACAGATTGGGAGCAGAGCTGAGCGCTTAATAAACGTTAGCATTTCGGTATGACCCGACATTGCGCATATCACTTCACTCATTTTTACATCGATATGTTAATCAAATTTTCACAATAGTATGAGCTGCATCAGGTGCTAGGAGACAAATGTCCTCTTGTATTCACCCTTCCCTCCCTATAATCCACGCCATGACTTCGTAACTCGGTGCTTGAGCCTCTGGTTTTGGCTGCATGGCGGCACCGTTTCCTCTCAGGAGCTAGCTAATGAACATACTCGTGCTAAACGGGCACCCCAACTTAACCCAGTCTGTGGCCAATGCCTGCATACTTGCCCTTGAGGCTGAGCAACCGGGCTGGCGTATCAATTCAGTGGCTCAGTTTGATGGGGATACCGCCACGGAGCAGCAACAGTTGCTCGATGCCGATGTGATTGTGGTGCAATTCCCACTCTATTGGAGCACCTACCCCGCCGTGCTCAAACATTGGATTGATGAGGTATTTACCTATGGTTTTGCTTTTGGTCCCAATGGTAGCCAGCTCCAAGATAAACCTGTCTTGTTTTCTATCACTGCAGGGGCGACTGAAGACTCCTACAGCGAGACTGGCTTTAACTTTTTACCCTTTAACGCATACCAGCAAGCTTACGAACACCCATTTCGCGCAGCTGCTGTCGAGATTATCGATACCATTATTAGCTTTGAGATGAACTCCACTGCCGCCGAAGGTGGCAATAAGTCCAACACCCTTTCCCTTGCAAAGGCCCACGCCGAGCGTGTGATTGCAGCCGTTAATTCATATAAGGACCACTCAGTATGATCCAGTCCATCCTTGGCATTTTTGTACTCTTAGGCATAGGTTTGCTGTTTTCTGAGAACCGCCGTTTGATCAGCTGGCGCGCCGTTATCGGTGCATTTGGCATTATCATCGCGCTCGGTTTTTTTGTGCTGGCAACCGAGATCGGTGCCGATGTACTGCTGGCCGTATCGAATACCGTAGGCAAAGTCTTTGGTTATGGTACTGAAGGGATCAAATTTGCCTTTGGCAGCTTAGTCAATTTCAGCGTTGAAGGCATAGGTTTTGTCTGGGCGTTACAGGTATTACCGCAAATCATCTTTACTGCCGCACTCACCTCTTTGCTGTACTACTTAGGCATTATGCAGTGGTTTGTGTTAATTATTGGCGGCAGCTTGCAAAAGGTGCTCGGCACGTCACGGGCGGAGTCAATGAATGCGGCGGGCAATATTATTCTCGGCCAAACCGAAGCACCGTTACTGATCAAGCCCTACCACCGCGTCCTCACCCGCGCACAAATTTTTGCGGTGATGGTCGGTGGATTGTCTTCAATTGCTGGCTCCATTTTAGCGGGCCTTGCGGGGATGGGCGTTGCGCTTAACTATCTGATTATGGCTTGCTTTATGTCAGCTCCAGCTGGTTTGATGTTCGCTAAGTTGCTTATCCCAGAAACCGAGATAACCGTTAACGAAGTGCCAGAATTACCCGATGATGAAAAGCCCAGTAGCTTTATTGATGCCATAGCCAAAGGCGCTATTGCTGGTATGGGAATCGCTGCCATCGTCGGCGCAGTCATTATTGCCTGTATTGGTCTCATGGCCTTGTTGAACGGCGGATTGGGTGCGATTGGTGAACTGTTTGGCATGCCAACCTTAACCGTGGATATGATCCTCGGCACCTTGTTTGCGCCAGTAGCATGGTTGATTGGTATTCCATGGGCTGAAGCAAGTACAGCAGGCGCCTTCCTAGGCCAAAAAATCGCCATGAATGAGTTTGTTGCCTTCGCCAATATGGGCAATGTGGAACTCTCTGCACGTAGCAATGCCATTATGACTATTGCCCTTTGCGGCTTTGCCAATATCGGCTCAGTGGCCATGGTGTGTGGCGCCCTGAGTCAAATGATACCGCAACGCGCGGGGCTGATTGGTCAGCTCGGGATGAAAGTACTGCTAGCGGCGACGTTAGCAAACTTGATGAATGCTGCAATTGTCAGTTTGTTTATCTAAGTTTTCCCTTCGCGGTAGCCCGATACAATTCGGGGCTACCGCCAAGCTAAGTAATTGATAAAGGTCAACAATGAGTATTCAACCCCATATTCTCGTCGCGCCCCATCAAGTCAGTGAAAAAGCCGTCGTCTGCGGCGAACCCAATCGAGTCAACCGCATCGCGGCGCATCTAACGGATGTCGAATCCTTGGCGGATAACCGCGAGTTTCGGTTAATGCGTGGCCGTTATGGCGACACTATAATCACCGTCTGCAGCACAGGTATTGGTGCTCCCTCAGCGATCATTGCCCTTGAGGAACTGTATCAATGCGGTGTTAAACAACTTATCCGCATCGGCTCCGCCGGTGCGCTACAACCGCAGATAGCGATAGGTGATGTGATTATTGCCGAGGCTGCAGTGCGTGATGATGGCGGCTCTGCCAGCTATGTAAAGCACGGTTTTCCGGCCTGTGCCAATCATCGTTTGGTCGGCAAACTGCAAGCATACTGCGCGCAGTATCATATTATTGCCCATAGCGGCGTAGTGCGCTCCCACGACAGTTTTTATACCGATCAAGAACAGGAGCTCTGCCACTATTGGCATCGCCTAGGCGTGCTCGGGGCCGATATGGAAACCGCTGCGTTATTCACCGTCGGCCGACTGCGCCAACTTGAAGTGGCGGCGATACTAACCAACGTAGTGCTATTTGAGCAGGATGTTAAAGCAGGAGTTAATGACTATGTTGCGGCGTCCAAAGCAAGCGCCCAAGGTGAGCAACATGCCATTTTAGCTGCGCTCAACGCACTGTGTGATTAGAGCTTGTTGAGGTTAATTAGCAGTAAGCCTTGCCGCTAAACGCAGCATCCAGATAACCACCAAGTCATCCTCTTAATGGCGCAGTCAATGCGCCATCATTCTCACTAAAGCTCACACTCACACCGACCTGTCATAACACACGTTTGCAGCGTCACAACAACGGCGACACACAATGCGATCGACCATCTACCGCCGCCAAAGTGCCAGCCCTCACGCAGGGATTTACATATTTTATGATCGAATGAGTATCAATCCTGCAGCGAAATGCGTACCTTAATCGCATCAATATCCAAAACTATCATCAACATGCAGTTACATCCTGAACTCTCTAGCCGCTTTGGCGACACATTAAGCGAGCAGTGCGAACTCTTTAAGCAAGCCTTATTTCAGTGCCAAACGGCCAGCCGCCAATTTTCCCCCGGTGATATCATGTTGCAACAGGGGCAAAATGTGCGTGAGCTTTATGTCGTGTCCGTAGGAAAAGTCGCCATGTATACTAGCGCCCATAATGGTCGGCGCTTTCAGTTAGGTGAGCTAAATTGTGATCAGCATATTTTTGGCGAAATTGAGTTTTTTACCAAACTGCCCTGCCAGTGGACAGTGATGGCCGAAGATCAGATGGAAGCCGAGGTAATTTGTGCCGCCAAACTGCAGCAATGCATAGTCACTCAACCGCAACTAGCACTCTTTTTTGCCTCAGCGCTGGCATGGGATTATCAAGACTCAATGGCAATCTACACCAACCGCCTATTGCACCCCATCGCCGTCAATATTGCCCTCGATCTGCTACAACGCAGTCAAAACAATCTCGCCCTCGGAGCCTTTAACAAAGTCGAGCAAGAAGCCGAACGCTTTGGCACCAGCAGTCGCGTCTACCGCCGCGCACTCAACTCTCTCATTGAACTCGGCCTTGTCGAAAAACGCGATCAGCAGCTGCATATTATCGACCCAAAGGCGCTAGTAACTTTTATTGCGGAGTAGATCAAAAAAATGCTGCATAGGGCTATGCGGGATTCACAGGCAAACCACCCAATTTGCATCAGCTTTGCTATCGACACTCTGCATCAATCAACGTATTTATCGTTAAGGGCGATAAATCCAATCCTAAATATGGAGACCATAATCCAATCTGATGGATCTAAAAAGTGTTAGATTTTGATAATGAGTGAATCAGACTTACCTAGTCTGGTTCTCGCACAAAATCCTGCCATTTTGCGCTGGCTTCGGGCTAATGCGCATGCGCATGCGCACTATATAAATATTAGGGAAGTCAACAGAACTCATGTACTCAAAAAATACACAAAAGCTTGTAGAAATACATATATCTGAAGCTAAAAAACATGCATTACAGTTGTTCGCTTTCACCAGCGCCGTATTCCCAGCAGAGTGGAGTAGCTCTTGGAATGAAGTAGTTACTTTTAGCCTTCTAGAATTTTCATTTCATGCCAGGAAAGTTAACGAGTTATGTGAGTTTAAAAATGAGGCTTTTCCTAGCATTAATCAGTTAATGGTTAAAATATCTGAGAATGACCCTGGGAATTGGGAAACCAATTACCATTTTGCCTTAAATGCTTTTATACATATTAAGTCTTTCATAATTGGCCAAGCGCACGCTGACCATAGAGTTATATTTCCGAGTTCATCGGCCAACTTACAAACAACGTATGTAAAAATTGAAACGGACAAGCATCCAGAAAAAACCATCAGCATTTGTGGTTTAGTCTTTTGTTTTTTAAATCATGTAATACCTTTGCTAAGGAGTAAGTATCCTGATTTAAAGTTTTAATCGCGGCGTTAGCGATAGATTTCCTCATGGTCGTTTAATCCGTGAATCACTCTGTACCAGACTGATTCACGCCAACCACTAACACCCGCCCTCGTGCCTCTTTTTTGGCTCTTTGAGGGCGATTTTCCCCCTTAGGATAAATCAAATCTCCAGCGAACTGATTCAACGTCAACTTGATAAGGTTACAAGGTCAAAATAACGGGCTAGCCATCTTAGCTTCCTGTTGCTTGTAGCTCAGAACAATCAGATAGCCTTCCTTCTATTTGACTACATTTATGTGACTGGCACTGCAAAACCTGACTATTTTAGTCGGGATTAGTTGCCACAATCTAAAGCTGCAAATAATATGAATGTAAATTTATTGCTGCTCTGGAGCTACTCATGTCTGCTACTTCTGTCTCAAAAGATGCACAACTCCCACCCCATGGGTTTAATTCTCAACACAATCATTGGCTAGAACGAAAAATAGGTGAACTAGTGGCAGAAGACTTTCGCCGCGCACATGTGTTTAGTCAATTTGGTATCGATTTTTGTTGTGGCGGGGGTAAATCACTGGCGGTCGCCTGTGAGCGTGCAGATGTAGATCCCGCAAAAGTGGTTGCTGCGCTGAATGCCGCAACACTTACCGGTGGCAAAGAAGATGAATTAAATCAATTACCCTTAGATCAACTTATCGAATATATAGAATCAACGCACCATCAATACGTGCGCGAAAAAGCCCCTTTATTGGTCGAATATTCCGAGAAAATGATTCGCGCTCACGGTGAGCACTATGCCGAAATCGTTCCCTTTGCGGGTTGGGTACGAGCCTTAGTTGAAGACTTAATGCCGCATTTAATGAAGGAAGAAAAAATACTGTTTCCGGCGATCCGCGCCATGAGTCATGGAGAGCAGGTTGAGGCTTGCTTTGGCCATATTGGCAACCCTATCAATGCGATGCAACATGAGCATGAAGAAGTCGGTTTGATTTTGCAAAAATTACACGAGCTCACTAACGACTTCACACCACCTGAATATGCGTGCACTACATGGCGTGTGTGTTATGCCACTCTGGCAGAATTTGAGGCGGACTTACATCAGCATATTCACTTAGAAAACAACATTCTATTTCCTAAAGCATTGGGTCTGACTCAATAATTGATTAAATGTTTATCCCATAGCGGCTCCAAATTACGGATTATCCGCTTAACCTTGAGGCTAGACCTAAGTCTGGCCTTTCAATTGTTGACGTGCTACAACAAGTCATGTGTCGCTGACGGATAAGCTGCCATGACATTTCAATCATTTGCACTCGATGATATTGCCAATTTGCACGAATCGGCCCAAGTAGAATTTAAACTCGCAGGTGGCCGCGATGGCCAAGGTCAATTACCCGAAGACATTTGGGCGACTTATAGCTCTTTTGCCAACACTTTGGGCGGCGAGATCATCCTAGGGGTACGCGAAGAACGTGGCCATTTCAGCATTGAAGGCATTCCCAATCCGCTTCCCGTCTTGCAAGAATTTTGGGAAATCCTCGATGATCCGAGTCGCACTAGTCACAATCTTTTAGCGATTTCGGATGTACAGATTATTGAAATTATGAACAAAAAACTCATTCGTATCCGCGTACCACTGGCACCTGAGCAGCTAAAACCTATCTACGTAGGCAGCGATCCTTACACTGGAAGTTATTTTAGGGTGGGAGATGCCGACATGCATGCGAGCCGTCGGCAAGTCAATCTACTGCTACGCCGCGCCCATCTTTGCATGAAGCAACTCAAGGCGCGTTAATCCAGTAAATCTAACGTCCTGTTATTATGTTAAAAACCTGCTAATAGATAGCTGCCCATGGCCGCAATCGCCACGCCAGTAACGCGCATTAAATTGCGTTGCCCTGTCATCCGCTGCATTCCAAGGCCTATCATTACGCCGCCTAAATGGATGACTGCTGTACCAAATAAAAATCCTAGGGCATACAGGACTGGGCTGGCCAATGCTGGCATTTCGGCGCCGTGGGCGTGACCATGAAAAATCGCGAATACTCCCACAAAGGCCATGGCGAATAACAATGGGATTTGGCGATCAAAAGCGATGGCAAGGCCGAGCAACAATACAGAAAGGGCGATACCAATTTCAACGAAGGGAACGGCAATGGCGTATAAGCCTAAAATCCCGCCCACTAACATAAAGGTGACAAATGCTAAGGGGACAGTCCAAATCGCGCGGCCACCGAGCTGGGTGCTCAACATGCCCACACTCAACATAGCCAGCAAGTGATCGAAGCCCAATACGGGATGATTAAAACCCGACATGAAACCGCCACCTGAATGGATCTCATGGGCCGATACCGGCGCGATCCAACATAAAGTGAGCAGTAATAACAACCCAATACGCGCCATAAAATAGCCTTAGTCAGTGACTTTAGTGATATAAAACTTAACTTTAGTGCAAATTTGGCTGGCAAACCTTGATCTCAATCACCCAAAGATACAGATTAAAAATGCACGCTAAGCTAGTTTGCGTCGATAGCCAATACTTTTATCAAAGCGTCGAGGGAGGCGATTTCTAAATGGGGCAACAAGGCGGCTATCGGTAAGGAATCGACTCGACCAAAACTGGGATTTAGCCACACAGACTGGCACCCCGCCAACCGTGCACCGCGAACGTCGGCATTCATGCTATCACCAACATGCAGTAAGTGTTGCGGTGCAATCTTTAACCGCGAGCAAGCTAATGCGAACATGTCTTTAGCGGGTTTCATATGCACGCCATTACCTGGATGCAACACAAACTCGAAGGCATCACCTAAACCAATCCGCTCGGCATCCACATTGCCATTGGTGATCCCGACTAATCTAAAATGCTGCGATAAGCGCTTGAGTAATAAGAGCACTTCGTCAGACACTTGGAAATGACTGCGGTAAAAATAAAAGCATGCTAATCCTTGCTCGGCGCCGCGTTCGGCTTCAGTCGCCGAATACCCTAGCTGTATTAGGCCTTGGCGAAGCGTAGCTAAACGGGCTGCGCTAGTGTCGTGGGCGAGCTCACGATTTTGCTGCAAAAGTTGCAGTTTTAGCCTGCGCCAATCATGGGGTTGCCACGCCTGCGATAATGGATAAGTCTGCAACAAAAACGTCGCCAGCTCTGCCTCGGCATTTAAAATATGCGGCAGATTGTCGTACAAGGTATCGTCGAGATCGAAACTGATCGCTTGAATATGTTGAGGTCTAAGATAGCAACGCATTATTTATCCTGTGTTTTTTTTGCTCTAGGATGGGCGTTATCATACACCTTAGCTAAGTGTTGGAAATCCAAACTGGTGTAAATTTGCGTGGTTGCTAGGTTCGCATGACCCAATAATTCTTGCACCGCCCGCAAGTCGGCGCTCGCTTCTAACATGTGAGTGGCAAAGGAATGACGCAACTTATGGGGATGTACTCGCACCGATAATGCCTGCTCTTGACCCCATTTAGCCATGCGCGCCTGAATACTGCGATGAGAGAGTCGCTTGCCTTTTTCAGTCACAAATAAGGCGTTATCTTCACAGGGGATCTGCTTTCGGCAATTGAGCCAATTCTGCAGCGCAGTAATCGCTAAACGACCGACAGGGACGATACGCTCCTTATTGCCTTTACCTAAGACTCGCACTTCTTTCAAATCGTATTGCACACTGGATAAATTGAGCGCGGCAAGTTCTGCTAAACGTAAGCCACTGGAATAAAACAATTCCATCATGGCTTTATCACGCAGACTCAGCGGATCTGTACCTTCAATGTCCAGCAAGTGACTGATGGCATCGACATCGATATTCTTCGGCAGAGGTTTGGTCTGTTTGGGGGCACTTAAGCCTTTGGCGGGATTAAGCTCAATCACGCCTTCGCGCAGCAAAAATTCACCCCATTGTTTTACCGCCGATAAACACAGAGAAAGCGATCGCGGGCTTAAACCTTTGCGGTGCAATTTGGCTAACACTTGCTGCCAATGCTCGCGGCTCACATTGAGTAAATGCACGCCTTCGGGCAAGAGATCGCTACCGCGATTAAGCTCGTAAAGGTAATTCCGTACTGTATGGGCCGACAACTGCCGCTCGGTACTCAGATAACGTTCAAAGGTTTGTAACCATTGAGTATTTAATGCCGACACTTCGCCTGTTTGCGTACTCATATCGGTTTCCTCGTGGGTTTTGCCAAGCCTTGGGTGAGCAAAATCGCTCTACGGCCGTTACAGCTTGGCAAGCATATGCGCCAGTAAACGCCGCAGTTGTTCCAGCAGCATGTTATCCATATCAGGATGAAAATGGGTGACATCTTGGCTAGCAATGGCAAAAATCACCGGGTTGTCTTCCGACAATTTAGTCAGTGCCACCGAACCCACTTCGCTACCAAATAACCGTTTGGCTTCTTGCTGCGTTAGCCGACCAAAATAGTGACCTTTATGCAGCCTTTGATCCCATATTGCCTTCATATCGGCATCGAGAACGCTGATCAAACGCACATGACTGAAATTAAACTGTAATTTTAAACTGTCGGCTAAGATTTCTTTGAGTGACACTAGATCGGCACAATTCAGTAGTTGGAAGGATAACTCAGTATTGAATTGGTAAATTTTCTCGTTGCGCGCCGCCATCGTTAACAGACTGGTGATCTCTTCTTCCAACTGGCTGACTCGCTGGCGTAGCATTTCTTGACGACGTTCCACCAAAGAGATGGCGCCGCGCTCCAGATGGGGCAGACGCATTGCCAGCAATAGCTCAGGATAGCGATTGAAAAAATCAGGATTATCCAGCAGATACTCGCGAATAATCAACTCATCAAAGGGCACATTCGTCTGCGGCATCAAAGGCTCTGTCATAACTGAATTTGTCCATCGTAAACATGCTGCGCTGGGCCCGTCATCCACAAAGGTTTCCCCTCGCCTTCCCAGTTGATGGTTAAAGTACCGCCGGGTAAATCCACTCGCACTTGCTGGCCGAGCTTCCCTTGCACTTGACCTACAACCACGGCCGCACACGCGCCAGTGCCACAGGCCAAAGTTTCGGCCGCACCACGTTCATACACCCGCAGCTTAATGTGGCCTGAATCCACTACTTGCATAAATCCCACATTCACACCACGGGGAAAGCGCTCATGCTTAGTGAGCATGGCACCAATTTCAGCAACAGCGGCGCTCGCCACATCTTCAACGTCGAGCACACAATGGGGATTGCCCATAGAAGCCGCGCCACATAAAAAGGTTTGCAGCGGTGTTTGCAGTAAATAGGTTTTTTCGGCTTTCTTGGCTTTAAAGGGGATCAGACTTGGTTCAAGAATAGGCACGCCCATATTCACGGTAACTGTGCCATCTCGCTCTAAACGCAGAGTCATCTTACCTGATGAAGTGCTAACACGGATTTTACTCTTATTGGTCAATCCTTTATTGCGCACAAAACGGGCAAAACAGCGGGCGCCATTACCGCATTGTTCGACTTCAGTACCATCGGCATTGAAGATGCGATAATGAAAATCTAAATCGGGATCATAGGGCGGCTCAACCAAAAGTAATTGATCGAAACCTATGCCAAAGTTACGGTCGGCTAAACGGCGGATCTGCTCAGGCGAAAAGAACACGTTCTGCGTGACCCCATCGACCACCATAAAATCGTTACCCAGTCCGTGCATCTTAGTGAATTGGATCAAGATACTTATCCTTTAAGCCGAGGCGCCGCTCATTAAGTATGAAACCAAGCGCCTGAATCAATATAATTTTTCTAGTTTACGGCAGGAGTTGCTCACCTTGCCAGAGCTGAGACAATTTTTCTCGCTCACGCACTAAGAAGGCGTGCTCACCATCGACCATGACTTCGGCCGCACGAGGACGCGTGTTGTAGTTAGAGGC
This sequence comes from Shewanella sp. DW31, assembly GCF_015767295.1. Lineage (NCBI taxonomy): Bacteria > Pseudomonadati > Pseudomonadota > Gammaproteobacteria > Alteromonadales > Shewanellaceae > Shewanella > Shewanella sp. DW31. The sequence goes on from NZ_JADWMP020000014.1 coordinate 98,225, forward strand.
CATCGCAAAACCATAGGCACCACTCGAACGCACCGCAAGTAAATCCCCTGCCACTAAAGCCAGCTTGCGATCTTTACCTAAAAAATCACCTGTTTCGCACACTGGACCAACAATATCAAACTCATAGGCCTCAGAGTCCCTTGGCACGACTGGGATAATATTTTGCCATGCGCTGTAAAGTGCTGGGCGAATTAAGTCATTCATCGCGCCATCGACAATCGCAAAACGCTTGTCGCTGTTTTCTTTCAGATACAGCACCTGAGTAACAAAAATCCCTGCATTGGCGGCAATCGCACGGCCCGGCTCGAAGATTAGCTTAAGTTGACGGTCGCCCATACGCGCCAATATGGCGGCGGCATACACATCAGGATGCGGCGGAGTTTCAGCATCATAGGTCACCCCTAAACCGCCACCCACATCAAAATGCTCAATGACGATACCTTGTTCAGCCAGACGATCGATCAACGCGAGCATACGATCCATTGCATCGAGGAAAGGTTGAATTTCGGTCAATTGCGAGCCGATATGGCAATCGACACCTTTCACTTTTAAATGTGGCAAAGCATGGGCACGGGCGAAGACGGTTTCGGCCTCATCCATAGCGATACCAAATTTATTTTCTTTAAGACCAGTCGAAATATAGGGGTGAGTACCCGCATCCACATCGGGATTGACTCGCAAAGAAACTGGTGCCACTTTACCTAAACGACCTGCGACCAAATTTAACTGCTCAAGCTCGGCGCTCGACTCGACGTTAAAGCAGTAAATGCCCAGATTAAGTGCCTGTTCCATTTCGGTCGCAGTTTTACCCACGCCAGAGAACACCACTTTAGCGGGATCGCCGCCCGCTTCAATCACTCTTGCTAACTCACCACCCGAAACGATATCAAAACCACTGCCTAAACGTGCCAACACATTCAGTACGGCCAAGTTCGAATTAGCTTTAACCGCGTAACAAATCAAATGTGGATGATCTGCCACGGCATTATTAAAGGCATGCCAATGGCGCTCTAGCGTGGCGCGGGAATAGATATACAGCGGCGTGCCATAGGTTTGAGCTAAGTCGGCGACCTGGCAGCCTTCGGCGTGCAGGGCATTTTGTTGGTAGAGAAAGTGATCCAATGTCTGATTCCTTACTGCGCTTTATCGCTGCGATAGTGATGATAGTTATAGCTGCTATTATTGTTGTGTTTTTTGTACTTCGATGGCTCGAATTTCGGTTTTAATCTCTTCTACTTCAGGCTCAGGTTTAGACGCTTCAACCTTTTTAGGCTGATTCACCTCTGTGGCCGGAGATCGATAGAGGGGGCCCTTCTGGCCGCATGCAGTAATGAATAGGCTACCAAGCAATAACAATAAAAACAGTCTCATTTTTCTCAACATCTGTGCATCTGGTGACTAATGGCCTTATAATCGCACCCATCTTGACGAAAGCAAAGGACAGAAATGCATGGCCATGACAGATACAGAATTTCACCAGCTCGCCGATGACATGTTCCAAGCCATAGAAAATGCGATTGAAACTGCGATTGATGAGCAAGATGCCGATCTTGATATCGATGCCAGTGGCAACGTATTGCAATTAGAATTTGTTGATGGCTCTAAGATAGTGATCAACAAGCAAGAACCTTTGCATGAGATTTGGGTCGCCACACGCTTTGGTGGATATCACTTTGGTTTTGTTGAAGGTAAATGGATGGACGGACGAAATGGCGGCGAGTTTATGCCATTCGTGCAAGAGTCTATCGAGCGCCAAGGCGGCATTAAGCTTAGCTTCTAATCTAAGCCTGTCGTAGTGCAAAACAATAATGGGAGCCTTAGCTCCCATTATTTATGTTAAAAACCAGCTAAAACTCAGTGTCTTGATCGCTAACATCGATACCGAAAGGCGCCACCGTTAACTCTCCGGCTACCCGCACTAAATGGAAAAATTGCGGAATATTAAACCGCGCCCGTGAAGCATAATGCTCATCGAACACATAGTGATGGCTCACTTTATTTACCAACTCGGCCATGTTTGATCCCGCCTGCACGTAATGGCTTAGTTGATTTTCCTCATCGAGGATAAATACATCCAAGTTATCGACCCGTTGGCGTAGAAAATACTGAATAGCGCCTTTAGCCGCATAGTTTTGCACCACTTTCGGCATACTCGAAAAGGGATCGTCACCTAATTCAGGCCGCGGCAATAGTACAAGATGACTGCGGGATAACTGTTGATAAAATGACTTGGCATCGCTCAAGTCCTGATAAGCCATACCTAAAGGATTAAAAAAGATCCCATAGCGAGTACGACTTATCTGCAGTGGCTGCACTAAGGTGCTGGATTGCTGCACTTGTTGGCACAAACGCATGGTTTGTTTTAGTAGATTTTTCACTGCTAATTTAAGCTGTGGGCGTAACTTCTGTGAACAGCTGATCACATCCATATCCACAGGTAAACTGGCCCGTCTTAGCCCCGGCGTTACAAAGGCTAAGGCTTGCAATACCGCGGTATCGCCTTCGAAGCGATGACACTGCCATTCACCCCAACTATTCAAGCAAATCGCATCTAACGCACCAAGCATATTGGCTTTTTTACGCCCGAGTGAGAACACGTTCGCATTCATCACATCGACCATCATTTCCTGTCCTTGCCATTCAATGGTGGGATCGCAATCCAGATTGAGCACGAAAATCAGCTTACGAAAATGCCATGGCTGGCATAAGTCACGTTTAGATACACGCCAATCGTGGTCGATAAAATTCAGTAACCGCTTAGAAGCTTCGGTAAGCCGTTTCGACTTTGCCTTACTCTGACCATATTCATGCCATTGAGTACTCGGCGTCGAGATCCCATTTAAACATGCCCAAATCATTAAGGCTGAAGGGGTTTTTCCCTTACATATTGCCGACTCGCCTAACAAATTTTGTGGCTGAGGCCCTTGTCGATACAGATAATATTGACGCTCGCGGGAGCTTGAGACCATAGTCACTTCGGACTCAGCGACTGAAGCACTCCACAGCAGATTCAGCTTAGCGATTTGGTCTTCATCTTGACTAAAATAGGTATGCAACTTGCGAGTCAGCATTCCCAAATCTTCAATCCGCAAACCTTCATTTAACTCATGTGTCGATGCGAAGCGTAATAAGGTTTGGTAGCTTGCTAATAACAGTTCATTCAGTTGCTCGTTAAACCAATTGAGCTGGCCACTATGCCAATGTTCACAATTGTCTAAAGTGCTAATCAGACTATCCGGCCATTGCCAATCCTGCACCAGCTTTTGCAATTTAGGATAACGCCAATCTTTGCCCTCTTGAGTTCGACTCAAGTGCACGCCACATTTTAAATAGAAGCAGCGCCGCACTATCTCTAGTCGGCGAGTATCATTCTGCTTAAGTAAATAGGTTTCGATAATCTCATAGATAGAGTAATAGGCATCATTCGAAGTCGAAAAATCACCGGCGAGCGTTTTCTGCCATAAGTGATCACAAAGCAGAGTTGAATGGGGATAATCACTGGCATAAGCCTCGAGTAGCAATACTTTAATCAGTGCCTTATGGGGCTTTTCTAAGCCCTTGTAGAGCTGCCATAACGAAGCACCAAAGTACTCACTCGCAGGTAATTCATGTACATCGCCTAAGGACAAGAGCGCAGGATTGAGTTTAGCGTCTGGCCACCATGCAATCGTTTTACCCGCCAAACGAATTTGACTGCGATAAAACTCTTCAAGTAATAACCAATGTTGCATACTACCGCTATGCTCATGGGCCATTGCTGATTGACATCCACGAACGGCTTTACCGCCACAAAACTGCTGCGGATGAACTAAGTAAAAATTCACCTCAAACTGATACTCGGCAAACCAAGCAGTCAATCGAGTCGCTTTAATCTTGATTAGCGCCAAATCCTCAGCACACAGATCGGCCCTATGTACTAACCAAACATCGACATCGCTCTTGGCATTTTGGCCAAAACTGCCAGTACTCCCCATCGCATAAACGCCTTCAAAGGCATTGATATCCGCTTCTTGAGTAGTAAAAGGCAGCGAGAACACATCGCAGGCCTGGGACTCAGTCTCACCAACCTGATACTCGTTGATTCCACAGGGCGTATTGGCGGCATGATAGCCAGGATACTGAACACCGTTCTGGTGAATTAAAAAAGGGATCAAATGGAATAAGTGTTTTTGTAGCGGCGATAGCAAAGCTAGGGCGCGTGCAATACGTACCTTATTAAGTCTTTCTGCTATATCAGGAAACTGTATTTGCCGATCCATTCAAAAACACAACACTTAAGCACTTATGGGAAATGTGCTCATGTTAACACTTTTACAAACTCGAGCAACTAAACGTGAAGCCCGTCACACTTTCACGGTATCTAGAACATCGCCAACTTCAAAGAATCGATACGGCTTCCTTACATAAACGATTTGCCAATGTTAGCATTGGCGCAACTAAGATCTTTGATGGAAACTAGGCATGTCTGAGAACCGCATACGTATCGCAACCCGCAAGAGTCCGCTGGCCATGTGGCAAGCTGAATTTGTTAAAGCCGAATTAGAACGCATTCACCCCGGTATTATGGTGGAATTGCTGCCAATGAGCACTAAGGGCGACGTTATCTTAGATACGCCGCTAGCCAAAGTGGGCGGTAAAGGGTTGTTCGTCAAAGAGCTTGAAGTCGCCATGTTAGACGATCTTGCCGATATTGCGGTGCACTCAATGAAAGACGTGCCCGTCGACTTCCCAGAAGGCTTAGGCCTTGAAGTTATTTGCGAGCGCGAAGATCCCCGCGATGCCTTTGTATCGAATTTATATAAAACGATCAGCGAATTACCATTAGGCGCAACTGTGGGCACCTCGAGCCTACGTCGTCAATGCCAACTGCGCGCATCACGCCCTGACCTTATTATCAAAGATTTACGCGGTAACGTAGGCACTCGTTTAGCTAAACTTGATAACGGCGAATACGATGCCATTATTCTTGCCGCTGCAGGCTTAATTCGCCTGAAATTGTCTGAGCGGATTGCCAGCTTTATTTCTGCCGAAGAATCCTTGCCCGCCAACGGCCAAGGCGCTGTGGGTATCGAATGTCGCACCAACGACGAACGCGTTAAGGCCCTACTGGCACCATTAGAACATTTAGAAACGCGCTACCGTGTGATTGCCGAGCGCGCGATGAACACGCGCCTAGAAGGTGGATGCCAAGTGCCGATTGGCGCATTTGCCGAAATCAATGGTGATGAGATGACATTACGCGGCCTAGTCGGTAACCCTGATGGTAGTGAAATCATCGAAGGCGTGATCACAGGTCCAAAAACCGACGCCACGCAATTAGGGGTTGCCCTTGCCGAAGAGCTATTGAGCAAAGGCGCAAAAAGCATACTCGACGCTGTTTACGCTAAAGCCTAAGTCGATGAAAGTCTTACTGACGCGCCCTGAAGGGCGCAATCAGTCCATGATCGATGCCTTGAATCAACAAGGCATTAGCCATTGGGTTACACCTCTACTGTATGTCGAAGCAACACCGCCCATCACAACGAATAACTCGCACCCACTGGCACACGCCGATATGATTATCTGTATCAGCGCCAATGCAGTCAGCTTTGCCGACTATGCCTTAACAACCGCTCATTCTCGAATAAAAGGCTGGCCTCAAGCTCAATATTTCGCCGTAGGTCATGCGACTTGGGAAGCATTAAATCAGCTCGGCATTGAAGCCCTCGAAGCCCCAGATGATTGTCAGCAGACCGAAGGTCTACTCACGCTCGCGCCTTTGCAAGATATTAAAGGTAAGCAGATTACGATCATACGTGGCGTTGGTGGCCGTGAAGCCTTAGCTGAACGACTGGCTGAGCGCGGGGCAACAGTGCGCTATTGGGAAGTATATCAACGGGCTTGTCCACCACTCGATGGACAACAGATCGCACAACAATGGCAAGAGTTTGGCATCGACACTATTGTCGTCACCAGCGGTGAAGTACTGGATAACCTGATTAATCTAGTGCCAAAAGAGTTATTTGCATGGCTGCGCTCATGTCATATCATAGTCCCAAGTAACCGAGTAGAAGCTCAAGCTCACGCCTTTGGTATAACCCAAGTCACCAATGCCAATGCCGCCAACAGCAAAGCCGTGCTAAACGCCCTTAAACTCTAAGCGCTATTTAGCCCGATTTAACTCGAATTTCGGCAGTAGCATGTTTTCAAGGACTGTTAAATGGATAACAACAAGCACGACGCAAAGAGCCCTGAATTACAGGCTACCTCTATTATTGAACCATCAATAACGACTGATGACACGCCCGTAACTTTAGCGCCATCTTCTGAATCCCAAACAGCCAAAGCCACACCTTCAAGCACGCCGAGTCAAACAGCAGTACCCAATAGAAGTTCATGGGCGATTCGCTTTGGGGTGTTATTAGCGCTGGGTTTAACCGCTTGCACCCTTGGCGGTGGTTTTATGCTGTACCAACAGATGCAACAGCAACTGCTAGCGCAGGATGCGAAAAATATCGCCCTGCAGGACCAATTACAGCAAGCCCTGCTAAAACCCAACCAACGTATTGGCCAGCTTGAACAGCAACAACTGAATGATGCTAAGACCTATCAAGAATTAACAAAATTGGCAGAAGACCAAAATCAACTGCAGGACAGGATCAATAAACTCGCCCAACGCAGCCCAACGCATTGGATGGCGTCAGAAGCCGAATATCTAGTAAACATGGCGGGCCGTAAACTTTGGTTAGAAAAAGATCCCCGCACCGCCACCGATCTATTAAAGTCGGCGGATGAAACCATCGCCGCCATGAACAATCCCGCTTTGCTACCTATTCGTAAAGCTCTGGCAAAAGATATCGCCGCGACTGCAAGTATTAAAACCACAGATATTGATGGTAGTGTATTAGCACTCGATGCCTTAATTGAGCAACTCGATAAACTACCCCTTAATCGCACCGATGCAGAAACCGATGCCCCTGAAGATACAAACATTACTGGCGATTTAAATGACTGGCAGAGCAACTTAGGGAAGACGTGGAAAGCGTTAACCCAAGACTTTATCACCATACGCCATAGAACAGCCGATGCACCCGCTTTACTCGCTCCTGAGCAACAGTGGTATCTGGTTGAAAACATTCGTCATAAACTGCTGCAATCTCAACTTGCGTTATACCGCTACGACAGAGCCGCTTATCACCAATCATTAATGATGGTGCGTAAGTGGATTCAAACCTATTTTGATACTCAAGATCACAGCACTGCTGAAGCCATCGCCAAAATCGATAAATTGGCGACATTAGAACTTGATCCTATTACTCTGAAATCCTTTGCCGCAAAACCTCTGCTATTACAGCTGACAAGCTATGGTGAGCTGACCTCATCAGAGGATGTGCCATTATGATCAAGATATTAATTTTCTTAGGGATAATACTAATAGGGCTCTGCATTAGCCCTTGGTTGGTGGGCAACACAGGTTATGTATACATTGCGGCAGGTGACTACCAGGTTGAGACCAGTTTAGTCTTTGGGATCATTGCCTTAATTATATTTTATGCCATGTTCCAAGTCCTAGAATGGTTGGTGATTAGCGCCATTAATCTCATGCTGCGTAGCCGTTTTATTCCTCGCCACTGGCGCCGTCGCTCCGCGAAAAAGCATACCTTAATGGGTGCACTGGCTCTGGCAGAAGAAGATTGGCCAGCAGCGGAACGCGCTATGATAAAAGGCGCCGATAATGGCGAACTCCCTGCACTTAATTTACTTGCAGCAGCTCGTGCTGCCCAATATCAACAGAAAATAGCAGAGCGTGATCAATATCTTGACCGTGCTGCAACACAACCGCTGGCCGCGAATGCCGTCGCAACCACGCGTACTCGATATCTGTTAAAACAAGGAGAGTTAGCTTTAGCCCGCGCCGAGCTCGATAAATTAGCCCCCACAAGTAAGAGCAAAGCACCGGTACTCAAACTCGCCCTCGAGTTATATCAAGCACAAGAGGATTGGGATGCGCTCAAGCTATTGTTACCTATTTTGAAGAAGCGCCAGATCCTAGATGACACCCAGCTAAATGAACTCAATGTAATCACTCACTGCGCTTTACTCAAAGCCGCAACCATTAAAGGCGAAGAAGCCTTAGAACAATGCTGGCAGTGGTTATCTCGCAGTGAGCGCAATCAGTCTGAGTTTTTGGCGATTTATGCTGTGGGTTTATGCCGCTTTAATCGCAAAGAGCAAGCGCTGAAGCTACTCTCGAAAAAATTACGTACAGCTCCTGAATCAGCGCTTTTAGAAGTCATTCCAGAAATAACGACAGCCCAAGATACAGAAATCCGTAAGCAGTTACTCAAGCATGAAATCACCCATGAGAATAATGCCGACTACCAGATGTGCTTAGCTAAACTTTATCAGCAAACACGGGATATGAAAGAAGCCAGAACCTGCTGGCAAAATGTTTGCCGACTCGAACCCACAAAAGCCTCTTGGCTGGCGCTTGCACGGATTCAAGAACAGTTAGGTGAACAAGGTAACGCAAATCAAAGTTATCGTCAGGCGGTTAATCTGTAGTTCTACAATGCCTGCAACCTAGTCGCCGTGATTTGAGTAACGAAAGATCACGGCACTTGCCAATGCAGACATATTAAAACCCACTTAACTTGCCAAAATGTTAAAAACTAGATCGTGTCGCTTCTTTTCCGTAAAAACCACTCCCCCAATCCAGATTAATTTCTTATAACGATGCTTAATCTTAGAGTTAAAAAGTACTAAATACGGCCCTTTTTATAGATATAGCTACTACATCTAGTTACAGGTCTAAAAATTGTCACTTTTGCGTATTAAGATCCGTAAAACCGCATAAGAACAGGCGACACAAGCGCGTCAAAAAATTGACTTAAGTCGTTTCGTTAGCTAAAATTCCACCACTTGTATCACAGTGCGACATATTTGTTGGACTTGTGCGTCTATGGATTAACACACTTTGGCTGTTGGGAGCTTACTATGGGATCGGTAATTACATCAAAGAAAGGTTTGCTTAAGTTAGTAAAAGGGCAAATCAATGTCGAAGTTGATGGTTCAAATCAACCCGCTAAGGATGGCGAACAACTCCCTAAAGGTGCTGTGCTCCATATTGGCGAAAACGCAACCTATGAAATTACCTTCGATGATGGCACTAAGCTATCAAATGAAGTCGCGCCCAGTGAAACTACTGCAGCAGCCTCTGGCACGGCTAACGAAGCAGCCCTAGATGAAATTCAAGCATTACAAGATCTTATTGCATCCGGTGAAGACCCAACTCAGAACCTACCAGAAACCGCAGCAGGCAACACACCAGGCAGTGATGGTAACTCGGGCTATGTCACTCTAGCCCGTAGCGGCACAGAAACCATTGCAGCTTCAGGCTACTCAACAAGCGGCCAAGCACTGACTGGAACGACGGTCAATATTCCACAATTCACCATTGCAGCAGACTCACCTTCAGCACTTGCTAATGACAGCAACACTTCCAATGAAGATACTGTAGCGACTGGCAATGTGCTCGATAACGACACTGATGTAGATTCCACTCTAAGTGTTGTGAGCTTCGAAATCAGCGGTACCACCTACGCAGCAGGCACAGAAGTGACTCTCGAAGGTGGTGTTTTAGTTTTAAATACCGACGGCTCTTACACCTTCACGCCGAATGAAAACTGGAATGGCCAAGTACCTGTCATTACCTACACAACCAACACGGGCTCAACTGCAACGCTAACCATTAATATCAGCCCTGTCGATGATCCTTCCATCCTTGCAAATGACAGCGCCACAGTTGCAGAAGACACTGCAGCAACTGGCAATGTGCTTGATAATGATTCCGATATCGACAGCACCCTGTCCGTAGTCAGCTTCACTGTGAATGGCGATACCGTTACCGCAGGCACCACTGTTTCCCTAGAAGGTGGCAGCTTAGTCATCAATGCCGATGGTTCTTACACCTTCACACCCAATGCCAACTGGAATGGCCAAGTTCCTGTCATTACCTACACCACTAACACTGGTTCAACAGCCACATTAACCATTAATGTGACCCCTGTTGATGATCCTTCCATCCTTGCAAATGACAGCGCCACAGTTGCAGAAGATACCGTAGCTACAGGCAATGTGCTTGATAATGATTCCGATATCGACAGCACCCTGTCCGTAGTCAGCTTCACTGTGAATGGCGATACCGTTACCGCAGGCACCACGGTCGCCTTAGAAGGCGGCAGCTTAGTCATCAATGCCGATGGCTCTTATACTTTCACGCCGAATGAAAACTGGAATGGCGCGGTGCCGGTTATCACTTACACCACAAATACCGGCTCAACCGCCACATTAACCATTAATGTCACCCCAGTTGATGACCCGGTCGATGCAAAGGATGACGAGTACACCGTCAACGAAGATGGCTCCGTCAGCATTAACCTGCTCAGCAACGATATCGCCCTCGATGGTGGCTTAGCGATTAAGTCTATCAATGGCGTGACCTTGACCGGTCTCGCACAGAACATCGCCGTGAGCAACGGCACCGTGGTGATTGCCGCCGACGGCAGCATGACCTTTGTGCCTAATGCCAACTTCAACGGTAACATCAGCTTTGACTATGTGGCGACCGATGCCGATGGCGATATCGACACGGCCACCGTTAGCATCAACGTGAACAGCGTTGATGACCCGGTCGATGCAAAGGATGACGAGTACACCGTCAACGAAGATGGCTCCGTCAGCATTAACCTGCTCAGCAACGATATCGCCCTCGATGGTGGCTTAGCGATTAAGTCTATCAATGGCGTGACCTTGACCGGTCTCGCACAGAACATCGCCGTGAGCAACGGCACCGTGGTGATTGCCGCCGACGGCAGCATGACCTTTGTGCCTAATGCCAACTTCAACGGTAACATCAGCTTTGACTATGTGGCGACCGATGCCGATGGCGATATCGACACGGCCACCGTTAGCATCAACGTGAACAGCGTTGATGACAACGTTACAATTGTAAATACAGTGGGCCCATTAAATGTCTACGAGTCAGCATTAATAAATGGCACCGGAAGCCCCAGCTCAGGGCAAGTGTCTGCGCAAGGTAATATGACTATTACTGCCAATGATGGACTTAACAGAATAGAAATAACCAATTCAGCTGGCGTAACTTCAACATTAACCCTCGCGGCGTTAATGGCTGCGACATTCTCAACACCAATAGTCATTGCAGGAGCTGATGGCACGCTTTACATCACGGGCTATAACAATGGTTCATTAGAATACACTTATGCATTAACAAGTGCACAGACACACTCCTCTCAAGGTAATGATACTCTCAATGACAACTTCTTAGTTAAAGTCATTGATACTGATGGTGATACTGCAACATCGACAATAACAACAGCTATCCACGACGATATCGGCACTGCAATCGATGATAGTAATAGTGTAGATATTACTGTTGACTCGTTCATTGTGTCCGGTATAGAGGCAAGTTGGAGTTCAAGTCGAGTCACTGGAGGTACTAACATAAAGACATTTGATGGAGACTGGAACACTGGTGGAGAAGATAATGACTCAGCGAGAGATCAGCTTCGCTGGGGAACAACTGATAATAGTAAACAATCGGGTTATGGTTTCATGGATAATGATGCCGCGCTTAACGGTCAACTAGCCCTAAACCAAGATATTATTCTGGGTACATTTACTCACTACAACTACCCTATTGATTCAGGTACAGCAATAACTGCTGCATCAATGCAAATTACATTTAGTGTTACTGATGCATACGGAGTGACTACACCAGTTACGTTAATGCTCAACTTCAGTCACAATGAAACACCTAACTCCAGTGACCCAATGGCATCACGTGACATAGTTACTGTGGGACAAACGAGTGTAACCTTTAACTATCAAGGACAAGTTTATACAGTTCAGGTTATTGGATTTAAAGATGTAAATGGTCAACTTGTCACCTCAATTTATACAAATGAAAATGCTGCAACTAGTTATGAGTTAGTTGTTCGCATGGTTGCTGGCACTGGTTATACACTTCCTCATTGTGATGGTAACGTACTCACCAATGATGTAACTGGGGCCGACTCAGGGCTAATCATTATAGGGGCCGCCGCTGGCGATCACACTAATACAGGTGTAGCAGGGAATATAGGAATTAGCATTGTTGGACTATATGGCACTTTAACTCTTGATGCTAACGGTAACTATCACTATCAAATAACAGCAAATGCTAGTGATGTACCTTCTGGTGCAGTTGAAACATTTACTTATACTATGCGCGATGCCGATGGTGATAAGTCTAGTGCCACGTTGACTATTAGTGTCAATCCTGTCGATGGCAATGGAGTTCCAGTAGCAGATTCTAATCACATAACAACTGAAGGGGCAACACTCAACGATACATTTATTGTCATTAACGGAGAAAATGGCACAAACCAAAATCAATTAAATGTTAACTTTGGCGGCAACAAAGCTGGTGTAATAACAAATCAAAGTGGTAATGATATTATCACCAGTGGAGCAAACTTAACGAGTTACAGTACAAGCAACAAACAAGTTGTTAGTAGTGGTGATGGTAATGACCATATTGAAACAGGTAAGGGCGATGATGTTATCTATGCAGGCAAAACAGGAGCAACTGGATTTGGTTCTGATGACTCTTTACAATTATCTATCAGTGATATTTTATCACACCATATTATGTCAGGTGGCTTATCGACCATAGTTGATAGCGATGGCTTGTTGCTCGCAAATGATGTCGCATCTAAACAAGCGGACATAGTCAATGGTGGTAGTGGTAACGACCGAATTTATGGACAATCTGGATCAGACATTCTTTATGGGCATACTGGCGACGATTATATTGATGGCGGTACCCATAACGATGGAATTCGTGGCGGAGAAGGAAATGATACATTAATTGGCGGACTAGGTGATGATGTGTTGAGAGGTGATTCAGGTAGCGATACCTTCGTTTGGAATAAAGGAGAATATGGAACAGACCATATCACTGACTTTAATATCCATGAAGATAAATTGGATTTAAGCGATTTACTCCAAGGTGAAAGTAACAACACACTACATAGTTATTTAAACTTTAGCTTAGTTAGTGGTTCAACTGTGATTGATATCGATGGCAATAAAGACGGTGTGTTTGAGCAGCATATCGTTCTTGACGGTGTTGATTTGTATAGTGCGTATAACACTACAACAGAGACTGGCATTATTAATGGCCTACTAGGTACTAATGGCAGCGGTCCGTTAATTGTTGATACTCAGCCAGTCACACCAGAACTAAGTCCAGGTCTTGCACCATTGAATAGCAATGAGCAGCATAATATCCCTTAGATAAAATCGTTTGGATGGCCTATAGAAATATAGGCCATCATGACCGATACTTGCATAACCATATAAAAATCCAAAGGATAAGTAATTAGGTGTCAGCTGCAGCTTCTGAAAAAATTGATCAATGGACCATTTCAGCCTCACAAAGAGTGTTAGTGGATCCTTTGCTGGATTGTTTAGTGTTACTCACTGAGCATTTTGGCAATCCGTGCTCGAGCGATTCGCTTGCGGCAGGTTTACCCTTGTCAGGTACCGTGTTATCACCCGACTTATTGCCTCAGGCAGCTTCAAGAGCGGGTCTAGCGGCTAAGCTGTCTCGAAAAGGCTTAAACGAAGTATCACCTATATTGCTCCCCTGTATTTTATTATTAAAAGACAAAAAAGCCTGTATATTGCGAGAACTTAATGTTGCATCAGATAAAGCAATTATTCAATTACCCGAGACGGGCGGTGAAGAGACACTGACAATTGAGTCGCTCGAAGCCTTATATGTGGGATATTTATTCTTAGTCAAACAAGAATACCGTGGCGACATGGGCTTCGATGTTTATCTACACGATAATAAAACCCACTGGTTAGTACAAACCCTCAAAGATTCAGCACCCATTTATCGTGATGCATTAATCGCTTCTGTATTGGTGAATTTATTCGCCTTAGTTTCACCGTTATTTATTATGAATGTGTATGACAAAGTCGTCCCAAACCTCGCCTTTGAATCCCTTTGGGTTTTAGCGATTGGTGCGGCGATTGCTTATATGTTCGATCTTATAATGCGGCAACTTAGAAGTTACCTCATCGATGTTGCAGGAAAAAAAGTAGATATTATTGTGTCTTCGCAACTTTTTGCTAAAGCGATAGGTATTCCCCTAGAAAAACGTTCTCCTAGTATCGGCGGCATGGCGAAACAGTTAGGTGAATTCGATAATATTCGTGAAATTTTAACTTCGGCAACGATCACAACTTTAGTCGATCTCCCCTTCGCGATATTTTTCTTAATCATTATTTTTATTGTCGCAGGTGATCTCGCTATAGTTCCAGTCATTGGCGGCATCATCATTATTGGCTTCACGCTTTATATTCAACCTAAACTCAAAGCGGCAATCGAAGAAGGCAATAAATTTTCAAGCTTAAAACATGGGCATTTAATCGAGAGCTTATCAGCGCTAGAGTCAATTAAAGCTAATGGTGCTGAAGGAATTGTGCAAAAAAGCTGGCAACAGATGATAGGCCACAGTGCAAACTGGCAATTAAGGTCAAAAAAGCTCTCCAACTCTGTATCGAACGTGGCGAACTTTACGGTGCAATTTACCGTTGTCTGCGTGGTGATTTTGGGCGTTTATCGTGTGGCTGATAATGCGATATCTATGGGCGGAATTATTGCTGCGGTCATGCTATCGAGCCGCGCCATTTCACCTATGGCACAACTTGCAGGCCTGATGACTAGAGCAAACCACACAGCCAGTGCACTACGCCAACTGAATGAAATCATGACTCAAGAAGATGAGTTTGAAAATAAAGGACATTTAGTTAGCAAACAAAGACTCATAGGCAAGATCAATGCTGACCATGTTGGTTTTAGTTATCCAGGTTCTGAAAAGCCTGTACTGCATCCGATGTCGCTAACGATTAATCCTGGCGAACGCATTGCCATTATCGGTCGAAATGGTTCAGGTAAAAGTACGCTAGCTAAGCTACTGGTCGGGCTATTTCAACCCACGGCAGGAAGCTTGCGCTACGACGGTTTAGACTCAGCACAGATTCATCCGAGTGATTTACGTCGTAATTTTGGCTACTTACCCCAAGATGTCACCCTATTCCATGGTTCTATTCGCGACAATATTTTATTTGGTACACGTCAAGTCACTGAACATCAACTCATCCGCGCGGTACAGCTTTCTGGTGTGAGTCAATTCACCAACCTAGAAGCAGAAGGCCTAGACCAACAGGTCGGCGAAGGCGGCATGTCACTCAGTCGCGGACAAAGACAAACTGTCGCTCTTGCTCGCGCCACACTTAATGATCCCCCAGTGTTACTGATGGATGAGCCTACGGCGAGTTTAGATGCTCGCGCTGAACAACAATTTATTCGTTCAATGCAAAATGTCAGCAAAGATAGAACGTTAATTCTTATTACCCACAAGATGCATTTATTGCAACTCGTCGACCGCATTATTGTACTTGAACGCGGCCATGTGGTTGCCGATGGACCTAAAGCAGAAGTGCTAGAAAAACTCAATTTTGGCCTAGTGAACGGAGAGGCTAAAAGATGAGTAAACATTTAACAACAAACGACTTAGACATGGTTGATGATGTCTATGGCGCCATGATGACAGACGCTCCCAGCGGACACAGATTAATCATATGGGCACTTGCTGCTATGGTAGCGTGTTTTTTACTGTGGGCGGGGTTTGCTCAATTAGATAAGGTTACTACTGGAACGGGAAAAGTGATTCCTTCATCACAAGTTCAAGTTATCCAAAGTCTAGATGGCGGCATAATGCAAGAACTCTACGTTCAAGAAGGTGAGATAGTCACAAAAGGGCAGCCTTTAGTGCGTATTGATGATACCCGCTTTCGCTCCGACTTTGCTCAACAAGAGCAAGAGGTTTATGGCTTAAAAACCAATGCTATCCGCATGCGTGCCGAACTCGACAGCATTCTCATATCAGACATGACATCAGACTGGCGCGAGCAAGTGCTCGTTACTAAAAAAGCCTTGGTATTTCCTGAGAGCATCATTACCGCGGAACCCGCCTTAGTGAAAAGACAACAAGAGGAATACAACGGACGCTTAGATAACTTAAGTAACCAACTTGAGATCCTCGTACGTCAAATTCAACAAAGACAGCAAGAAATTGATGATCTCGCCTCTAAAACAACGACATTAACGACGAGCATGCAGCTAATATCCCGCGAGCTTGAACTCACTCGACCTTTAGCCAAAAAAGGTATTGTTCCTGAAGTTGAGTTACTCAAACTCGAACGCACGGTAAACGACTTGCAAGGTGAATTGAATTCAATGCGTTTACTCCGCCCTAAAGTAAAAGCGGCATTAGATGAGGCTATCTTAAAACGCCGTGAAGCCGTATTTGTTTACGCTGCAGAGCTGCGCGCGCAGCTCAATGAAACTCAAACCCGCCTCTCTCGCATGAATGAAGCACAAGTTGGCGCGCAGGATAAAGTCAGTAAGGCGATTATCACCTCCCCTGTTAATGGCACCATTAAAACCACACATATCAATACACTGGGTGGTGTAGTGCAACCTGGGATCGATATTATCGAGATAGTACCGTCGGAAGATCAACTGCTGATAGAAACTAAAATCTTGCCTAAAGATATCGCTTTCTTACATCCAGGATTACCCGCCGTAGTAAAAATTACCGCCTATGATTTTACCCGCTATGGCGGCCTTAAAGGAACTGTCGAACATATTAGTGCCGACACTTCTCAAGATGAAGAAGGCAATAGCTACTATCTCATCAGAGTTAGAACTGCAGAATCTAGTTTAACCAAAAACGATGGCACACAGATGCCAATTATTCCGGGAATGTTAACTTCAGTTGACGTTATCACGGGGCAAAGATCCATACTTGAGTACATTTTAAATCCAATTTTAAGGGCTAAGGACACAGCGCTCAGAGAGCACTAAGCCTTTTTTTTATAAACCGGGAGGTTGGTCATGAAGACTTCAGCAATACGACAATTTCAATGTTCAAAGATAGCCATAGTGCTGTCATTAATCCTGTTACCTTTATCGGCTCAAAGTCAGACGTTAGAACAAGCCGTTGCACATACGCTAGATACAAACCCAGATTTACGAGTGGCCTTCAACCGCTTTAAAGCGCGAGAAGAACAAGTTAATCAAGCGATAGCAGGCTATATGCCAACTATTGATGTCAATGGTGGCTACGGTTATGAACAAACCGACAGCGTATCGACACGTAGACGACCCAATATCGGCGAAGTCGATAGCAAAGGGGTGGCTGAATTAAATCCCGGAGAGTTTGGTGTTAGCATAAAACAAATGCTTTTCGATGGTTTCTACACCAGCAGTGAAGTTGATCGTTATAGCTTTGAAGCTAGCGCAGACCAATGGGCACTGCTTGCTGCAGCTGAAGATATGGCACTCGATGTCAGTAAAGTCTATCTCAACTATTTACGCACCGATGAAGTGTTAAAATTAGCCGAGAAAAACCTTAACAGCCATAAAGAAATTTATGACCAGATTAAACAACGTACTGACTCAGGTTTAGGCTCAATCGCAGATCTATCCCAAATCTCGGGACGTTTGGCGCGTGCTAATGCTAACGTTATTTCTGCTCGCAACAATTTACTTGATGCAAAAGCACAGTACGTCAAAATTGTAGCGGCGGCACCAGCAGACTTAATATTACCAGTGCCAGATGCAGACATGCTGCCAAAGGATCTTAGCTCTGGCATTATTTCTGCGCAAGAGAATCACCCCATACTCAAATCTGCAGCAAACGATATTAGTGCCGCTGAAAATGAACGCTCTTCAGTACAATCCAATTACTATCCTCAGGTTTCTTTAGAACTTAATGGTAACTGGAATAACGATATCAGCGGCGAAGATGGAATATCAGGTGCTGGTGCTTTCCGCAGTGATGTGGGTGGCCATAGTAACGATCTCGTCGCCATGGTGAGGGTGAGATACAACTTATTTGCGGGGGGTAAAGATCTTGCCCGTGAAAAAGAAACTGCTTACAAGTTAGGTGAAGCGAAAGAAATCCGCCAACGTGCCCAACGTGAAGTTGTTGAAGGGGTAAACCTAGCTTGGAACGCATTTGAAATGCTAGCGCCGCAAAAACAATATATTCGCGATCATGTCGTGGCCGCAAAGGATACTCAAACAGCCTATGCACAACAGTTCAACTTAGGCCAACGCAGTTTACTCGACTTATTAGATACCGAAAATGAACTCTTCGAGGCGCGTAAAGACTACTTACAAGCTGAATATGATGAAGTTATTGCTAAGTATCGCGTGCTCAATTCTACAGGGCGATTATTAGACTCACTTAAAGTGACTAGACCTGATGCGTGGCGCGGAGAGCGCAATTATGAAGGAGGAGCTAACAAATGAAAACTCTCACATTTTTTCTAAGTGTCACTCTTTTAGCTGGTTGTTCGATGCGCGATACGGTTAATATTGACGAAATGGTCACAACTCAAACCTATGATCTATCTGATAAAGATAGCGATGGTGTCATTGAAGCCCGTGAACGCTGCAACGACACCGCCCAAGGGGCAGGTATTGATAACTATGGCTGTGGCAAAATAAAAGCGATTAACGAGCGAAAGGAAATAAATATTTTATTCCCGAATGACTCTGCTTATATTGCGCCTGAGTACTATCCTCAAATTGAAGAGGTGGCTATTTTTCTACGTCAGTATCCAACGACCAAAGTGACTATCGAAGGTCACACGAGTCGCACAGGAACCGATGAACGAAATACAGTATTATCTCAAGAACGTGCAAATGCTGTCACCGCAGTACTGGCTGAACGCTTTAGTATTGATAGAAGTCGATTAACTGCTATTGGATATGGTTCTAGCCGCCCAATTGTTTTAGAACAGACGCCAGAAGCAGAAATTCGTAACCGTCGTGTTGTTGCAGAAGTCACTGGTGATGATACGGCAGCAGACATGAAATGGACAATTTACTCGGTCGATGACAACTCAAAATAAAGGACTAACACATTAGGTTATGAACGGCAGACTTGATTATAAAGATTCATTATTGCGAGTCTGCCGCTTTAGCCTAATAGCGTCAGCCTTAGGCATATGTTGCCTATATGCGGCCCCCACACAAAACCTTGATGAAGTGAAGATAACTTCAACCCTAGAAAAACATTACGGCGAACGTGCTGGAATGCGAGCAAGGGCTTGGTTCAAAGTGTTATCGGAAGCGAGTACGCTAGATGAAAAAGAAAAGTTATTGAAGGTGAATAACTTTTTTAATTTATTCCGTTTTGTGGATGACAGTAAATTATGGGGAGACTCGAATTATTGGGCAACGCCGATGGAGTTTATTGGTGTGAATGGCGGTGATTGCGAAGACTTTTCGATCGCAAAGTACTTCACTCTACTCCAACTTGGTGTTCAAGAGGACAAGATGCGGATCACTATGGTTAAAGCCACAACGGTTAATCAATACCACATGGTATTGGCTTACTATGAAACACCATCATCAATTCCTTTAGTGCTCGATAATCTTGACCATGAAATAAAACCCGCCACAAAAAGAAAAGATCTACTGCCTGTTTATAGCTTTAACGGTAAACAGTTATGGCTCAATAAAGAGCAAGGTCGAGGCGTACTGGCAGGGTCCTCAAAACGATTAGAAAAATGGAACGATCTTAACCATAGATTAGGTGTTGACCGTCTTAGGCAACCAAAATTAAAACTGGAGTAGCACCAAAAATGACACTGTTTAGACAGATTTATTCGCTGCTTTTTAGCCTATTCTTGCTTGTAGTTGCAAGCCTTGGCTATGTGCAATTCACTGAGACTCAAAGCTTTTTAACAAAGCAAATGGAGTCCGATCTAAACAATGCCAGCACTTCACTCGGTCTAATGCTTACCCCAGCACTCGAAGCCGGCGATACCGCAGCGGCAGAAACCTTAGTGAATGTTATTTTTGAAGGTGGTTACTATCAAAATGTAAAATTGACTTGGATGGTTGATGGTAAGCAACAAGAGTGGAATAATCCTTTAAAAATTGAAGATGTCCCTCAATGGTTTATCAATCTAGATCTGTTTAAAACCATAAAAAAACAAAGCACTATCACCTCGGGTTGGCTGCAGCTAGCACAGCTTGAAATCACTGCTCATCCTGGTTTTGGTTATCATGAACTATGGCGAATCATGTCCAATACCATCATCGCCTTCTCACTACTTTTTCTCGTTGCTATTTTTACAGCAAGAGTAGGCTTAACATGGATATTGAAACCTCTCCACACCCTGTCTGAACACGCGAAAAGTATCGCAGCACGCCAATTTGGTCCAGACATGGCACTACCCAAAACAACCGAATTAAAAGACTTAGTGACTGCATTTAACAGCATGTCAGCTCAATTGAAACAAGTGTTCCATTCTCTTGACGAAGAGGTTGGCGCGTTACGTAAGAAGAATCTTGTCGATCCCGCGTCAGGCCTGCCTAACCGCCAATATGTAGTAAGTCGTTTAAATGGTTGGTTAAGTGAACCTAGCAGCGGTGCTTTATTCCTCGCCAAACTCGACTGGCTCGAAGAAGTGCACAGTAAATATGGCTATCAAGTCCGAGATGAAACCATACGGATCCTCGCAGAAAAGTTTCAACAGCAATTAAACGAAATAACGCCTTCGGTCATAGGGCGTATTGCCGCCTATGAATTTGCATTTTTAGTGACCGATGTTGAACACGATCAGATCAGTAAATATTTACAAACACTTATCCGTACCATCAACCAAGAAATGTCAAAAGCAGGTTGTAAGCCCAACGAAGACTTTGCTATCGGTATTGCAGAACGTATTGGGCAAATGAATGTGTCTGATATTTTGGCCCAAGCCGACAATGCCCTTCAAAAAGCGTTACAAGAGAATAAAACCTTCCACTGGTTTGAAACCACAGAGCAGCAATTATTCACCCGCGAGCAATGGCGCGATAACCTCAGCCATGCTATCAGCAATAAGAAGTTTAAGTTTAGATGGCAACCCATCCAATTTTGCGATGGTGATGGCATAGCGCAACGGGAATTGTATTGCCAATTAGAGCTTGGCGATCAACTCGCCCATGCAGGGCAATTTATGCCGTATATCGAATTATTATCACTTGGTGCCTTACTCGATAAATGCTTAATTGAAACTGTCTACGAGCAAAAACTGCTCGAGCGGAGCTATGAACCGCTCGCAATTAACTTAACCCACCAAAGTATTAACGATCCTCAGTTTCATGAGTGGCTAAATCAATTTTTGCGAAATGCCACATTTATTGAGCGCATCTGCTTCGAAATCCCTGAGGCTGGTGTTTATAGTGATCTTAAGTCATGCCAGCACTTATGTAACATCATTCGCGATAACGGTGCTAAGTTTGGTATTGACCACTTTGGTCGTCAGTTTGGCTCTATGTCTTATCTACAGGAATTAAGACCTAGCTATGTGAAGCTGGATCAATCCTTCGCCTACTATGATGAGACACACCACAACAGCGAATTGTGCCGCGCCCTAATCAACGTAGCAAAAGGATTGGACATTCAAGTCATAGTGACGGGTATTCAAGAAAAAGCTCAGCTAGAACGTTTTAACGAGCTTAGAACCGATGCCTATCAAGGCTTTATCGCCCCGCCAGTGAATCTTGACTAAGCAGTATTATTAAGAAGTGATTTTGCAAACAAAAAGCTCCGTAAGGAGCTTTTTGTTTTTCTACGGTTGAGTGACTATGCCGATACAGTTCAGCAAATCTGCCAGGTGTAAATAAGAACTGTAGCCAACTTCTATACTCATTAAGGATGCGCTATCAAGCGACAACAAACATGATAATGTCAGTGAGTAGTTCCATTTCGCCAATGCAAAAAAGCCTCAGTGTATTCATTAATGAATGCTGAGGCTTTTTTACTTATTTGGTCGGTGATAGAGGATTCGAACCTCTGACCCTCTGGTCCCAAACCAGATGCGCTACCGGACTGCGCTAATCACCGTAAATTTTGTACTATTGTTTACATACGCTTAGAGGGTTCACCCTCTCGTCCACTTTCATCCAAAACATCAGGATGCGTTATCGGACTGCGCTAATTACCGTAAAACATTAACTATTTACTTAACTTACATTAAGTTCGCTAGTCACGCGAAGAATTTGGTCGGTGATAGAGGATTCGAACCTCTGACCCTCTGGTCCCAAACCAGATGCGCTACCGGACTGCGCTAATCACCGAGAATAAAAATCTTTATATCAAAGTAAATGAATGGGGTGACTGATGGGGCTCGAACCCACGACAACCGGAATCACAATCCGGGACTCTACCAACTGAGCTACAATCACCACTGATTTTCACTTACTTTACTAACCTTAAAGCTCACAACTCTATTCGGAAGTGGTGCGCCCAAAAGGATTCGAACCTTCGGCCTCACCCTCCGGAGGGGTGCGCTCTATCCAGCTGAGCTATGGGCGCTCGCCTTGGTTAGCGCCGCATATACTAGGGTCAAATCCCCTTTGAGTCTATAGCTGTTTTGCACTTTTTTTACTGACTGCTCAAGTTTTATCACATTAGCTGACTTTTAAAGCGGAATGCAGCCAAAATATGACTTGGATGTTACAGTATTTCATGCTAATTATAGACTTTGGTAAAAGCAAACATATATTTAACTAGTGAGTATCATGTTTAAGGATGAAGATGAAACTGGCCAGCCGCGTGTGAGTGAAATTGAACGCTTACGCAAAAAAATTATTCGCTTAAAACAATTAGCGCATAAATATAAGCATGCTGAGATCATTCAAAACGCATTACTCGAAATATCCAATATTGCGACTCATGCTTCTTCACTCGAAGAATTCTATGTCGGCGTACATAGCCATCTAAAACAGCTCATTCCCGCTGATAATTTTTTTATTTCAACCCTGGATACTCACACAGGTGAACTTGCCATCCCCTTTTTCGCTGATGAGAAAGATGCCCATCCAGCGGAGCTTTATCCTGAACAATCACTATCTACATTATTACAGCAAGGATTAACAGGCTACGTACTCAGAACTGGGAAAGCGTTGTTGTGTAACAATGACACAGTCAATGAACTGATTGCCGCTGGAGAAATTGTTAATTTAGGTTCTCCCTGTCATCTGTGGCTGGGCGTGCCCATCAAACAAGATGATATAGTAACGGGTGTGTTAGTG
Organism: Shewanella sp. DW31; assembly: GCF_015767295.1. Lineage (NCBI taxonomy): Bacteria > Pseudomonadati > Pseudomonadota > Gammaproteobacteria > Alteromonadales > Shewanellaceae > Shewanella > Shewanella sp. DW31. Next base: position 121,449 of record NZ_JADWMP020000014.1, read on the forward strand.
GTGCAAACCTATGACACTAATATCAGTTATGGTGAAATCGAACTCGAGTTAATGACGTTCATTTGTCACCATATTGCTGGGGTAATGGAACGGCTAAAACATCAAGAACAATTAGAGCAAGCTATCCAGCAAAGGACAAAAGAACTCAGCCAAGCCTACGATAAGTTAAAACTAGAAGTCTATGAACGGCGTAGAGCTGAACGCTTACAAAAATCACTGTTCGAAATCGCCGAGCTAGCAAGTTCCAGTGCAGACAACCCAGACTTTTATGCCCAATTGCATAATGTTATTCGACATTTAATTCCGGCCAATAACTGCTATATCGCCCTATTAGACGACACAGAAACCCACCTCACGTTTCCTTTTTATGTATCGCAATTAGCCAATAAGCACCCAGGCACTCGGCCGCTACAAGACGGCTTAACCGAATATGTGCTCAAACATAAGCGCCCACTATTGCTAGATCAAAGCAGTATCAATGCATTAATTGCCTCTGGTGAGCTGTATTCCCAAGCGCCAGCGTTAAATCATACTCAAACCATGCATCAGTGGATCGGAATCCCGCTTTTTATCCATGATCAAGTTCGTGGTGCGTTAACGATTTACAGTTTTAGCATGACACAGAATTACCAAGTTAAAGACTTAGAATTACTGACATTTGTATCACAACATATAGGCTCGGCTATCGAGAAAAAGCTGTCCGCAGAGTCCTTACAACGCAGTTATGAAGAGCTAGAAGAAAAGGTTATTGATCGTACCAAAGCGTTAGCCGAACTGAATAAAAGTCTTGAGAAAGAAATTCAACAACGCCGTAGTATGGAAGCCAAGCTAGTTCACGATGCCAAACATGATGCACTCACAGGCCTTCCTAATCGCGCTATGTTTATGGAGCGTTTATCTCAAGCGATCAAGCATGTTCGTCGCCATAGCTTAGAACAGTTTGCCCTACTGTTTATCGACCTCGACCGCTTCAAACAGATTAACGATACTATGGGACACCTAGAGGGTGATAAATTCTTAATTGAGACGGCAAGCCGCCTCAAGTCCTGCATTCGTGATAACGACACCTTAGCGCGACTCGGTGGCGATGAGTTTGTGATACTGCTCGATAGCATTAACAACATCAACGACGCGAAAGATATATCAGAAAGAGTGATCCAAAAAATATCCCAGCCCTATCGACTTGGCACAATGGAATTTAGTTCTGGAGCCAGTATCGGTATCACCATCAGTGGCAAACACAGAATTGATACCAGTGAATCTATGTTACGTAATGCAGATACTGCCATGTATCAGGCGAAAGCCAATGGTAAAGGTTGCTATGTTATTTTTGATGATAACGCCCAACATCAGGCCATGCAGGATGTCGAGTTAGAAACTGAATTTAGACATGCATTACACCATGCTGAAATCCAGCTTAGTTACTTACCAGTAGTCAATTTTAAAACAGGTCAAGTGCATGCATTAGAAAGCCGCCTGTTCTGGCAACATCCGCAACGTGGGCTCTTACAGCAGGAACAACTTAGCACGCTTGCTGAACAGTCACACCTTACCGTTGAGCTCGATAAATATACGATCAGCATCATAGATAGCAGCTATCCCCAACTCCTCAAACAACATGATGAATCTGTTGAATTACATGTCATGCTTTCGAGCCAACATCTCAAGCATAAGCATGTACTGCGCAGTTTGAAAAACACTCTCAAGCAAACCCAGTTAAACCTGAGCCATTTGTGGTTATTCTTCAATGAAAAAGCCCTAGTGCAAGAAACTGAAAATCATATCAATGGCTTTGAATTGTTGCAGAAGCTCGGGGTAAAACTCGGTATCAGCCAGTACGGTAGCGGCTATAGTGCATTAAATAGCTTATTGTTTCTGCCGATAAAAGGCTTAAAACTCGATGCCAACCTCACCAAACAAATACAAGGCGAGCAACAGCTTAAGTTAATGTCTGCCTATCAAAAAACGGCATCAACCTTAGAACTGCAAACCTTTGTCGATGGCATTGATAACCCTGAACAAAAACGTATCTTCAGTGAACTGGGTTATCAGCTGGGCCAGGGGGCTGCTTTGGCCGACACTTTTACCTTATGTGAAACCCAACCACAGATATGTGCTCAGCTCGAATATGCCTAGTAAAAAATAAGCAGCTGATTTAAAAGAATAGTAAGCGAAACCGCTCGCTATTTTTTAAACATATCTCTTAAGCTAGAAATATTTGCCCGCCCCGTTTGCATCCGCTCCTGTTCCGTTTGTTGTGGCTTACGATTTTCCCACACCACATCATCTTGAGGTAACTCAAGTAAGAAACGGCTTGGCTCACAACGCATGGTTTCACCAAATTGGCGCCTTTCGCGGCAGAGGGTGAACCAAAGCTCTCGTTGAGCTCGAGTGATCCCCACATATGCCAAACGACGCTCCTCATCGACGTTATCTTCGTCTATGCTGGTTTGATGGGGCAAGATACGCTCTTCTACTCCAACCATAAACACGAAGGGAAACTCTAAGCCCTTAGAAGCATGCAAGGTCATCAACTGCACCTGATCGCCGCCTTCATCCTCACTATTGCGCTCCATCATGTCCCTGAGCGTCAATCGAGTCACCACCTCTGGTAGAGTCATAGCTTCATCTAACTCATCACCCGCGAGCATCTCAGTCACCCAACGGTAAAGCTCTGAGATATTTTTCATCCGCATTTCAGCGGCCTTGGCACTGGTGCTGGTTTCGTATAAGTAATCTTCATAATTGATCTTACGGATCAAATGCTTCACCGCCTCGACGGGTTCACCACGTTCAGCATGATCCCCAGTCTCCACAATAAAACGACCAAACTGATATAAAGATGACATAGCCGCAGGCGGTAAATGATGATTCAGTTCAGGCTCAAAAATCGCCGCAAACATAGAAATATGCTTCTCGTTGGCAAAATTACCTAAACGTTCTAAGGTTGATGGACCTATGCCACGTTTAGGCAAATTAACGATGCGCAGGAAAGCATTATCGTCATCGGGATTCACCACGAGTTTTAGATAGCCCATGATGTCTTTAATTTCAGCTCGAGCAAAAAATGACGTACCACCACTCAATTTATAAGGAATACGGTTCGTCATCAGGGCGCGTTCGAGTAACCGTGATTGATGGTTGCCCCGATACAAAATCGCATAATCGCCAAACTGAGTACGGCCGACAAACTTGTGCCGCACAATTTCGGCAACAACACGTTCAGCCTCTTGCTCCTCATTGGCGGCAAACAGCACCCGCAACGGCTCACCATAGGCAAGCTCGCTAAACAGGGCTTTATCATAAACATGGGGATTATTCGCGATAAGAATGTTCGCAGCCCGTAGGATCCGCTGACTAGAACGGTAGTTCTGCTCCAGTTTAATCAGCTTAAGCTGTGGAAAATCTTTACCCAATAACACGAGGTTTTGTGGCTTAGCACCGCGCCATGAATAGATTGACTGATCGTCGTCCCCCACCACAGTAAAGCGTGCCCGCTCACCCACTAACAGCTTTACCATTTCATATTGGCTGGTATTCGTATCTTGATATTCGTCCACCAGCAAATATTGGATCTTGGTTTGCCAGCGCGTACGTACTTCTTCATGGTGGCGCAACAATAAGGTTGGCATCAGAATCAAATCGTCAAAATCTAAAGCGTTATAGGCTTTCATATGTTGAGCATAACGCTGATACAACATAGCAAATAAGTGCTGTTGCTCATCTTTAGCGATTTTGCGTGCATGCTCGGGAATAATTAAGCCACCCTTCCAGTTTGAAATCGTACTGGCAAGCGCTTTGAGTAAATCTTTATCTTCATCCAACTCGTCTTGGGTTAACTCTTTGAGCAGTGCCAAGGTATCTTGATCATCAAACAGCGAAAAACCCGGTTTTAAACCTAAGACCTTATGCTCGCGTTTAATGATCTCAAGCCCTAAAGTATGGAAGGTTGAAATCCACAGACCTCTGGCTTCCTTGCGGCCCATCGACTGAGCGACCCGCTCTTTCATCTCGCGGGCAGCCTTGTTTGTGAAGGTCACCGCCGCGATATTACGCGCCTTATAGCCACATTTTTCGACCAAGTAAGCGATTTTATTGATAATTACGCGCGTTTTACCACTACCCGCACCCGCCAAGACTAGGCAAGGGCCTGAAACATAATGAACAGCATCGTTTTGGGCGGGATTGAGTTTCATCTTTGCGCAATATCCAAACAAGTCGACAGAAAGGGATGGGATCATAGCAGAATCGACAGTTTTAAGGCTAACAAATCCCCGCTTCGGTTGAGCAGAACTCAACTCTGTAGATAAGCCTCTCCGTGATATAAACCCCAACAACAGCCAACTAAAGTGTTCACGCGTCTGCTTTACTTTTGAAAGCTAACGTACTGAGTTACAATCGAGCTATTCAGTAAAGAGGCGGACAAGATTATGATCAATCCAAAGAAAATCGAAGAAATGGCGAAACAATTGAGCGAAAGTTTGCCCAGCGGTCTAAAGCAATTTGCCGGTGAATTTGAAGAGCGCAGTAAGCAAGTACTGCAAAATCAATTGCTCAAGTTGGATATGGTTTCCCGTGAAGAATTTGATGTGCAGCAACATGTACTACTGAAAACCCGCGAAAAATTAGAAGCCCTACAAGCTCAAGTCAATGAGTTAGAAAAAAAGCTCAACGCAGCGGGCTAACTTATCATGCATGTTTGAAAGAGCACAGTTAGCGATAGCGCAGCTGTGCTTTTTGTTTTTAACACTTCAAGCATTGAGTCACTTGGGGAAATAATGCAACAACTCGCCAGCTATATCCTTGCTATTGAAGGCTATCCAAGCCCTGTCTACGTGGTAAGCCAATCAAACGAGCAGCAAACCTATCACGATGATAATGTGGAGATTTGTGAGTCCATAACGCTTTATCACTTCGATAACGGGGTTGTGATTAGCAAGCTAAGCGAGCAAGATAAACAAGCTTATGAGTCAGACATGGTTTGTGAAGATTATTGGCTCAGCTATCGGGTTGTAACAGCTCATATTGCGATTTCGCCGCAGCAAAAATCCTTTAGCAATCTATGTCAGCAAAGCTTTTGGCTTAAGATGCAGCAAGGGCTGGCAGTAAAGCCACCGCTGCAACCAGAGCATAAACAGACTTAATGCTTTAGCGTCGAACAATCAAGGAATAAAGCTACAATGGATGTCACAATCAGCACACACTATCAGGACTATCTTCTTTGGGGATTATTGTTGCTTGGTGGCCTGCCGCTACTCACTTATCCCGGTGTGCTTCTCGCCAGTTTGATGGGACTGGCCAGTCAATCAAGCATTAAACCCGCTTTTATCTATCGATTGATGAATCAGTGTTTTCTATGGGGAAGCCTAATTTATCCCGCCGTGTATATCCCCTGTTATCGCATTACTAGCGATAGTGCTGCGACTTCTTCATCTTTAGTCATTGCTGCGTTGCCACTGCTGTATCTAATCTTACTGTATGGCTGCTTTAGCTTTATGGATGCTCCAACTAAAGAGACAAATAGTTAAAGCTTTTGTTGGCGAGCATACTTTTGCTTAAGGCCTTTATGGTTAGCCTTAACTAACTTCCAGCGGTCACAACCATTGAAACGAGCATATTCACTGACTGCGATATCAAAGGCCGCACAGAAATCCTCATCTAAGCCATTCACCATCACGCCCTCTTCTAAAATCAATTGCTGTAATAGCAATAGGTTAGCTTGACGATCGGCTTTAACATCCACGCGGCCAACAAAAGTGTCGCGCCACAGAATTGCTAAAGAATAATAACCATACTGACGCTTTTCGGCTGGGACATAGACTTCGATTTGATAATCAAAATCAAACCATTGCTTTAACCTTTGCCGTTGGATCAATAAATTATCGAAGGGATTAAGCAGCCACACTTTATTAGGTAATGGTGCATTTAGCTGTAATGAAGGGCGATAAAAGTAGCTTTGGCCCGCCGTCTTAAAATACGCTAATAACCCGTGAGCTAACAACTCTGCCAACTCTTGGGCTACTGCTGATTTCATACCTTTGCGTAAATAAGCCATTTGCGCCGCAGTACCGAAGGCGTGGGCATCGAGATAACGATCAATCAAATAGCGCGTAAACTCACTATCTGTCGGTGCTTTGGCATTTATATCTTGTGGCAACACTCGCACGGTAAGATCATAAACCTTTTGAAATTTTTCCCGCCGCACCACCATCAGCTCACCACGCATAAAGAGCTGCTCTAGGGCTTTTTTCGCGGGTATCCAATCCCACCAGGCACCGCTTTTAGCTTCACTATGTTCGAAATCACTGGCCTTGAGTGGCCCTTCTGCAAGGATTCGCGCCCGCACTTCCTGCATTATTTTATCGTCGGGCTCAAACCAATGCTTACCGCCATTTTGCAGCTGCTGTTTACGCTGCAAACTAAAACGGTAATCGGCAATCGGTAAATAAGCTGCCGCATGGGACCAATATTCGAAAATCTCTCCTTTGGCTAAAGCCATATCGAGCATCTTTGGCTGATATTCTGGCATACGACTATGCAGCACATGATGATGCGCTCGCTCAACCACGTTGATAGAGTCAATTTGTACATAACTGAGACGTGAAATTGCCTCGGTGACAGAGGTATATGGTTGCAATAATCCTTGCTGCTGCATATTTAATTGCAGCCACTCGCGAGGTGAAAAGGGATTAGACATCGATTCTCCAAATTCAACGACAAGCAAATACCAAACCAGAGCAAAAAAAACATAACAAACTGAAAATAAAAGCATTTAGCACACTATTCAACGAGTAGGTTTGTGAAATGTACGCACAAGTCTACTCACTAGGCAGTATCTTCGGATAACATAAGCCATTTATACCTTAACGGCTATCGGTTTACCTGCCCGTTAGTTTCACGACTCGAAATAGAGCCTATCTGGCATAGGCTCTTCATTAAGGATTGATGATGAATATCTACTATCGCCAAGCACAACTCTGCGGCCGCAAAACAGGTAATGGCACTAAGCTGCCATTTTTGATGAATATCTTGTATTCACTTGCTGCTAAAAATGGCGATCACCAGCCCTTTTCAATGGATGACATTAACGCCGTACTGTTTAATCAGCATCAGTCGATTGGTTGCTCTATCGAGGCGCCGCTACCGATAGTGAGTTGGCGCACCGAAGCGATAGAGTATGAGTTATTTAAAGGCGAAGAACTGGTGTACCTGCCCCAATGTATCATCTTTAGCAATGGCGCCATTGCCTATGTCATTGTCGTCATGGGTGATGAGTATGAGCTACGTATTTGGCCCGATTACAGTAACCGTGATCGAGAAAAACACCACTGGTTTTCCCACCATGCCGTAGTCTATTCCGCAGAACTTGACGTCTTTAAACAAAGCTTCGAAGCACTGCTCAAACATATTAAAAAAGAAAATGACTACGAGAAAAAACACCCAAAATTTGGCAAAGACATCCCACTATCAGATTCATAAACTTGAATAATGAGTATGGATTTAGCGGCAATCGCCATAATTTTGCCACTATTGATCAGCAACTTGCCCGCAACTTTTGTAAAAAAATCTGTTTTAATACCCGCCGTGATACCGAGTTAACTCTGCACAATCTTAGCGGATAAGTCTCGGTCGTATTTCATAGGGAATGAAATTCAATGTTCAGCATTATTTTCTGGGTACTCACCCTACTTAGTTTGGCCTTATTTGGTAGCGCAGCCTATTTAGTGGTGCGAGCACTCCTCAAAAAATTTAATCGAAGTCAAGGAATCGATATGTCAGCACAAGAACCGTGGGCAGCAGCCACCGCAAAGGGAACGGCATTAAAAAACACCACCTTATTAAAAGCCTTAACCATTGGCATACTCTCAATCCTCGCGTTGATCCCGCTGGGGATCATTATGGATATGACTTCTGATCGCCAAACCCTTTACCACAGCGTTGTCGATGAAATCGGCCGTTCATGGGGTGAGCAGCAAACCCTCTCAGGTCCTGCGCTGGTGATCCCTTACAGCTATTTTGTGTTGCAAGAAGAAGTCAGTAACGACGGTAAAACTCGCCATGAAGTGAAGCGTACCTATCAAGATGAGCTAGTGATCCTACCGAAAAAGCTCACCCTCGACTTAGACCTAAAACATGATTTTCGCACCCGTGGCATTTATCAATCGCTGGTGTATAACGCAGCTCTACAAGGTCAGGCCGACTTCAGCCTTAACCGTTATGATATTCCTAACCTTATCGCCTTCGATAACAAAAATGCCCGGTTAGTCTTTGGGGTGTCATCGAATCAAGCAATTGATAAAGTAGAAAAAATTGAAATCACCGGTGAATCGACATTACTCTCTGGATCACTGATGTCGGGCACGGGGTTAACCACTGGCGGTTTAGAAAAAGGCTTTAATCAAAAGATCCAAGTCAGCGAAGCAAGTGATTTTAGTGTGGATTTTGCCATGACACTACGCGGCTCTCAGTCTATCAGCGCATTGCCACTAGGCGAGCAAACGCTAATCAATATTCGCGCCGACTGGCCGCATCCAAGCTTTAAGGGATTATTACCCGCAGAACGGGACATCAACGCGCAAGGCTTTACTGCAAGTTGGAATATCAGCCACTTAACCCGTAACTATCCACAAGAGTTTATTAAGAGTAATCAATCGACTCTGACTGAAGTGTCGGCTAATGCGATTTTATTCGAACCAGTGACTCACTACGGCAAGATTGATCGCTCGGTAAAATACGGCCTACTGTTTATCGTGCTGACTTTTATCATGTTGTTTATCTTCGAAATCGGACAAAAAACCAGCCTCAGCACGATTCAATATGTGTTAGTCGGCAGCGCCATGGCCTTGTTCTATTTGCTACTACTCTCGCTATCTGAGCATCTAGCCTTCTTGCATGCCTATTTAATTGCCGCCTGTATTCCCGTGCTGTCGGTATCGGCTTACGTAGGGAGTGCCACAGCAAGTATTAAGCGCGGTGCATTAGTGGGCATTATGCTGGTGAGTTTATATGCAGTGCTGTACTCGATACTGCAACTGGAAGATTACGCCCTATTGATGGGTTCAGGTTTACTGTTAGTCGTACTGTTGATTTTGATGTTCGTGACTAGGCATCACCCTAAGAACACGGCGCAATAGCGCCCTACCGATCCACCCTTGAAGACCCCGACAGCGCCATCTTTTGCTGTCGGGATTTTTTTATTGGCAAAACCATTGCCGCGTTGTAGCCTATGGCGTTTTATGAAGAGGCTTATATTTTGACCCATAGCGTCTATCTTTTACGCCGTTTAGGTTTAGCTTGGATACTGTTGGCAACCATTCCGGGCTTACTATTACTGACACAGAATCAGCTGTTTCCACTGATCGATCTGCACTCTACCTTAGCCAAAACCTTATATTGGATTACCATGACGGGCACTGCGCCCTATGGCGTCGCAACAGTCTTGTTTGTATTGGCGATCGCCTATCGTCATATGCCTAAACCACTCTTTATAAGTTTATTTTTTGCCATCAGCCTCAGTCAAGTTATCAGCTTAGGCTTAAGCCACACCCTAAAATCCTATTTTAAAGAACCCAGACCTAATCTCGTTTTTCTAGCAGAACAAACACTGCCTAAGCATGAACCGCTTTCACTCGATGCCTTTTATCAATTGGATAAACAGTCACGTTCAAAGACAATTGCCAATGCACTCGATGGCTTGATCGCTGCAGAACCCGCCTTAAAACTCGACTCACGGATCCATCAGCATTGGGAAGATGAAATCGGCTATTCTTTTCCTTCGGGACATACCATTTTTGCTGTAACGCTAGTGCTTACCGCCAGCTACTATTTGCTACTTGCTGGATTACCTAGCTTAGTCATGGCGTTATGGAGCTGGGGATTTTTGATGGGATTAAGCCGTATGCTGCTTGGCATGCATTGGCCGCAGGATGTGCTGTTTTCAACCTTTTTAGCCGCCATCATCAGCGGATGTAGCGTGTTCTTTGTCAGTAAGTTGCGTCCACTCTCCCATGCGTTTGCTAAAGGATCTGAGCGCTAACGCTGTTAATTCAGCGTCTCGATTTGGCTGTCGACTCAAATACGACAGATTCAAACACTATGAAGTTAAATACTTAGGCATTGCTAAGCACTGCCTAAGTATTTTGCCACTAGAGCCTGATAAATCCCATTGGCCTTAATTCTAGCGAGCCCTTGATTGAAAGTATCCCGCGCCACTGAGTTGTGGAACACCATTCGATAGGATGTTGGGGGGAAAATAAAGTGGTAGCTTAATGCTTGCTGGGTATCAACATCATCCTCAACGAACTTATTCAGTTGAGCGAATATATAACGATCGGCAATCACAGTATTAATGCGACCTAAGTACAACATACGGTTCTGGCTTAATTGGCTATCGACTTCACGATAAATAGTCTGTTGCGCTACGGCATTAAACTCAGGGCCAAGTAAGAAGCGAGCATTTTCAAAAGCGGCGACACTGTACTTTTTAAGATCCGCAATACGTGTTATTTCAAGGCGTTGTTCGGCCAAGCTGATCGCCACATTGGTATATTCAACATAATCATTGGACCAATAACCATCAACGCCATTTGCAGGGTTCATCGTCATTACAGCATCTAATCGATCTTTATTGAAATATAAAACTTGGCGTTTACGAGAGTAGAATTTGAAGTTGACTGGCTGCCCCATTTCCTTAAACGCGGCCTTAATAATATCGATCTCAAGCCCTGATTCAGCATCTTCGATAATATAAGGCGGTCGATTTAGAGCGCTACCAATGGTTAACGATGCAGAAAATGCATAAGTCGGTAATATGAATAAGCAGATTAGCAACAAACTCAAGCGCATACAGTGTCTCACTCTTATTAGTATCATAACATTAGCGGTAAATAACGGGAGTTCCAAACAGCGCGACTCCCAAAATCTCTATCCGTTATCACTGTCACAACCTTTAAAATATCTCATTTGATCAAGATTTTTGGCAAAGTCGGCTAAGACTGGCAAACTAGAGGCTGACTCAGTTAACCCTAAGCTTTCGATGACAGACACTCACCACTACAAACTCGATCAACTCGATTTAACGATTCTGCGCTTACTGCAAACTCACGGCAGATTATCGAATCTCGAACTGGCCAATAAAGTCGGACTATCGCCATCTCCTTGCTCGCGCCGTGTTAAAGCCTTAGAAGAAGCGGGTTATATTGCCGATTATGCAACGCGTCTGTCGGCGGATAAGTTCAACCTGCATTTGACCGCGTATATCCATGTTCGAATGGAGAAACATACACCGGCGATTCTCAATCAATTTGAAACCAATGCACTCGCCTACGAAGAAGTCCAAGAATGCGCGCTGATCACGGGCTCAGAGGCCGACTATCAACTTAAAGTGCTAGTACAAGATATGGCGCACTTTCGCACTTTCCTGTTAGATAAACTCACGACCAACGTGCATATCGCAGGGGTGCATTCCAGCTTTGTCCTCAAAAAGGTTAAGGACCACACGGCCATTCCCTTAGGGCATGTCAACATTCAAGCATAAGCCAACACCCGACAGTCACAGCAAACACCGCAAACAAGACAGCGGCACAAATAACATTCATAGCACAAAATAGCGGTTAGACATCTGCCATACGGTATTTTTTGACCATAAGATCACAATTCAATGAATTTTTATCATCGCAATGATTCGCCAAATCTCGACCATCCGCCGCACCTGATAGCAATAAAATCTCGCATAAAACAGATAGGCAGCACACAACATTAACTTATAGCCAAAAACAGATAAATTATTGCAGATTAACACCATTTTAACGCACTAAAATTGCGTTGAAATCCTAATTTATCCGCCTAAGATACGCCTTCTTTTTACGGGAGGCACAATGCAATCGGCCAATACAAGTTCAACTAACCACTTCAGCTCACGCTTAGGTTTTATCATGGCGGCCGCAGGTAGCGCCGTTGGCGTCGGCAATATTTGGGGATTCCCCACCCAAGCGGCCACCCATGGTGGTGGCGCCTTTCTACTTGTGTACTTAGTGCTGATTTTCATCCTAGGCATTCCCATGCTGATGGCCGAACTCATGATAGGTCGCCACGGGCAAACCAACCCCGCCGATGCCATGGGTAAACTCGGCTTCAACTCGCTCACCCACGGTTTAGGCAAGAGCATAGGTTTGCTTTCCATAGTGACAGCGGGATTGATTTATACCTTCTACAGTATTCTCTCCGGCTGGTTTGTCAGCTTTGCCATCGCGCCTATCGCCACTGCCTTTGGCTCGAATGATACCGCCGCTTGGCTAGTGGATTTTTCGCTGTCACGTAATCTAGTGTTTACACTGATCTTCAGCACGCTGGTTTTTCTGGTATTACTGCAAGGCGTGCAAGAAGGCATAGAAAAATGGTCGAAACGCTTAATGCCGTTATTACTGATCATGCTGATCGCGGGCGTGGCGTATATCTTCACCCTTAATGGCGCGAGCGAAGGGATAAGCGCGCTACTCACACCTAACTTTACCAAGGCACTGGCGCCAGATACCTTGATCAGTGCGCTCGGACAAACCTTCTTCTCCCTTACCATAGGCACAGGTGCCATGATGGTGTACGGCAGTTATCTGAGCCAAAAAGAGAATATCGCCAAACTGACCGTCTGGGTTGCCTTTACCGACAGCGGCATCGCCTTTCTCGCAGCCTTCTTAATTATCCCAGCCATGTATGTGGCCCAGCACAATGGCGTGGAGATTTTTAATGCTGAGGGCAAATTACTCGATTCGGATGCATTGGTGTTTACTGTCTTACCCGCGTTATTTTCCACCTTAGGAGATACGGCTAACCTTATCATCAGAGTGATTTTCTTTGTTCTGCTGATCATCGCGGGTTTAACCTCGGCCATATCCATCGCCGAAGTGCCGACGAGTTATGTGATGCAAAAGTTCGGACTCAGCCGTCAACGCGCCACCTTGATCATCGGCCTATTGTTGACCTCATTATCCTTATTACTGGCGGTATTTTTTGAGACGCTATTTAGTTTCACTATAATGCTGACCACCCAAATCGCCCAGCCGCTGGTCGCCCTCGGTATTGCGATTTACTTAGGTTGGATTTGGCGCCAAACCCAGCTGCTCAAGGTAATTCGTGGGCAAGAAGGTGTCGATAGCACAGGACTTTTCTGGCGCATTTGGCCAAAGTATGTGAAGTATGTTTGCCCAGTGCTGATTATCGCCATAGCCATCAGACAATTTGTATAACCTCTTTCCAAAAGCTAACAATCCACGCTGAATTCGGGGATTGTTAGCTCACAATCAAAAAACTAAGCCCCCCCTTTTATTCTGTTTAAATATATAATGCCAACCACCTTAAAAAACACATAAGGTATAGCACTTTATTTTTGTATAAGTATAATCAGCCCTCAATGAGAGCAATTTAAATTTATTGCCTTTAAACGTTGCAGATTAATTTTGTAATAGATTTTCATATAAAATGGATTTTATTATGCTAGCGTGGCTCATCTTGATATTAATAACGATTGTTCCAGTAAAAATTGGAGCTGAATTATTTGAAGCAGAAAATAAAACTATTATACATTGTGGTTTAGCCGTTTCGATTGGAACAATACTAGCATTTGCAATAGTTATTGCCATCAAAGGATTGTTTGGACTAATTGTGATATATATTGCAATATCAGTAGTTTACAGCAAGATTTTTCAACTATCCTTTGGTAAAGGTTTAACTTTTACATTAGTAGTATTTGTAATTCAATTAGGAATAGTACAAGGTTTAACTGATTTTGGCCTCCACCTTATTTCTCCATATATTAGCACCTCAACTTAACGAAAAATTAGCGCTATAAAATACAATCTATAAATAATAGCCCTCATAGTGAGTAACTTAATTACAACTCGTCACGCAACGACTGTCTAGCCAGTAAAACAGTCAAAGTAATGATAAGCGCTTTTTCAATCAATAACGTTGAACTACTGAGGGAAGGCTGGATTGAAACGAAAGGGGATGTAAACAGCAGCCTTAAGAGATTAAGGCTGCTTTAAACACTGAGCTGATTACTGTTCGATACCCACAATTAACCAAGGTGAATTGGCTTGTGTTACGTTACGCTCTAAATGCCAGATTTCCTTAATGTCCTCTTCTACGCCTTCAACGGTATCGCGATAGCGGCCGCTAAATTTAACACTCACTTCCGCAAGATTTGCATTGTGTGTGGCGCGGACAAGTTCTGCATCCAAAAACATCACTTCTGTGTGCTGATCGCCAACTAACTCGCGACGTTGGTTGCTGAGTTCATTGTAAAGATCAATAGAAACATACTCTTGGATTTTGCTTAAATCGTTTTCATTCCAAGCCAATTGTAGAGTTTTGTAATGACTGCGAGCGCCTTCCAAAAAGCCGGGTAAATCAAAACCCGCGGGTAAATTAAAGGGCACATCACTTGTCGATTGGCCAAAACCATTGCTGCCGCTGTTTGCATTGGTGGCAAAACCTGTTTGTTCAGTCTGTTGACGCTGCATATTCGGATTGGGTTGGCCAGCACCCGCATAGGCTGGTCTTGGCTGCGCACCCGCTTTTGAGGCCATCACAGTACGGACGATTTTGAATAGCACGAATGCCAGCAAACCGATAATCAAAATATCCATGATTTGAATATTTTCAAAACCACCGCCCATAAACAGCGCAGCCAATAAGCCACCTGCTAATAAACCGCCTAACATGCCGCCCATCATACCTTTTTTGCCCTGTGCTCCCGCTGGCGCCGTAGTCGGTGTGTTGGTCGCCGCTGGTTGAGCCGGAGCCGTTTGATGGCTTTTGCCGATAGATTTACTACCGCCGAATTTTTTCGCTTCAACGACTGGGCTAGTAACTAAGCTAACCGCAAAAATCATCGCCAGCATAATAAATAACTTTTTCATTTATAGGATCTTGTTCGTGTAATCTGAGGTGCTGCCATAATAGCGGGATGACATTATATGTCAATTAGCAAAAATCGGAGGCTGCGGAGCGAGGACTTCCTTCTTGCATCAAAACGTTTAATCCAGCTAGCTTAAAATGACTGCACAACTCAATTCACATCGCTACTCCAGTGACACGCCGTAAATATATCCCTATAGGCTCGACGCTGAAGAATCCCCTGATGATTTACATATAAATCATTAGATTGGAGTGAACTTGCACCTTGAAGTGTGATCTGATGGA
>NZ_JADWMP020000015.1:0-136268 GCF_015767295.1 Shewanella sp. DW31
CATGGGCGTAATTCAGGCTATAGCCTCAAGGAACAATCACCACCGCCAGAGGCGGTGGTTTTGGGATGACAATAAAATGTCTGTTCAATGTTCTGCGGTAAATCAGTCGCAACGCGCAAATGAAAGTAGCGCTGCACCCAAGGGCGAAGTGGCGCTAAGGGTTTAAAATGGCTAAAGCCTAAGTGCGCGAGTTCAGTTTCGAAACGTTTAAAGCTGCGCATTTCTAATAAATTTGCCCGATATCGCAAGCTGAGCACCATAAGGAAGAAAGTAAGGTCAGATTAATCTAACTGAGGCATTTTTGCACCTGTGTTGCTTGTACGCATTTGCCTTGGGCTGGATTGAACAGTCTGTGGTGTTGGCTAGTTTGCGAGGGTATTTAAAGCCTGTGTATTCGGTTCATGCTGATTTGTCGGCCTAGGCAAGAACTGAATTTACGCCAACATCAGCTAAGATGCTTCGAGGAGGATTAACTTTTACGTTTTGTATTGGGATAAATAGGTCCTATCTGGCAATAAAAAGTCACCAAGGACAAGGTATATCCTTGGTGACTTTCTGTTTTTTTACTCTGTATTTTCACACTCGCTTAAACACGTTGTTAACGCGCTAACGTTAACATGCTGAATTTAAAATACTAAACTTAAAGTACTTTGAATCTGATTGCCGTGCCGCCACTGCTGGCGAGTGCGAGGTTTAGGCTATCTTTAGCGCTCACCTCTTTTGTTTCAATCACATAATCATAGGGATTGGTTTTCCAATCGGCTTTTGCGCCATCGCGGTAAATTTGTGCTTGATAACGTTTATTCGGGGAGAGGAAATCCAGTTTGACCGTGACCTTGCGTCCGGTTTCATCCGTGAGTGCGCCTAAGTACCAATCACCTTGATCCTTCGCTTGGCGGGCAAAGACCACATAGTCACCGACTTCACCGGCCAGCGCGACACTTTGATACCAATCTGTGGGCACATCGCGGATAAATTGGAAGGCATCTAAGTGCTTTTCATAATTGCGCGGCAGATCTGCTGCCATTTGGATTGGGCTATAGAGCACAACGTACAAGGCGAGCTGTTTGGTCAATGTGGTTTGCACACGATTTTCTGCATCCAACCCCTTGGGCGCTAAGTCAAAAATCCCTGGGGTAAAGTCCATTGGACCCGCAAGCATGCGGGTAAAGGGTAACATGGCCGTATGTTCAGGGTTGTTTGGTGGGCTACCCCAAGCATTGTACTCTTGGCCGCGGGCACCTTCGCGGGAGATCCAGTTCGGATAGGTTCGGCGCAGGCCTGTGTCTTTAATCGGCTCGTGGGTATTGATACTGATATGGTGTTTCGCAGCCTCGGTGACATTGTGCAAATACTCACCGACCATAAACTGGCCGTCGTGCCACTCGTGACGGGTAATGCCTTTGTCATCGATGCGCTTGATTTGGCCACCATCGGCGACATAGCCCGTCTTGACTTGAGTAACACCATGCTGCTCATACAGGGCGAAGGCATCAGCCATTTGCTCGCGATAATGCGTGACTGAACCTGCGGTTTCATGGTGGCCGATTAAACGTACATTTTGTTTTGCCCCGTAGGCTGTGATGGCGGGCAGATCGAAATCAGCATAGGCCTTGGTAAAGCTAAATTGATCGCCGTTGTGGAACCAGTCGCCGTCCCAACCTTCATTCCAACCTTCTACCAGTACACCATCAAACTGATATTTAGCGGCGAAATCCATATAACGCTTTGTTTCACTGGTGGTTGCGCCATGGGTTGGGCCCGAGCCCCAGGTATTTTCGTTTAAGTGCATTCCCCACCAAATACCGACGTATTTCCCTGGTTTTACCCAAGTAACATCGCCGAGTTTATTGGGTTCATTGAGGTTTAGGATGAGGTGCGAATTGAGTAGCCCAGTTGCTTTGTCGGCAATTTGAATGGTGCGCCATGGCGTATAAAAACCCACTTGGGTTTTGACGCGAATACCGTCAGACCAAGGCGTGAGATCGGCCTTAAGCTTGCCATCGCGCTGTTGATCTAAGGTCATGGCTGCAAAGTCCACCAAGGCGGCTTCGTGGATACTTAAGTGCGTACCGTCTGCGAGTTTAAAGGTGAAGGGGGTATGGGCTCTATCGACGTTTTTAAGCGCTGTGGTGCGATATAAATATTCGTAGCGATTCCAGCCGCGGGCAGGGATCCACCATGCTGTGGCTTTAGCGCTATTGCCGACATTGAACTCGGTTAACTCGTCAGTGATGGATAGCGGCGAATTGGCGGGCAGGGCGGTTTGCTCGGCTAAGTGATAGCGAAAGCCAATCCCATCGTCAAAGGCTTTAAATTCGATTTCGAGTTGCACCTTGCCATTACTTAATACAGCAGTCAGTTGATTGTGTTGATCGCGGATCCATTCCTGTTCGCCCCAAGGTTGTTGCCACTTTTCATCAGCACTTTTTTTATCGCTGCTTTTTATCTGTAATCCTTGACCGAGTTCGCCAAGGGATTGAAAAACTAAGCCTAAGCGGCTCGGTTCTATGACTGTTTTACCGTAAAAATCGATTTTATATTCGGGGCGGCCAGTATCATCACTCAAGCTGATTTGAATTTGTTGGTTGGGTGAGCTGACGGTAACGGTTTTAGCAAATACGTTGGCACTAAAAAGACTCGTGACCGCAAGGGCGATGGCTGTAGGGCTTAATAGCGCTTGCGATAGCTTTTGGCACGATGAGCTCTGGCGAGTGTGGCTGTTTGTTAAGTGGCAGTCTGTTACGTGACAGGCAGTTAAGTCGCTGCGAGTGAACTGAATAGGGTTGGTCTTGATGAACATTCCTTGATCCTTGTTTTTATAATGAATGTGACTCACAGCATACTAGTGGCGATGGCTTTTTAACCGCAACGGCCTGCATACGTATTCACCACATTAAGGCGTGGCGTAACAGACGTGACGGGAAGCACTGCGAGGGCACGAACAAAAGATGTGGTTTGCTTTTGACTCGGGTAAAATGCGCGCTTTCTTTTTGCTTAAAAATGCAATTTAGCGTGGGATTTACAGCATTTGGAGCCGCAGCAGTAAGGTCAAACCGTGAAAATTAGCCAACGTTTACAACAGATAAACAGCATGATCACTGGTCATTACGATCATATTTGGGATTGCTGCTGCGATCATGGTTTGCTCGGTATGCTGTTGTTAAAAAGGAATGCTGCTCGCCAAGTGCATTTTGTCGATTGTGTGCCTTCGCTAATGCAGGCGCTTGAGCTGCGTTTACAGCGTTTTTTCCCCGCTGACTTATCAGGCCTTAATCCCAACTTAGCGCCACACTCAGATCCAAACTTAAACCCAGACATAGACCCACAGTCAAACCAAGAACCAAACTCAAACTCAAACTCATATAGTCATACTCAGTGGCAAGTGCATTGCCTTGATGTCGCGACTTTACCGCTCGAGCAAACCCGTGACCAAGATAAACAGTTGATTATTATCGCTGGTGTGGGCGGTGAACTGCTGGTGGACTTAGTGAAGGCAATTCTAGCCCAGCACCTACAGCGGCACCTCGAATTTATTTTGTGTCCCGTGCATCATAATTACTATGTCAGGCAATCACTCACTGCCTTAGGGCTAGGGCTTAAGTCGGAACATTTATTGGAAGAGAATCAACGTTTCTACGAAATCCTCCATGTCAGTACAATCGCGGCTCCAAATGGTCTGCTTATCAGTGCTACGGGTTCGTTAATGTGGCAGACGTTAGATGAAACAAGTTTGCCGCGAGCGCAGCGTTATCTGTCGCAGGTGATTGGTCATTACCTACGCATGCCCACGCATAAGCAAACACCAGAGATTATTGATGCCTATCAGCAGCAATTGGCCCAGCTCTTGAGTGAACATAGTGAGTTTGAATGCTATTGAGCATTTTTCAGCTTGGACATTACGATGGGCACCAAAGATGAGCAGCTACGATGAGAATCAGGCGAAAGAGATGATGCATCGCGATCTTAACATCATGGGTAAAACGATTTTAGCTTAAGCCGTTAATAATTAAGCTTGTAATCGCTAAAACCTATTAATCACTCTGACTGGACTGAGTGTGATTATTGCCTCTGCTACAGTTTTTGATCTGCATTTGGCACATTTTCGTTTATGCTGCGACTCCTTTTCGGCAAATGGCTACGACGATGCGTTTATTGAGAACCACCCAAGATCCAGCGGTTAACCTACAGACGGCACGCATTTTTTATCGCAGAGCTGCCCGCGCGATAGTGTTATCGGGTGAAGACATTTTGCTACTTTATACCCAAAAATACCGCGACTACAGCTTACCTGGAGGCGGAATTGACGATGGCGAGAGTCTCGAAGATGGACTGATCCGCGAGCTTCAGGAAGAAACCGGCGCCTTAGATATTCAAGTGTTAGCCCCCTTTGGTCGTTACGAAGAGTTTCGACCTTGGTACCGTGAGGGGGCGAACGTGGTGCACATGGAGTCATTCTGTTATGTGTGCCGTATTGACATCACACTGGGCGAGCGTGGTTTAGGTGAGACTCGATTAGAAGCCCATGAGATAAAAAATGGCATGCGGCCTGAATGGCTTAATATTCATCAAGCTATCGCCCATAACGAAGATATTCAGCGCAATCATCCCCATAAAGGCCAATCAATAGAGCGTGAAACTTTTCTGCTAAAACAGATAGTATTGGAATGTTTTTAAATTTTACCATTTTTAAATCATAACTTTAATCTATGATTTTATTTCACGTCAAACTTAGTTGGCTTGGCTTGGCTTGGCTTGGCTTGTTGGCGATTGAACGCCGTTATTTTAAACTGATCTTTTAAGCGGATATGCTTCGAGTCTGTGCCTGAGTCTGTGGATGTTTAAGGCTATTTCTCACTCTTTTGCCGCAGCAAGGAAGGCAATGCAGATTATTTTATTGACCCACGAGCGCGAGTTAACCCGCAAAACGAATACTGGCCAACTTGCGTTAGCTACATTCCCTGAAGAGGTGAAAAGCATCATTTGGTCGAGAACGGCACCTGATAACGATTTAGTGGCAATGCTCGCATCCCAGCAGGCCAAACTGTTGTTTCCAGCAAGTGATACTGAGCACACTGGGCCCATTGATCATAATGCCTTAGATACGGTTTTAGCTGAGCCAGTGCTCTCGAACGCCCAAGCCTTGTTAGCGCCTGCACAATCTACAGTCATAGCAGCACAACGAATGCCGAGCCAAGTGGTGATTTTAGATGCGACCTGGCAGGAGGCGCGTAAGATGCTGCGCCAGAGCCCCTATCTTAAAACGGCTGCACGAGTCAGTTTGCCGCCACTTATGCCTGAATCCGCCTTTATATTGCGGCGTAATCAGCAAGAAGGGGGCTTGTGTACCGCAGAATGTATTATTGCGCTTTGGCGCCAGTGTGGCAGAGCAGAACAAGCGACGCTATTAGCGTCGCTGTTTACTGAATTGAATAACCGTACTTGATTGCAGTGTTTGAGAGAGTGTTCGAGGAAGTGCATGAATAGATAATTAACGACTTTTAGCTTTGACCCATAGATAAATCACTGTCAGCTGAATCACCATCTGTTAAGTCATAGTCATTTAAATCAGAGCCAGTTAAATCACCATCAGTTAAATCATAGTCATTTAAATAACAGTCAGATAAATACACAGAAAGTGGCTCATGGCACCGCCGAGCACAAACAAATGCCAAATGGCATGGTTGAATGGAATGCGTTTACCGACGTAGAACACAACCCCTAAGGTGTAAAATAAACCACCTAAGATTAATAGATTAAACCCTACCTCTGACATTGCCTTCGTTAAATCACCCATCACAGTGACACATAGCCAGCCCATAGCGAGATACAAGACTAAGCTTAACTTTTTGAATTTGTGAATAAACAGTGTCTTAAATAGGATCCCACCAATTGCAAGCGACCAAATGGCCGTTAAAATCACTATCGACTGCGTGCCTTGTAAGCTTATCAGCATCAAAGGTGTGTAAGTTCCTGCAATTAAACAGTAAATAGCGCAGTGATCGGCGATCTTCAGTTTATGTTTCCAGCCTGAATGGCTAACGCTGTGATATAACGTCGAGCATAGGAAAAGCACTATGATGCTCGCACCATAAATGGTTACGCCCGTAAGTTGAATTGGCGTTAGGTGATCTTGACCTTTAAGCAGCATGAGGACCAATGCCACAATCCCCGCAATGACACCTAGGCCATGGGATACACTGTTAGCGATCTCTTCTTTGATACTATATGGTCCAGGTTTTACCAGGTTTTTAACTGTGTTTGGCTGTTCGGTAACACTTTGACTCGACATGGTAGATACACACTCGTAAACGATAATGACTGAGTCTATCAGTTAGAAAAATAAATCACCATATTTAAGCGTACACTTGTAAGCTTAAATTTATGGTTGGCTTCTATTTTTCATCTTTTAGATTTTTAACGCCGTCTTGCACTCCCATCAGTGCATCGCATTGATGATGCTACTCGCTTCAAGACGTGAGATTTAACATTCAATTTAGCGCGATTATGATCCCAATTCCCAGCCTTATTTGTCTTAACTGGCAAGTGACTTATCAAGCACTAGCGTAAAGTGCTGTGCTTGTAGCAGGTTGCATTCGCATTGAACTTTGCTCTGTTTGCCTCCTCTAATCTGCGTTGAGCACTCGTAAGTAAATGCAATCAATAGATAATTCGCTTTCAATATTCACCAACCCGATATTGGATTGATATTGGATTTGAGTGCAATTGTTCCACGTTAAGCATCATTGAAATCAATGGATACTATACAAAACCTAAGGATGGATTTTGCCTTTTCAACATCAACCCAAGGCCGCGCCTTTATTGACAGCATCTCCTACAGCGATAGCGATTGGAGATGATGCCAATAGTGCTTTGCTGATTTCGGTCACATCGCCAGAAGGTGAGACTTTTATCGCCTTTGATCATCACCTCGGTGAACTGGATGCTGCTCAAACGCCTGTTTTTACTACTAATGCGGAGCCATTAGCGTTCAATAGCGGTGTAGGCCGTTTAGTCACTGAGCATGACACTCAAGCTATATATCAAGAGCAAGCCCAAGATGTCGTACTGCAAGAAATCCATGCTGAACATCAAGATAAATTGGTTCCTAAGTCTGAATCTAAACCTGAACTGTCTGGGACGATACAAACTAGTGCTCAAGGATTGGGGTTACGTACTCGTCAGCCATATTTCAAAGGATTAAGTCTGTTATTTTTTGTAATCTTAGTGCATATGTGTTTATTTTTATTTATCTGCATGTTGTGGCGCCCGCAGTTAAATCCCTTTGGATTGAAAGAAGTAGAAAGCCGTGGTCCTAAAGTGGCAGCGATCAAGGCATACTTTATTTATGCTCCCGCGGTAGAGAAAGCCGAAACCTCGGAGTCCAAAACTGAGATCAAGGCCGAGGATAAGACTGAAGCGACAAGTTCTGTTACGCCTACAATTGTTCCCACACCTCAAACTCAAGTGAAGCCTCTGCCAATACTTGAAAAGGTCATGCCTGAAACAATAGCACCCAAAAAGGCCGTCTCTGAAAAAGTAGAGTCAGAAAAAGTGAACCCAGATACGGTTAAACCGAACATCACTCAATCGATCCAATCTCAATCAAAGAAAACTCAATCAATTGCCCCAAGTGATGAACAACCCACTGAAACGATGGCAACAAAACCAACGAATACGTTGGATACCTCAGAATTAAAGCCGCAGCTTGGCGCTAAGAGCTCGCCTGCAGCAGAAGGTGAGAGCACAATAGCGACAAGCTCAAGCATGAGTTTATTCACCCAGCAATATTTTGAACGTCAGCGCGAGCAAGCGCTCGATGATCTCGTCATTGAACAGGCCGATAAGTTCACCCGGAAATCGAATATGAGTGAAATGAGCCCAGAGATGGAGGTGCTATTTGTCCCTAATGCCGATGATTTCGGTGGCACAACGAGTCTAGATTTACCCTTAGACCCAAATCGTATTGTGCGTAAAGGGGATACTTGTTATCGCGTGGTACAAGTCGGCACTCAAGTTAATCCTAACGCCGAAAATTTAGGTTTTCCCATTAACTGCAGTGGCAAAAAAATCAATCAAGCTATTGATGATGCCATTCAATCTCGATTAAACAAAATGATGCTCAAACCCCATAAATAGTGACTTTCTTTTATGATTTATTTTCATTCTAATTATAGCTTTTTTAGTTTAGTTTTATTTAATCAATTAAAAACAATTAATTATGAATCTTTATTTTGGATTGGTGGTTAAGATTTTTAATTGCTTTTTTCCTTGTTTGTTGCTGCCGCTTCTGTCTATACTGCGCACTCATCTTGTCGGAGTGCCTCTTGGCTGAGACCGTTTATTCGGGATCCGTTGAACCTGATCAGGTTAAAACCTGCGAAGGAAACAAGCGTAATAACACACATTAAATCGCTAAAATAGACGGCTTGAACACCTGTTTACTCAGCAGTGTTTTAAGCCTTAATGTTTAGATTTAATCGTTATTGAGCAGGGTAACTCAATTTTTGAAGCCAGTGTTGGCCACAAAAGTTGATTGCCATGTCCAGCTATCAACAACTCAATTCTCCAGACAAGCAACTCCATTTTTTAACGTGAGATTGCTTATGTCCAGTTCAAACCCAAACCCAGCTGTAGCTGCCAATGCGATAGAAATCACAGCACCAGAATCGACAATCCCTAATAAATCGACAGTGCCTAATAAATCGGCTGAGTCTAGTCAATCAATCGTGCCTAAGGCGCCGAGTCGCCGCGAAACCCGCGCGCAGGCCCAAGTCTTTATCGATACGTTAGCGCCGCTGCAACATCCTAATTCACAAAAGATTTACCTTGAAGGTTCCAGTGCTGATATTCGCGTTGGCATGCGGCAAATCCTGCAGACTGACACCCTTGTCGGCGGTACCGATGATGCGCCTATCATGGAAAAAAATCCGCCAATCCGAGTGTATGATTGCGCCGGACCTTATTCCGATCCTGAGGCCGATATCAATGTGCGTCTAGGCCTGAGTAAATTAAGACAAAACTGGATCCTAGCCCGCAACGATACAGAGCAATTACCCTGCGCGACCTCAGACTTTACCCAACAAAGACTCGCCGATGACGGTTTAGATCATCTGCGTTTTGAGGCAGGTTCGAGTGCCATTGTCCGCCCACGCAGAGCGCTGCAGGGTAAACGAGTCAGTCAATTACACTATGCCCGTCAAGGGATTATCACGCCCGAAATGGAATATGTGGCGATCCGCGAGAAAATGGCACTTGCCGAAGTACAGGATGAAATCCTCAATCGTAAAGCCAAGGGCGAAGCTTTTGGTGCCTTAGTCGGCGAACCGATTACCGCCGAATTTGTCCGCGTTGAAGTCGCCCGTGGCCGCGCGATTATTCCGCTGAATATTAACCATCCCGAAGCCGAACCTATGATCATCGGGCGTAACTTTCTGGTGAAAGTGAACGCCAATATCGGTAACTCGGCGGTGACGTCATCCATCGAGGAAGAAGTGGAAAAGCTCGTCTGGTCTACCCGTTGGGGCGCAGATACGGTAATGGATTTATCCACAGGTCGTTATATCCACGAAACCCGCGAGTGGATCATCCGTAACTCGCCAGTGCCCATTGGCACAGTGCCGATTTATCAAGCGCTGGAGAAAGTGAACGGCGTGGCAGAGGATTTAACCTGGGAAGTGTTCCGCGATACCTTGATTGAACAAGCGGAGCAAGGTGTTGATTACTTTACGATTCATGCTGGTGTGCTGCTTCGTTATGTGCCGATGACGGCTAAACGCGTCACAGGGATTGTCTCCCGCGGCGGTTCAATTATGGCCAAATGGTGCCTGAGTCACCACAAGGAAAACTTCCTCTACAGCCATTTTCGTGAGATCTGTGAGCTTTGCATTGCCTACGATGTATCCCTGTCTTTAGGTGATGGTATGCGTCCAGGCTCGATTGCCGACGCTAATGATGCTGCCCAGTTTGCAGAGCTTGAAACCTTAGGTGAGCTAGTCAAAATCGCATGGGAATACGACGTACAAACCATTATCGAAGGGCCGGGACATATCCCGATGCAGCTCATTAAAGAGAACATGGACAAGCAGTTAGCTCACTGCGATGAAGCGCCGTTTTACACGCTTGGCCCACAAATCACCGATATCGCACCTGGGTATGATCATTTCACCTCCGGCATAGGCGCGGCCATGATTGCTTGGTACGGCTGCGCTATGTTGTGTTATGTCACGCCAAAAGAACACTTAGGATTACCGAATAAACAAGATGTTAAGCAAGGTTTGATTGCTTATAAGATTGCCGCCCACGCCGCCGATGTGGCGAAAGGTCATCCGAGTGCGCAAATTCGTGATAATGCGCTGGCAAAGGCGCGGTTCGAATTCCGCTGGGAAGATCAATATAACTTAGGACTCGATCCTGAAACCGCACGTGCTTATCACGATGAATCCTTACCGCAGGAATCCGCTAAAGTCGCGCATTTTTGCTCTATGTGCGGCCCTAAATTTTGTTCGATGAAAATCACCCAAGATGTGCGCGCCTATGCCGCTGGCTTAGAGGCGGCACAAGCGAAGGCGGATCAAGTTGAAGCGGCTGCCCAAGCTATGCAAGTCACAATCAAGACGCCGCAGGAGTTGGAAGCGGCAATGGCGCTAAAATCGGCAGAGTTTGCTGCTTCGGGCGCCGAGATCTATCACGTGAAAGACAAGCTTGTCGCCGAAGCTGAGGAAGCCTAATTATGTTGGGTATTCATGGGGATAATGTGCCCATGAATACCGAGCGTCCCGCGTTTGTTTGGACCATAGCTGGTTCAGACAGTGGCGGTGGTGCCGGTATTCAGGCGGACTTAGCGACAATTCAAGATTTGGGCTGTCACGGTTGCAGTGTGGTCACCACAGTGACGGCGCAAAGTTCTGTGGCGGTCACTTTAGTCGAGCCCGTATCAGCGGCGATGTTAATGGCTCAGCTGACGACTTTACTTTCCGACTTGCCACCCAAAGCAATTAAAATCGGCTTACTGGCAGATCAAACTCAAGTGGCATTGCTGGCAGATTGGATCGCGAGTTTTAAAATCAACTATCCATCAGTGCCTGTGATTGTCGATCCTGTGATGGTCGCCAGTTGTGGCGATGCATTAGCAGTAGATAACTGCCAGGATATAAAAAGTGCGGCTAAATCAGCCTTAGATTTTAGGCCTTTCAAAGGTTTAATCGAACTTATCACGCCCAATGTGCTTGAACTTGGGCGGTTAACTCACAGTGATGTTTCGACTAAAGCGCAATTCGCTGCTGCGGCACTGGCTTTATCCCAGAGCCTTGATTGCAGTGTGCTCGCTAAAGGTGGCGATGTGAGCTTTGGTTGCACTGACATTCTTGCTGATACTCAAACTCAAACTCACGCTCTTGATACCGCTTACAAGAGTAATGGCTGGGATCTTGAGCTTGCCGAGGATTATCTAGTTTGTCGTCAAGTGCGCGCGAGCTCTGAGCTGCATCAAAATGGGCGTTTCTGGTTAGCCAGCCAGCGGGTTAATACCCGTCATAACCATGGTAGCGGCTGTACTTTATCATCGGCCATTGCCGCCGTGTTAGCGCAAGGTTTTGTATTGCAAGATGCGGTGGTGGTTGCCAAAGCCTACGTGAGTCAAGGCTTAAGCGCGGCGATTGGTTTAGGGCAAGGTCCAGGGCCGTTGGCCCGTACGGGTTGGCCTAATAACTTGTCCCGCTATGCCAAGATAAATCTGTGTGATGGCAATTTTATTAGTCATCAACTCAACCAACACCTTGATGTTGGTAATGATTTAGTTGTAACAGTTTTATCCGCAACAGATCAGGCAACCGCTCAGGTAAGAATAGTCTCGACGCCACCTCAAAATATTTTACCCCACGGTTTTAAAGTGCTCGATGCCGATCTTGGTGTTTACCCTGTGGTGAGTGACTTAATCATGCTGGAAAGTTTATTAGCGGCCGGCGTTAAAACCCTGCAGTTACGGATAAAAACCGACATCAGCGAGTTAACTAGTGCAGTGCTAGCCGAATCTGATTTAGGCAAATGTGAGTCAGGTAAGTCTGAGTTGGTTGGCTCCGAATTAGAAGCACAAATTCAAACGGCCATTGCCTTAGGTAAGCATTTTAATGCACAGCTTTTTATTAATGATCACTGGCAGTTAGCGATAAAATACCATGCCTTTGGGGTACATTTAGGCCAAGAAGATCTCGCCGTTACCGACTTAGCGGCCATTCAGTCGGCAGGGCTCGCATTAGGTATATCCAGCCACAGTTATTTTGAGTTGCTACTGGCGCATCAATACTCGCCATCCTACATAGCGCTTGGGCATATATTCCCAACCACGACGAAGCAAATGCCTTCGGCGCCCCAAGGGCTCGCAAAACTTAAACATTATGTGGCGTTACTCCAAGACCACTATCCCTTGGTCGCCATTGGTGGCATCGACTTAGCTAATCTGGCAAAGGTGAAAGCCACTGGGGTCGGCAATATTGCTGTGGTGCGCGCAATAACCGAGGCTCAGGATCCAGTCGCAGCATTTGCAGAGTTGAGCCAAGCTTGGGAGCAATGTAGCTTGTCTGAAGAACTGGCTGTAAAGCATGAGTTGGTTGCTAAGCATGAGTAAAAACCAACCGCTTGCTCACGCAGAGGTTCTTTGCGACGGTACACAAAGCGTTCATACACTCAGTTATTCAGATTTCATGCGTTATTCTCGGCAAGTCTTATTGCCAGAGGTCGGTGAGGCAGGGCAATTGCAATTGGTCGACGCCAGCGTTGTTATTGTAGGGCTTGGCGGCTTAGGGCAATTGGCGGCGCAGTATCTGGCTTGTGCTGGCATTGGCAGCTTGACCTTAATCGACATGGATAAGGTTGAAGTATCAAATCTGCCAAGACAATTGTTATTCAACGATGCCGACATTGGACTCAATAAGGCCCGAGTTGCCAAGCAAAAGCTCAAAGGCTTAGCGCCACATTGCACTGTTACTGCCCATTATACGGAATTTAATGCAGAAACTGCAGTTCATCATTTGGCTGATATTTTACAGGAAAAACAACAGGGTAAAAGAGTGCTTGTGCTTGACTGCACAGATAACTTCGCGACTCGCCAAGCCATTAATCGCTGCTGTATCGAAGCGGCTTTGCCTTTAGTCAGTGCGTCAATCGCAGCATTTAGCGGTCAATTGTTTGCAGTCGACCAAATGCAGTTCCCCTCTGGTGGTTGCTATCACTGTATTTTCCCCGCACAGACGAGAGTGTCGCAGAGCTGCAGTACACAAGGTGTACTCGGCCCCAGCGTAGGCGTGATGGCGTCAATGCAATCTTTGGTGGCAATGCAACTCTTGCTGAGTGTGGACAGCGGTTGTGATGAACCGAAAAATGCCTTGCTGGGGCGTTTTTGGCGCTTTGACGCTAAATCACTTGCGTGGACTGCTGCTGTATTAACGCGGGATCCCCACTGTGACGTGTGTGGTCCCAAAGGGGCTTATCTATCATCAAATAAAGATAGTCTTGAGGTTTGATATGATTTTAATTCACATAAACAATATCCCGCAGTCGTTATCTGAACCGACGTCACTCGCGGCTGTGATCCTCGCACAAAATATTGCCCTCGATTCAGTTGCTATCGTGTTGAATGCTGAGGTCGTTCCGCGCAATCGCTGGCAATCTATTCTCTGCCAACATGAAGATAAATTAGAACTTTTCTCAGCTGTAGCGGGAGGCTAGTATGTTAAAGATTGCCGATGTGGAGTTTGAGTCGCGTTTATTTACTGGGACGGGAAAGTTCAGTAATAGCCAAGTGATGATCGAGGCGATAATGGCTTCAAAATCGCAGTTAGTGACAGTTGCGATGAAAAGAATTGATTTTAAAATGGGGCTTGATGATTTACTCACGCCGTTACGTCAAGCGGGTGTCCGGCTATTGCCTAACACTTCGGGGGCGAGAAACGCCAAGGAAGCGGTGTTTGCGGCTGAGCTTGCCCGTGAAATGCTGGGAACTCATTGGATTAAGCTCGAAATCCACCCCGATCCTAAGTACCTGATGCCCGATGCAATTGAAACCTTAGCAGCGGCTAAGATTCTCTGTGATAAAGGTTTTATCGTGATGCCCTATGTGCATGCCGATCCTGTGCTGTGCCGTCGTTTAGAAGAAGTGGGCTGCGCTGCTGTTATGCCACTGGCGAGTCCGATTGGCAGTAATCAAGGTTTAGTCACTGAAAGCTTTTTAAAAATCATCATAGAGCAGGCGCGGGTGCCAGTGGTGATTGACGCTGGCATTGGCACACCTTCACAGGCTGCGCGGGCAATGGAGCTGGGCGCCGATGCGGTGCTCGTCAACACCGCCATCGCCAGCAGCGCGTCGCCGATAGTGATGGCCGAGTGCTTTAAGGAGGCGGTGCAATGCGGCAGACGGGCCTTTGAAGCAGGGCTTGGCCGAGTACAAACGGGCGCGGTACAGACCAGTCCTCTGACAGGATTTTTAAACCAATGAGTTTTGTAGCGGAATTTGCCAACATCCCACGGGATAAACTGTTACTCGATTTGTATTCTTGCACAGCCCAAGATGTCGAGCGGGCGTTAGTGAGTCCAGTAGGGGATTTACGCAGCTTACTGGCCTTGTTATCACCTGCGGCTGAACCTTATATCGAAACCATGGCACAACGTTCAGCGGCGCTTACGCGGCAGCGATTTGGCGCGAATCTTGGCATGTATTTACCGCTATACGTCTCTAATCTGTGCGCTAATGAATGTGATTACTGTGGTTTTAGCATGAGTAACAAACTCAAACGCAAAACCTTGAATGAGCAGGAGTTGATGGTCGAGATGGCCATTATTAAAGATAGGGGGTTCGATTCGATTTTACTGGTGTCGGGTGAGCATGAAACTAAGGTTGGTATCGATTACTTCAAGCAGATTTTGCCATTGGTAAAGCAGCAATTTAGCCATGTGGCGATGGAGGTTCAGCCCATGAGTGAGGACCATTATTGCCAGTTAGTCGCGCTAGGTTTAGATGCTGTGATGATTTATCAGGAGACCTATCAGCCCGAGACTTATGCTCGTCACCATTCCCGAGGTAAAAAAATGGATTTTGCCTATCGTTTAGCAACACCGGACAGAGTTGCGGCGGCGGGGGTCGATAAAATTGGTCTTGGGGTGTTACTGGGGCTGGATGATTGGCGTTTAGATGCGTTAATGATGGGATATCATCTTGACTATTTAGAGCGTCGCTATTGGCGCACTCGCTTTAGTATTTCGCTGCCAAGGTTAAGGCCTTGTACTGGCGGGATCACCCCAAAAGTTATGCTATCGGATTTAGGTTTAGTACAAATGATTTGTGCATTTAGACTTTTTAATCATCAGCTTGATATCAGCATGTCGACAAGGGAAAGCCCTGAGCTGAGGGATAATCTTTTACCACTTGGAATTACTCAAATCAGTGCGGGCAGTTCGACGCAACCGGGCGGCTATCAAGCGCCTGACAGTCAACTCGATCAATTTGAGATAAGCGATGATCGCAGTGTCGAGCAAGTTATCGAACAGATGCAACGGCAGGGGTTTAATCCCGTATTTAAGGATTGGGAAGCCAATTGGATCACAGGATAAATAAGACCGTGAATAAATGGTGAGAATGCGGATAAAACCTGTACTTTTGCAGGTGATTGGTCAATAATTGACCCATTAATCACAGCGTGCAGGAATACCGTTATGCAAATCCAATCTGCTTATTCATCCGGTCTGCAAGGCTTGCAAAGTGCTCAATCTGGGCTCACTCAAGCAACAATAGATGTGGCTAAACCTACACCGACTCAAAGTGCGGCTCCGGCTGAATCTACAAGAGATGTTGCGCAGCCTGATAAAACCTCGGCATTACTTACCGCTAATGAGTCATTAAGACAAGGGGAAGCGTCAACAGAAGTCATTGAAACTGATTCTGAAACGATAGGTTCGATCATTAATATTAAGGTGTAAATATCATGTCGGTTGTGGCGCTATCACTTAAGGTTGGAGCGCCATCCTCTTCATTTTCGGCACATGATAAGATGCTCAGCTCTAATCTAAGCCAGAGTCACGCTAATAGCACTTATCAAGGAGCCAGCGCTCACACTGCAGGCTCCGCAAAAATTGAAGCGAGTGGTGTCCATGAACTACAGGTTACTGGAACTTCATTTGCTCCAGTTCAAGCCACGCCTATTACTTCATTAGCTGCTAACGTTTCCCAATCTCTTAACTCATCACCAAATGTGTCTTTTGCAGCTTCTAGTGCTGTTTCATCAACTGCTGCATCTGTACTTCCTGTACTGAATGGTGCAAGCCAAGCACTCGAGGTCGCTCCTTTTTCCGTACCAACGCCAAGGAGCAATCCTCAGGTAAATACGTTAAATGATCGAGCTAGCTTACATGCCGATGCGAGTTTTAGTTTGTTAACAGGACCAAGATCCATTTCTGGTGTACGCGGGGGACAGATTGCGGCACCTATTTCTACTCAGGTATTTTCGCCTGTCGCGGGTACGAGTAATAGCGGACTTGGGGTAAATTCCTTGGCTACAATAAGTCCAAATCTCAGTGTAACGAGCAATATTCCCGTTGATATTTTTACGCCTCTGAGTCCATCAATTGGCACTAGGGGTACTGATATTCCTGCTTTCAATCCATCCAATACGGGTGATATTTCTCCAATAATGCCTTATTTAGCGGCAGTGTTTGGACCACAAACTGTCTTTACTGGAGCTGCGTTAGTTGATCCCACTACGACCGATTCTGCAATTAACAGTTCTGTAAATAAGAGTGCTGTAAATAAGAGTGTAGCAACGAGTGCAGGGCCTGTTGGTCAGTCAAACTCTACGCAAGCCACAGATCAATCCGCTAGCAATGATGTTGCTCGACCGACTGTGTTAGAACAATTTACTCAAGTTTTCGGTGAAGCTCAGGCTCAAGCTAGTCCTGTAGATGCTCCTGCGGCAGCGTCTAACCCAGATGATAGTCAACAAGTCTTAGCTGCTGTCTTTGCCCCAAATGATAATCAGCTTGAAAAGCAAGTACAGGAAGAAGAATCGCGGAAACAGCAAATAGCAGCAGCGGAAGAGGCAAAGCAGCAATCACTGGTTCAGCAGGCTCAGGAACAAGAGATACAAGCCCAAGAAAAAGTACAGGCTCAACAGCAACAGCAAGTCGATGAACTTAAAACTCGAGATTCAGAGGTTAAAGCCCATGAGCATGCCCACGCAACCGTCGGAGGACAATACGCTCAGAGCCCGAGTTTTAAGTATGAAAAGGGTGCTGATGGCCAACGTTACGCCACCGATGGCGAAGTGCAGATTGATGTCTCTCCAGTGGGAGGCGACCCGCTTGCAACGATAAACAAAATGAAGCAAGTTTATGCCGCAGCAATGGCTCCTGTTGACCCGTCATCAGCGGATATCCGTGTTGCCGCGGAAGCCTTGCAAAAAATGAATGAAGCTAAGGTGATGCTGGCAGAGGAGCGACAAAAACAAATTGTTGACTTGCAAACGGCTCAAACATTAATAGACGCGGATGCTCAAATCAAAGAGTTGCCACCGTTAGAAAAACATACACCTGTAGTGACGGGAGACGTTGATGAGTCCGGTAATATTGCTCAGCCCCAAGAGGCTGTATTCACCCCCGCCTCTACTGCGCTTGATAAGCTAAAACAAGCGATCGAGGCGCAAACGGTCAACACGAAAGTCATTGATACGGGTTCGAAAACCTCTTCTGATATCAGTGACTCAGTCACTACATCGACCACAGTGGAAACGATTGAGCCACCGACCGCAACTTTAGCATTTGGAGAAGCTTCAACTTCAGCGGATTTAGCGACGGGTTTTATCTCAAGATCCGATAGTGCTGCAAGCCGTTATTATGCCGCGGTTGCACAAGCCAGTGCCGGACCTTCAGCTCGTGTCGATATGACGTCGCAAGCCAATATTCAGCCTTCTTATCTGGCATCTTCAAATGATCTGCCTAGCAATTTGCAATCTACGGATGTTTTGTCCGCAAACAATGTAAATGAGCAGTCTTCAAATATCAGTGCTAGCGCGAATACTAATGTGTCTTTGCAGAGCGAGTTATATGTGGAGGATGACCTCTTGCAGGAGACGGGATTTATTCAGCCGCAATATTTGGGTTATCAACAAGCACGCTATGTCGACTTTAGTGTGTAAGATTAGGCTTTAACTATTCCCATGATTCGCTGTTCATCATCTTTTTCGAAACAACCTCTCAGTACCACTAAGAACTAACCATTTAATCAGCAGTTGGCACTTGTCGTTTTGCTCACTCGAATTGATAACTCGTTTGGTATCTTGCTGTTAATGACTATTCGTCGTTTCAATTCCGTGCTGTTTTAAAATCAAGGAAGCGAGCAGTTTTGATGCAGGCCCTTGTTGATCCCTATTAGGGATAACTAAGCTCAACATGATGCGACGTTTTTGGCTACCCTCAAGATGTAAACGTACTAGATTACCCGAAGCCAATTCTTCTTGGACTAAGAAAGAGGGGATCCAACAGAAACCAATACCTTGATTTAAAATGACTTTAGCTTCATGGAAGTTAGAGACTGTCCAGCGCTGCTCAGCTTTGAGCCAGCCGATATCAATGTTGGATTGCACTCCAGTATCTTTAATCACTAACTGTAAATATTGTGCCAGTAGTTTATCGTCTTCAATTGTGCCTAAATCAGCGAGTGGATGATTTGGATGACAGACGAGGTAGAGTTCTTGTTCACATAAGGGTTCGGATAAATACCCTTTAGGCGGCACCCCTGCACAGATAGCAATATCGACTTTACTCTGCAGAATGAGCTCTTGAGTACCGGTGATCACTGAGTCCAGCATGATGATTCGAGTGCCACGACTGTGGGGCAGAAACGCATTGAGGGCACACACTAAGCTTTTCATCGGATAGATAATTTCACGGGCAATCGTGAGTGTTGGCTCCCACCCTTGTTCAAGATTACTCGCAAGTTGTTCTAACTCGTTGACGGCTTGGGTGACATGCCGTGAGCGGCGCAGCAGCACTTCGCCCTGCGGGGTGAGATAGGCTTTACGGCCTTTGACTTCGAGTAGCTCGATACCTAATTGATGCTGTAATTTGGCAACGGCATGGTTAAGTGACGATTGACTCTTGTTGAGTTTTTCGGCCGCTTGGGCATAGCCGCCAAAATCGACCACCGCTTGCAAAATACGCCATTGTTCTAAGGTAGATTTAGCTCGAGTCATTATAATCTCAAAAAAACGATAGATTGAGGCTTATAGTGGCCACTTCTTACGACTTTTTCAATTAAATATCATAGAGTCAGTCATTCCCACGACATATAGATAGTTATGTCGCGCTAAGTTATTGAGGGGATAGAGAGGCTAATCATGACGATTTTCAGTGTTTGCACCCGAGCGAGTCACAAACACATCCTAAGCATTCACACTTAAAACGCACAAGAACCTGTTGCGTCGAAAGCTTGATTGTTGGAATTGTCAGCATGTTCTGAAGCGGCGCTATTTGAAATTCTTTGGATCAGTGCAGCACTATCAACGGGGGCGCCAATGACCACTTTTAATTGGTCACTTAAGCTCAAAGCGTCTTCATTGATGACTAATACATTGAATAATTTGAGTTTGTCTTGGCAGTTGAATGTGGATTGAGCTATCAGCTGGGCTAGCGATGCTTGCCAGAGTGATTGGTAGTAGAGCGGTCCTTCGTTGGCGATAGTATTGAAGCTATAAGGATAATCCTGTGTTTGTGGCCAGTCTTGGCCAAAGCTCGCATTAAACTCCGCACCGAGATCGGGGTAGACTTGTGCACTTGAGTTTTGGTAAAAGTTGACTGCAACCTTAGCGCGAAAGACTTTAAGCTGCTTCGAATAAGCTTTAGCCAGTGTTTCACGCTCCTGTAAATAGGTGTGCTCAAATTGCGGAAATAGTTGATGGCGTAGCACTTCAGCTAACCAGAGGCTCGCCACAAAATAGCTATCTTGACTCTGTCCCATGGCATTGTTGAGGTAGAAATGGCTCGCTTTAGCAAGGGAAGTGACAGCCTCTGCGATGGATTCGGTTAATTGCTCAATGTCTTTGTAGTTACTCAGCTGTGGTTTGAGATCCAACGCTTGTTGTCCAAATTGCTGGCCGAGTACACTTTGACGCAATGTCTGCTGTTGACTACCTTGCTGTGGATTTGGGTTATACGCCACATAGATTTCACCTAACAATCTTTGCTGGTGGTAGACCCTGACGATATGTGGCCGATTGGGATCGGCAGGTATTTTATCGACCTTAGCGGTTTCTATGGTCTCAAAGTGTAAACCAAACACTTGCAGATAAGTAAAGCTGTGACTCAAGACGTCAGAAGTTTGCCATGTCGGCCCCTTGGCTGATGCTTGTTGTGACAGGGTTCGCCCAATATCCCAGGGAGCCACTTGCAGATCTTGGGTTTGGCTATCGAGAAAGGCTTTGACTAATTCAGGGGACGATAACTGCTGCGAACTAAGCACTAATGCGCTGTAATCGGTAAAGCCTGCAGCAGTGGCGGCTTGTTGGCGCTGCTCAGCAATTCGCTGTAATGCCGTTTGATTGGTTTCACTGGCTCTGGCTTGGTAGGCCTGCCATACATTTTGGCGACATACGGCGTTTTCTTGCGCTAGTAAGTAACTGGCGATAGTGCCAGAAAAGTCGCTCTGCTTTGAACTGTCGGGCTTCGGCTCATCACTTCTATCACCTTTTTTATGCAGATGATGTTGTTGCTGAGTCGCTTCGGGTTGGCATTGGCTGTCATTGAAGGCAAGACTAAATTGTTGACTGCCTAACCCTTGGCTTATGCTGGCTTGTGCTGTATGTAATTTCGCTTTCTCCTCGGCGCTCCAATGTTGTTGTAGCAATTGTTTAAGCTGTTGGCTCAGTAGTATTTGTTCTGCATTGCCTTGGGCTAAGGCATAGGCGAGTTGGCTCAATTCAGTTTGGCTGATAAGTTGCGACAGGGTGTCGGCGAGGTGTAGCTGGCATTGCAGTAGACCCTCGCGTTCCTCACTTGGTAAGTTAAACCCACGGTAATAGTTGAGTCTGTCGTTGATATTATTAAGCCCTAACATCTGTTGCTCAAAAATAAGTGCGCGCTGGGCCAAGGTTAATTCAGACGCAGTTAAACGCGCATTGGCGAACACAGTCGCAAGATCAATACTTGGCAAACGCAGGCATTGTTCAACTAAAAGGGGAACAGGGCTTGGCGCCGCATAGGCGGCATTCGTAACATAAAGGCTCAAGCCAAACAGTAAAGTGGGTTTTAACATGGGTTATGTGTTCTGCATCTGTGATGGAATGAGTTAACTTTGACTTAGTATCCAATTGAGTTAGCTTCAAGTCATTGTTATGCATGAAACCCTGTTCTGTTCTGGATGTCAACGATAAGGGTGGGAGTCGCAAATGTATTGCTATCCAAGGAAGGAGTTACACTGAGCTGCTGAACACCTACAGATTCCAGATTCCAGATTCCAGATTCCAGATGAACTAGAGGAATGGTGATCTTTCGACTTTTGATATCAGTCATTACCAACTCAACCCCTGAGGACGCAATGACTGATATTCGCTTACTTCATACTGAAAAGGTTAGTTTAAATCCTGATTAGGTTGATTTTTTACTGCGATAATCGTGGCGCGTTTGGGCGCAGGATAACCTTCAACCGTTTTGGTGATGTCGTTAGGATCTAGGTATTCAACCAATGATTCGTTGGGCATCCAGTCGGTACGGCGTTGCTCGGCAAGGGCTGTGACATCGGTATCGACACAACGGATATCAGTGAAATCACACTTCTTTAACCAGAGCATGAGCGCGGCAACAGATGGAATGAACCATACATTATTCATTTTGCCATATCTATCTTGAGGCACGAGTACGGCATTTTCGTCGCCATCTATCACCAAGGTTTCTAGCACGAGCTCACCACCGGTGCGCAATTGATCACGCAGTTGTAACAAGTGATCGATAGGCGAACGTCTGTGATACAAAACGCCCATGGAGAAAACTGTGTCGAATGCATCGAGCGGTGGCAGCTCTTCAATGCCAAGAGGCAACAAGTGCACTGGGTGATGGGGGCCAGCTAAACGTTTGACTGCTTCAAACTGACATAAAAACAACGGCGAAGGGTCGATACCGACGACACGTTTGGCACCTGAGCCCAACATGCGCCACATGTGATAACCACTGCCGCAACCGACATCGAGCACAGTGCGGTTGTTTAGCGGCGAAATATGTTGCTTAACGCGGTCCCATTTCCAGTCACTGCGCCATTCGGTATCGATGTGGATGCCATGAATGTGGAAGGGGCCTTTACGCCATGGCATAAATAGGCGCAGTAGGTTTTCTAACTTCTCTTTTTCGCCTGGGCTGAGTTGCTCGCCACTACCGACGGTCACGCTATCGACAAAATCCACTTGGTCGGGAGCAGGATAGTGCAGCTTGTTGAGCACTTTTTCCCACTTTGGCAAGTTGCCGTGTTTATGTTCCCGTTGCCATTGGCCTAAAATGCTCGGCAGGGTTTCGAGCCAATGCTGTAGATTCGAATCGGCGATTTGTTGGTAAAACGAGCTAAAGCTGATCACTTGATGGCCACCATAGAAGCAAAGTTAAAGCATTGGAACCAGAGACTAAAGTGACTAAAGCCTTGGCTGGTGAGTCGTTGTTGATGCGTGGTTAAGGTGTCAGGTTTCATGACATTTTCCAGCGCACTGCGTTTTTGGCTGATCTCAAGTTCGCTGTAACCATTAGCGCGTTTAAAGTCTAAATGTTGCTCTTCCAATAAGGTTTGGATAGGAGCATCTTCGAAGCGAATTTTTTCTGACAGTACTAATATCCCGCCGGGATTCAGACCTTGATAAATCTTCGCTATCAGG
Source organism: Shewanella sp. DW31 (assembly GCF_015767295.1). Classification (NCBI taxonomy): domain Bacteria; kingdom Pseudomonadati; phylum Pseudomonadota; class Gammaproteobacteria; order Alteromonadales; family Shewanellaceae; genus Shewanella; species Shewanella sp. DW31. The sequence goes on from NZ_JADWMP020000015.1 coordinate 22,893, forward strand.
GTTTCTCTGTCTTCTGGCGGTAAAAATTGCAAGGTAAAGTTGAGTACCACCAATGACGCATTTTGAATATCGATATCGCGAATATCACCGCAAACCAGATCGACATCCGTATCGCTGACATAGGCATTCAGGTTCTCTTGGCAGCGTGCGACCATAGATTCACTGTTATCTACAGCAATAATGCGACATTGGCGGCCTTGGATTTGGCGACGAATACTTAAGGTCGCGGCACCGAGTGAGCAACCCAAATCGTAAATTTGAGTATTTGGCATGACGAAACGATCTGCAAAATCGCCTATGGTATTGATAATTTGCGTATATCCAGGCACTGAGCGGCGGATCATGTCACTGAACACACCTGCTACACGGTTATCAAACTGGAAATCGCTAATATGCTCGCTCGCTTGAGCGTAGATAGTGTCTTGAGAAACGTTCATCTGAGATTTTTCATGGGAATTCAACTGCGCATTTTAACGAATCAGAGCGATTAGCAGCAAGTCTCATGCTAGTAATTTGCGATAAATTTTTGTCTAATACTTAATAGATAACAAAATCGTTACATGTACATCAAGTACTAAGGGCTCAACTTGAAGTTTGTGATCCACTTAATTGTGATCTTGTGCAGCTGTTTTTTGAGCATAACGGGGCAGGCAAGTCCGTTGTCCTCTGAGCCATTAATCATCGTTATGGGTGAGGATAGCTTTCCCTATCAATATGTCGACAACGATGGCGAGCCGACTGGATTACTGGTTGATTTATGGAAAGAGTGGGCTAAACAAAGCCATACCCAAGTCGTTTTTGTGGCGCGCCACTGGCACGAGTCCCTTGATCAACTGCGGCAAGGTAATGCGCAAGTGCATATCGGCATGGGGAAAACCCCAGAGCGAGAGCAAGAATTTGATTTTGCAGTGCCCATTGCGGATGTGGGCACTTTTTTGTATTTGCATAAATCCTTGCAGGGCAAAAAATCCATCAAAGAACTGATCCCCTTTCAAATTGGTGTGGTAGCGGCTTCATCCCATGAAGCGGAATTACACCGTATCGAACCGCAGCTTGTGTTTAAACGCTACGAAAGTCGTGAGAAATTATTGGCAGGGGTCGCCGCGGGCGAGATCGTAGTCTTTGCGGGGTTAGAAGGCTATTTGAAAGATCCCGACTCATCCCAAGAGATTGCCGCAAACTTTCCCAATACTGCCCGCCTTCAAATTAAGGCGATGCAGTTTGTACCTGCAGTTCAAAAGGGCAATCTTGCATTAGTCGATAAAATCAATAAAGGTTTCACTGCGCTCGATGCGCACTTTATTCAGCAAACGGAGCGACGTTGGCTTGGCTATCAACGTCAACAAGCTGGGATTGTTATTTCGATGCAACTGGGCGCCGAGCCTTTTGTGGACTTAGGGGTCGATGATTTACCCCATGGTTTGTATGTGGACATGTGGCAACTGTGGTCTGAGAAAACGGGTATTGCCGTTGATTTTATTTCTGGTGATATGAACTCCAGCGTGAACGATGTTCGTCGCGGTCTCGCCGATGCCCACATAGGTTATCCAGAAAGTGATGATGTTAAAACGGGCCTTACTCAGGCTTGGCATTTATATACGGTGAAGAGTCGACTCTTTCTCTATCAGCAACAGTTAATCGATTTAGACAGCTTAAAAGGTAAACGTATTGGTGTGGTGCCTACAGCACCTTATTTGGTGGATTTGCGTAAAGCATTACCCCAAGTGTCACTGCGTTATTACGACAGTATGGATGCCATGGTGGCGGGGGCGAGGTCTGGAGAAGTTGTCGGTTTTATCGCCGCGGGTGCATGGACATCCCATTATTTACTGCTCAATAAAGGCTGGTCTGACTTTAGCCAGTATCCTGATCTCGAATTTAGCACCAACATTTATGTGCTGACCCGTAGCGATGATGCTGGCCTTACACAGAGGATAGCCAATGGGTTTAACAGTATTAGCAATCAAGAATTTGCTGAGATTGAACATAAATGGATGCTCAATCCTAAAGATCATGTTTTTACCCAAGCTGAGCGTCATGTCAGCTTAAGCCCCGCTGAGCAGGCCTATGTGGAAAGCGTAGGCGAGCTCAAAGTCGGTTATCTAAAACAATGGCCACCGATGGAGTTTATGGATGAACAGGGTGAGTTTGCGGGGATCAATAGCGATATCGTCAAATTGCTCAAGGAACAACTCAAACTTAAGCTCACGCCCGTTGCCTTTGATGATTGGCATTCGTTAATCGAGGCGTTGCAAAAGGGCGAGGTGAGTTTAGCCGGCAGTGTCGCGCAAACGGCGGAGCGCCAGCAGCGTTTAGCGTTTAGTGAAGCCTATTGGCCATCGCCGTGGGCCTTAGTGTCGCAACTGGAACAAGTCTCGGTTTTTAATATTGCTCAGCTCGCAGGTCAAAGGGTGGCTGTGGTTGAGGGATATCATTTGGTGGCGCAATTGATGAGTCTGGAGCCTTCGCTCAAGTTAGTCATAGTGCCAAATACGCAGGCCGGATTAGCGGCCGTGACGAATGGCAATGCGGATGTGTTTATCGATAAAGTGGTGACTTTAGCTTCTGAGCTGAAAACCAGCCACTATCCGACACTAAAAATGTCGCTGCTCAGTGATCTCGCCGATCAACACAGTCATATTGGTGTTTATCCTCAATTTGCGCCGCTGGTGCCGCTGATTAATAAAGCTTTGGCTTTGGTTGATGCTCAACATCAGCAAAAAATATATACGCGCTGGGTGTCATTTTCAGTGGCGACAGAGAGCGCTAAATATCTGCAATGGCTGCGTTATATCGTGTTTGGCGTGATAATCTTGTGCTTAGTGATGGTGGCGGTGTTGTTAGTGAATCGTCGCTTAAATCGTGAGATCACCCAGCGATTGGTGGCAGAAAAACGTTTGTTGCATGTGGCTAATCATGATGCTTTAACTCAGTTGCCCAATCGTGCCTTACTTGATGACAGACTAACCCAAGCTTTGCTATCTCATCGCAGAGAACAGGCACATTTCGCTTTGTTATTCATCGATCTCGATGGTTTTAAACAAATCAATGACCAACACGGTCATCCTATTGGCGATGAATTACTGGTACTGGTCGCCCAAAAGTTAACCAAGGTTATCCGTGGATCCGATACCGTTGCGCGATTTGGCGGCGATGAGTTTGTTATCCTGCTAAATCGTGTTCAAGATCTCGATGCTGCAACCCAAGTTGCTGATAATATTCTACAGGCACTGTCGAGCCCTTTGCTTATTCAAGGCGTCAGTGTCAGCATCGCCGTTAGTATCGGCGTGGTGATTTACCCCCGCGATGGTGACACAGCGATAGGTTTGTTGAAAAAAGCCGATCAGCTGATGTACCAAGCAAAAAGTAGCGGCGGGCGTTGTTATCGCTCAGCTTGATGTTTTTTTGAACGCTCATGCTCAGATAGTGCGTTCGCCTCTAGTCAAGGGCGTAAAACTGTTTGATACTTCACCGCCTAAGTGTGAAGTACTTTGGTAATCGGCATTATTTTACTATAATGCCGCTTTTATCTCGTTTTGATTATTTCCAAAGCACCGGTTTCCGGATAAAGGATAGAGTTAGATGCGCAGTCATTATTGTGGAGACGTCAATAAGTCTCACGTTGGACAAGAAGTTACCTTGGTAGGTTGGGTTAATCGTAGCCGTGATTTGGGTGGCGTTGTCTTTTTAGATTTAAGAGACAGAGAAGGTCTCATCCAAGTGGTCTATGATCCAGACTTACCTGAGGTGTTCAATGTCGCTAGCACGCTGCGCGCCGAATTTTGCGTTCAGGTCAAAGGCTTAGTTCGTGCCCGTCCTGATAGCCAAGTCAATGGTCAAATGAAGACGGGTGAGATTGAAGTCTTAGGTCAAGCCTTGACGATTATCAATGCTGCCGATCCACTGCCATTGAGCATGGATAACTACCAGAACAACAGCGAAGAGCAACGTCTTAAGTATCGTTACTTAGATTTACGTCGTCCAGAAATGGCGCAGCGATTAATTTTCCGCGCTAAAGTCACCAGTTCTGTGCGTCGTTTCCTCGACTCAAACGGTTTCTTAGACATAGAAACCCCGATCCTGACCAAGGCAACCCCAGAAGGTGCCCGCGATTATTTAGTACCAAGCCGTACTTATAAAGGTCAGTTCTTTGCCTTGCCACAATCACCACAGTTGTTTAAACAGTTACTGATGATGTCAGGCTTTGATCGTTACTATCAAATCGTAAAATGCTTCCGTGATGAAGACTTACGTGCCGACCGTCAGCCAGAATTCACCCAAATCGATATCGAAACGTCTTTCATGAGCTCTGAGCAAGTGATGGCGAAAACCGAAGAGATGATGCGTGGTCTGTTCCTTGAAATGCTGAACGTCGATCTCGGCGAGTTCCCGCGCATGACCTACAACGAAGCGATGCGTCGTTTCGGTTCAGATAAGCCAGATTTACGTAACCCATTAGAGCTGGTGGACATTGCCGATTTACTCAAAGAAGTCGAATTTGCGGTATTCTCTGGTCCTGCGAACGATGAAGAAGGCCGTGTTGCTGCACTGCGTATTCCGGGCGGCGCTGCGCTGTCTCGTAAGCAAATCGATGATTACACTAAATTTGTTGGCATCTATGGTGCTAAAGGCTTAGCGTGGATGAAGATTAATGACCTAAGCCTTGGCTTAGAAGGCATTCAATCACCTGTGCTAAAATTCTTAAACGAAAGCATAGTCAATGAAATCGTGAGCCGCACTGGCGCGCAAACTGGTGACATTATCCTGTTTGGTGCAGATCAGGCGACTGTGGTTGCCGAATCTATGGGCGCACTGCGTCTTAAAGCGGGCGAAGATTTTGGCTTATTGCAAGGTGAATGGCGTCCACTGTGGGTAGTTGACTTCCCAATGTTTGAGAAAATCAACGGCAACTTCTACGCGGTTCACCATCCGTTCACCGCACCGCGTGGTGTAACGGCAGCTGAACTTGAAGCTAACCCAGCAAATCGTGTTTCTGATGCTTACGATATGGTATTAAACGGCTGCGAATTAGGCGGTGGTTCGGTGCGTATCCACAACCAAGAAATGCAGTCTGCGGTATTCCGTATTCTGGGCATTACTGACGATGAAGCTAAAGAGAAGTTCGGCTTCCTGTTAGAAGCGCTGCGTTACGGCACACCACCACATGCTGGTTTAGCGTTTGGTTTAGACCGCATCATCATGCTGATGACGGGCGCAAGCTCAATCCGCGATGTGATGGCGTTCCCGAAAACCACCACTGCCGCTTGTCCGCTGACTAACGCGCCTGGTTTTGCCAATCCGCAGCAATTAGCTGAACTGGGTATTGCCGTGGTTGAGAAAGCTGTTAAAGCGGAAGACTGATCTTTTGTAAGAGGGCTTTGTAAGGCGACTTTTGTAAATCGACCTTATTCAAATCGACATTATGTAAATCGTTTTTGTGTAAGTCGATTTGGGTTAACCCTTGTCAGTTATTTTTTGTCGTACCGAAAACCGAGGCATAAGCCTCGGTTTGTTTTAGTGAACCGTCATTCCACCGCTTATCAATATCTGTTAGTTCAATCCTTTAAGTAAATAGCCGTTATTTAGTCTCATTCCACCTTCGGCTCTTGATAAGCTTTGCGATGGCACCTAAATGATACCTAAGTAGAGGAGACTTCCCATGGCAGGTCACAGTAAATGGGCCAACATTAAGCACCGTAAAGCGGCTCAAGATGCTAAACGCGGTAAACTCTTTACTAAATTCATTCGCGAGTTAACCGTTGCAGCCCGTGAAGGTGGCTCAGATCCCGACTCTAATCCACGATTACGTGTCGCCATCGATAAAGCCCTCGGTGGCAATATGACCCGAGACACGGTTGAGCGTGCGATTAAACGCGGCGCCGGTGAATTAGAAGGCCAGCAACTCGAAACCATTCTCTATGAAGGTTATGGCCCAGGCGGCACTGCTGTGATGGTTGAAACCATGACGGACAATCGTAATCGTACTGTGAGTGGTGTACGTAATGCGTTTAGTAAATCGGGCGGTAACTTAGGCACGGATGGTTCGGTGTCTTATCTGTTCACTAAGCGTGGAGTGTTATCCTATGCGCCGGGAACCGATGAAGATGCATTAATGGAAGCGGCGCTTGAAGCGGGCGCGGAAGATATTGTCAGCTATGATGATGGTGCTGTGGATGTGTTTACCGATCCTGTTGATTTCTATACGGTGAAAGAGCAGCTCGATAAAGCCCATTTTGTGGCGGATAATGCCGAAATCGCGATGATAGCCTCGACGAAAGCTGAGCTTGATCTAGAAACCGCCGAAAAATTTATGCGCCTTATCGACACCCTTGAAGATCACGATGATGTGCAAGAGGTGTATCATAATGCGGAAATCTCCGATGATGTGATGGCAAGCCTAGGCTAGATTGACTGTGAGCTGAATTGGGGCGTCAATTGATGCCCATTTCAGCTCGCAAATGCTAACGTAGGAACGGGGACGCAAATGTAGATCCCAAATAAGGTATTGAATGGCAATTATTTTAGGTGTTGACCCAGGTTCACGGATCACAGGCTACGGCGTGATCCAATGTCAGGGACGGCATCAGATTTATCTCGGCAGTGGTTGTATTCGCACTTCGTCTGAAGAACTGCCTGGCAGGCTCAAGCAAATATTTGATGGGATCACTGAGATTATTCGTCAGTATCAACCGGACGAATTTGCGATTGAGCGCGTATTTATGGCAAAAAATGCCGATTCTGCGCTCAAGTTAGGCCAAGCACGCGGCGCGGCCATTGTTGCTGCCACAGTCGCCAATTTACCTGTGGCCGAATACAGTGCGACTCAAATTAAGAGCGCCGTCGTGGGTACGGGGCGAGCACAGAAAGCCCAAGTACAACACATGATCCAACAATTACTTAAATTACCCGCAGCCCCACAAGCTGACGCCGCAGATGCACTCGGTGTTGCTGTGTGTCATTATCACACTAGCCAGAGTTTAATTGCATTGAGTGGCCGGGCAACGGCAAGAACATACGGACGGTACAGATGATAGGTCGTTTACAGGGCGTGCTCGTTGAGAAACAAGCACCAGAAATTTTGATCGATGTTAATGGTGTGGGTTACGAGTTGCAGATGCCGCTTACTAGCTTTTATGAGCTGCCTGAAGTTAATCATGAAACTATGGTCTACACCCACTTTGTGGTGCGTGAAGATGCACAGCTTCTCTATGGTTTTATCACTAAGCAGGAAAGGGCGTTATTTCGCTTACTGATCAAGACCAATGGTGTCGGTCCCAAGCTTGCTTTGACCATTTTATCAGGCATGACAGCCGCAGAATTTGTGGGTTGCGTTGAGCGCGATGATATAGTGACCTTAGTGAAATTACCCGGTGTTGGCAAGAAGACCGCCGAGCGGTTACTGGTAGAAATGCGCGATAAGCTCAAGAGCTTGATGGAAGCCTCCGCAGGCTCAGAGCGTGAGTTCGTGCTGCAATCCAATTACTCACCCGCACCGACAGTCAATAGCGCCGAAGAAGATGCTATTTCAGCTTTAATTTCGCTGGGTTATAAACCACCGCAGGCGAGCAAATCGGTTTCTGCAGCCTACAAAGAGGGCATGGATTCAGAAACTCTGATCAAAGCCGCCCTTAAATCGATGCTTTAATTGAACAATGATGATAATTAAGATGAAAGCTGCGATAAGGAATAACAATGATTGAGGCAGACAGACTCATCCAGCCGCAGATCCAAGCTCAAGATGAATCCATCGACAGGGCGATGCGTCCTAAAATGCTCGATGAATACACGGGTCAAGATGACACTCGGGCACAGCTTAAGGTGTTTATTCAAGCGGCAAAGAATCGTAATGAAGCCTTAGATCATATGTTAATCTATGGCCCGCCGGGATTGGGTAAAACCACCTTAGCCATGATTGTTGCGAACGAGATGGGGGTTAACATTAAATCCACCTCTGGGCCTGTGCTGGAAAAAGCGGGAGATCTCGCCGCACTTTTAACCAATCTCGAATCCGGTGATGTGTTATTCATCGATGAAATCCACCGATTAAGCCCAGTGGTAGAAGAGATTTTGTATCCAGCGATGGAAGATTACCAGCTGGATATCATGATAGGTGAAGGGCCAGCGGCACGTTCTATCAAGCTTGATTTACCACCGTTTACTCTAGTGGGCGCGACAACACGGGCAGGGGCTTTGACTTCACCACTTCGGGCGCGTTTTGGGATCCCGCTACGGCTTGAATTCTATAACATCAAAGATTTAAGCACCATAGTCACGCGTTCGGCGCAGGTGATGGAACTGGATATTGATGCTGAAGGTGCATTTGAAATCGCACGCCGTTCACGTGGTACACCACGGATAGCTAACCGACTGCTTCGCCGCGTGCGGGATTACGCGCAGGTGAAGCATGATGGCGCTGTCACTAAGTTTGTTGCCGACCATGCACTAGACTTGCTGGATGTCGATAATGAAGGTTTCGATTACATGGACCGCAAGTTACTACTCGCCATTATCGATAAGTTTATGGGTGGCCCAGTTGGACTCGATAACTTAGCAGCAGCCATAGGTGAAGAACGCGAAACCATTGAAGATGTGCTAGAACCCTTTTTGATCCAGCAAGGCTTTATCCAACGCACGCCCCGCGGCCGTATTGCAACCGCACGGGCATATCAACATTTTGAGTTGATCAAACCCGAGTAAACATCAGTTTGATGATACAGACTATAAGAGGCGACCTAAGTGGTCGCTTTTTTTATAAAGAAAATTTGTCCTTGAATGTGGTCCGTATGAGATGTAAGTCATTTATTTAAGAATAAGAAATAGGGAGTGTTTAGAGGGATTGGAAGCTAATACTTATATTCAAAATTAATATGCAAGATCAGTAACAAATAGTCATTTCAAAGGCGTGCAGAATTATTTGTACCTTAATTGTTAAACCATAATTTTAGACGTTGTTAAAATGCATAATTAGCACAATTGATACATAGTGTATCTCTGTTTTAATGCAATTTATCTATGTTTATCGGTATTTTAGCGCTTTGGCTATCTGTGGATATTGCTAGATATGCAGATTTAACAATAGTTAATCAATACACTGTTCTTCTTGATAACTTTAATAATGATTTAAAAGTGTGATCCGCATCACATTTTTTAATGTGCGAAATGTTGCGTTTATGTTTCCTGTTAACAGTCTTGAAGTCTGCTCAATATCAATCTTGTGGTGATTAACTCTGCGTAAGTGTGGTTAATAAGGGTGTTGAAAAATAACATTCAAATTAATTAACTAAATAAATCACAATAATTAACAATGTGGTTTTATTGGTTAAAATTTTGAGCATTGACGGAGTTAAAGTGAATCCTCAGTATCAGGTGCAACACTAGTACAGCAATAGCTGTACAAGCTGTAAGCATAAAAATAATAGTAAGATCTAGGGAGCATTCATACATGATCATCAAAAGAACTAAAGTAGCGTCAGCTATTAACTTAGCTATCGTTGCATCTATCACTACTGGTGCATTTGTTACGTCAAGCGCATTTGCTGCTGAAGAAAAAGCAAAAGTTGAACGTATTGAAGTGACAGGTTCACGCATTCAACGCCAAGATATGGAAACAGCATCTCCTGTGACCGTTATTGATGCTGCTGCGATTAAAGCGGAAGGTTTTACTTCTGTTGACCAAATGCTGCAAGTACAGACTTCGATGGCGGGTGCGGCAATTGGTTCAACAACAAACAACGGTGCAGACGGTGTTGCACAAGTTGATTTACGTGGCATGGGTTCACAACGTACGCTTGTGTTATTAAACGGTCGCCGCATGGTGAACTCTGGTTCCGGTGCTAACAGCTCTGTGGATTTGAACTCTATTCCAGTCGCTATGATTGCACGTGTTGAAATTCTGAAAGACGGCGCTTCAGCTGTTTACGGTTCTGATGCGATTGCTGGTGTAGTGAATATTATCACTAAGAAAGACTTTGAAGGTTTCCAGCTCGATTTTAACGGTAGTGGCACTGACAAGGGTGACGGTAAAAATGGCGACGTAAGTGCACTATACGGTTTCAATACCGATGGTGGTAATTACACCTTTGGTGCTGCTTTTTCTGACCGTCGTGGCGTGATCCAAGGTGACCGTGATTGGACTGAACCTGGTGCAAGTTCATTTATCCCTGAAGGTACTTTAGGCGGCAAGATTAAAGATGCCAATGGCAACTGGGTAGACCGTTCATACGGTTATGATTTTACCCAAGATAGTTACTATCAAACACCAAGTGAACGTCGTAGTTTATTTGCTAACATGACTCAAGAGTTAGGTAATGATGTTGTGTTAACTGCAGATGCTATTTATACCAACCGTCGTTCTAACCAGCAAATGGCTGCTCAACCCGCTGATCTTATGCTAAATGTTTGCGGCGCGGCGGGCGTTCCAGCCGGAGCTCCATGTGTAACGCTTGATAGCGGCATGATCGCAGCAGGTATTAAAGCCGATGATAAGGGTTTAGTTAACTATCGTCGCCGGACTAACGATGTAGGTCCTCGTATTTATACTCAGGATACTGATACTTGGCGTTTATCAGGTGGTTTAGCGGGCACCTTAGATGTTCATACTGGTATGAATTGGGATGTAACCTACACCTATGGTAAAAACCAAGCTAAAACTGCAGTAGATAATTCTATCAATGCATCAGATATGCTTGATTCGATCTATGCAAATCCTAATGCATGGTTTAGTGGCACCCCATTAACACAGCAAATGATTAACGAAATCGGTTATTCAGAGCAAGCAAATGGTGGTAATGAGCAACAAACACTTTCTGCTGGTTTAAATGGCGAATTGTTTGATTTAAAAGCAGGTGCCGTTGGTTTTGCGATTGGTGCAGAATACCGTCGTGAAAGTGGTTTTTATAATCCTGATCCTGTAGTTGTTGCTGGTGAAAGTACTGCTGCTCAACAAGACCCTACAGATGGTAACTACAACGTTATCTCTATTTTCCAAGAAGTAAGTGTGCCTTTCACTGAGAAATTAACGGGTGAATTTGCGCTACGTTTAGATGATTACTCTACTTTTGGTAAAGCAACGACTTGGAAGATTGGCTTAACTTATGCCGCAACGGATGAGTTAATGGTTCGTGGTGTAGCGGCTACTGGTTTCCGTGCTCCAAGTGTTGCTGAATTGTATGGTGGTAACTCAGGTTCGTTTGATTATTTAGATGATCCATGGGGCAATGCTCAAGATCCACAAATTTTAGTAAATCGTACATCAGATCCAGATTTAAAGCCTGAAGAATCAGAGTCTTATACGGCTGGTTTAGTGTATTCGCCAAGCTATCTTGATGGTATGTCTGTGACTTTGGATTACTGGAGTTTCAAAGTTGATAACGCGATTGCGCGTATGGACACTCAAGCAGGTCTAGATGCATGTCATAGATTCCAAGTAGATGGCGATGCAACAGGTGCAGCATCTTGTGAAATTTTCAATATCGGCGCTAATGGCGATTTAGATAATTTAACGAATGCTTTAACTAACGTGGGTACACAAGACACGAGTGGTGTAGATTTCAACTTAGCCTACAGCTTTGAGCTTATTGGTTTAGATTGGAAACTAAACAATGACACAACTTACTTAGTTAACTTCGAGCAGGATGGTGAAAGCTATACTGGTACTATTGATGGTAACTTTGGTGCTTATGCCCGAGTTCGTAACAACTTTAGCTTGTCAGCGGGTCAAGATGATTGGAGTGTTATGTACTTCAATCGTTATATCGGCGGAATGACAGATCTAGCTCAAGGTACTGATGTAGACTCAATTTTGTACCATAACATTTCTGGTACTTATCATATCAATGATATGACGACTGTCAGTTTAGGCGTTAAGAATTTCACTGATGAAAAACCAGTTACTGTTTCTAACGGTAGCGATGGTGGTACAGTTCCACAAGTATATGACACAGTCGGCCGCGTGATTTACGGTGGTGTAACTGTTAAATTCTAAGCTAAGTTCAGACTCTTAGTTTCTAAAAAGCGCCTTAGGGCGCTTTTTTATTGGGAGTTTACGAGATGATTTTAGAGTCGCTAATCATCCGTTGATTGGTTGTTAATATCGTATTTTGTTCACAGTTTTCAACATCACACTTCTTAACGAATGTAATAGCGCTAGAGTCGTCTCGATTCGCATGGTAATATAAATGATATAGATTCTCGTTTGGGTTTTAAGGATGAGTAAAATACTCTTGGTCGATGATGATCCATTGTTTAGCGTGTGGTTAGCTGATGCCCTATGTACGCAAGGGCATGAGGTTAAGTGTGCGGTTAATGGCATAGAGGGTCTGGCATGCATTGAAAGTTTTGCTCCAGACATCATAGTGCTTGATTTAGTGATGCCACAGATGAATGGGTTTGAGTTGCTAAAAGCGCGTGAATGTTCAACGCCAGTATTGATGATTTCAGCACGTGACAATGAAGATGATCGCATCACTGGTTATGAATTGGGGGCAGATGATTTTCTGAGTAAGCCGTTTAGCATAAAAGAGATTTTTGTCCGCTTACGAGCCTTAGAGCGGCGTCTCTGTGCCGGTCACTCTCACTCGCCGCAAATGGCGACTGTGGCGGCTAAAGTGATTAACTTCGATGAAATGAGTTATAGGATCACTATTGGCACCCGCTATGTCGATTTGACCCAAACCGAGTTTAAATTATTTAAATATCTTTTTGAAAGAAAAGGCCAAGTCATCACTAAGCAAGAGTTGCAGCGCTCAGTGCTACAGAAAGATTTGGGCCGATTTGACCGTAATCTGGACATGCACATTAGTAACACTCGCCGCAAGCTAGCCAATATCAGCTTGCCGCGTAATTTGATAAATACAGTACGAGGCCAAGGTTATAGTTTTATGGTCTAATATCTTCATTAATTTATAGCGAAAGGCTCTTTTTTTTGTGGATTTTAGGCGTGTTAACTGGTTAATTAAAGGCCGATTGCAAGTGTCTTGACTGAATTTAATGGCTTTCGTTTTCCCCTTGGGATGTTTTGGTTTATTCTATCGGCCATATAATAAAATGTGCCGTGTGCTATCTGTCGCACGCCATTAAATTGCCCTTAGTTTTAACAACCTATTAGGAATCATTATGCGGATCAGTGCCAACTTTGATGGCGGAAATATCCAAGTCGTCAATCTTGATAATAAAGACGATATTCAACTTGCTATCCGCCCTGATGCGGGTGGTGAGTTTTATCAATGGTTCAATTTTCGATTTGAAGGTGAGGTGGGTAACCATTACACCTTGAATATTATCAATGCGGGAACCGCTTCTTATACCAAGGGATGGGAAGATTATCAGGCGGTGGCCAGTTATGATCGCCAGCATTGGTTCCGTATTCCGACTCAATATCAAGACGGTAAACTGAGTATTAGCATAGAGTTAGATTGCGATGCCATTCAAATCGCTTACTTTGCACCCTACAGCTATGAGCGTCATTTAGATTTACTCAGCGGCGCCCAGTTACACCCAGATGTCAATTTAGAGCATTTAGGCCTGACCTTAGATGGCCGCGATATTACTCTGATGAAAGTAGGGAATGGCGATCCTTCTAAACGCAATATTTGGATCACCGCCAGACAACATCCGGGTGAAACGATGGCTGAATGGTTAGTTGAAGGCCTAGTGAATCGTTTACTCGATAATGACTGTCCCACGGCAAAGGCGCTGCTTGATAAGGCTAATTTCTATATAGTCCCCAACATGAATCCCGATGGCAGTGTCAGAGGCCACCTGCGCACTAATGCGATTGGGATTAATCTTAACCGCGAGTGGCAAACTCCGAGTTTAGAAAAAAGCCCTGAGGTATATCACGTCGTCAACAAGATGCAGCAAACGGGTGTTGACCTGTTTTATGATGTGCATGGTGATGAAGGCTTACCTTATGTGTTTCTAGCGGGTTGTGAAGGCGTTCCCGCTTACAATGATAAACTCGTGCAGCTGCAAGCGGACTTTAGCCAAGCATTGACCTTAGCCAGTGCCGATTTTCAAACTCAGTTTGGCTATGATAAAGATGAGCCAGGCCAAGCGAATTTGACCGTAGCGTCTAATTGGGTTGCCCAGACCTTCAAGTGTTTATCAAATACCCTTGAGATGCCGTTTAAAGACAATAACAATCTGGCCGATCCTTTTGTGGGTTGGTCGCCAGAACGCAGTATTTATTTAGGTGAAGCATCGCTAATTGCCATGCTCGCCGTTGTTGATAAGTTACGTTAGGGCGAGGCTGATATGGCATTAATTGAATGTCCGGTGTGTCGTAAACGTATGTCGAGCAAAGCGCCTTCATGCCCCCATTGCCAAGCAAAAACCGATGGCGACAATGAGTCCTTATCGCGCATTAGCCATATTCAAAAGTCCAGCAGCTTAATGAATCAGAGTTTCGTTGCTATGACCTTGTTCATTGCTGGTGTGGTGATTTGGTTTTGGGGTGGGGAACCCGCCGAAGGTATGCGTGCGAATATCGCCGGAATATGCTTTGTGTTTGGTTTTGTAGGTTATCTCATTACACGAGTCAGAATCGTGTTACATAAGCGGAAAAGTGTATGACGGATATCAATCAAGTGATCGATCAAATGCCCATTGAAGTTTATGAAAGGCTTCGCAGTGCAGCTGAGCTGGGTAAGTGGGAAGATGGCACTGTCTTGAGTGAGACTCAGCGTGAATCGGCTCTGCAGGTGGTTATGTTGTATCAAGCGCGTAAGCTTGAGCAAACAGAGCATTTCACTATTGCATCTGACGGTAAAATTAATGAGCTGTCTAAGGCCGAGCTGAAAAAGCAATTCCGCGGTGAGCCGATTGCTGGCTTTAAAGCGCAGGATTTATAATTTCTGACTGGCCGCGCAGATCGGCTTGTAAGGTGTGCTTTATTAGGAATTCGGTGTAAGTCTGAGGTTGGCAAGGGGAGCTAGCATTTTATCTTTTGTTAGTGATATCAAGGCTAATATTGATTTGATATCAAATAACTTCAATGCAAATCTTGGTCCGCAAAAGTCTTAAAATAAACACTCATTTAGTGCTGTTAAGTCTGAACTGAAATCTAGTCTGAGTTTAAATCAAAAAAGCCCATCAAATATGGGCTTTTTTTGTTGCTAGCGTTTGAGGGCAACAAACAGATTAGAAGACACTATCTTTAATCTATGCTCAATTCACCGACTAAGTTTTGCAACATGGCCGCTTTTATCTCAGCTGGTTGCAAATTTTTAGATAGCAAATAATGCAGTTTTGCTAAGGCTGCTTCTATAGTCATATCAGCACCACTGATCACGCCTGCTTTGGCTAATGCATTACCTGTGGCATAGCCGCCCATATTCACCTTACCTTGGAAACACTGGGTTAGATTCACCAGCACTATGCCACGTTCATCTGCTTGCCTTAAGGTTTTGAGTAAGGCGGCATCCTGCGGCGCGTTACCCACACCAAATGTCAGCAGTATGAGGGCTTTAACTGGCTGTTGCAGAATGTTCTCAAAAATCTGTGTTGAGATCCCAGGATACAAGGTCACCACACCGACAGGTTGTGGGCTGATATGAGCGACTTCTAATGGGGTATCGTTGGCGACCGTGATTTTGCCTGCGCGTAGATTGATTTTGATCCCCGCCTCAAGCAGTAACGGGAAGTTGGGTGAAGCGAAAGCATCGAAACCGTCTGCATGGGCCTTAGTCGAGCGATTACCCCTAAAGAGTTTGTTATTGAAGAATAAACACACTTCCGCAACTGGATAATTCGCCGCTATGTAGAGTGAATTCAATAAATTGGTTTGGCCGTCTGAGCGTAGCTGGGCGAGGGGAATTTGCGAGCCCGTCACTATCACAGGTTTTGACAAGCCTTGCAGCATAAATGACAGTGCCGAAGCCGTGTATGCCATGGTATCTGTGCCGTGAAGGATCACAAAGCCATCGTATTTATCGTAATTGGCTTGTATGTCGTCGGCAATCATCTGCCAATCGGTTGGTGCCATATTGGAAGAGTCGATAAGCGGGCAGTATTCGTGGATCACAAATGTCGGCATTTCTTCATGGTAAAACTCAGGCATAGATTGCACGCACTGAGTCAGGAATCCCGCGACGGGGACAAAGCCGTTATCGGTCTTTTGCATACCGATGGTGCCGCCAGTATAGGCAACATAAATGGAGCGTTTAGTCATTCTTGTCGTTTTCTTAGCTTCAAGTGGCCGAATTATACGATTTTACTGACATAAACCCAATAAAAAAGCCCGGAGATCCGGGCTTTGTCTTTGTCATCATCTTGAAGTTGCGAGCTGCAACCTAGACGCTGGCAGATTTAGTTCATCATATTGCAAGTATCACAGTAGATGTAGACGTTATTTGGATCATCGAAAGAGGTTAACGTTTTCAAACTGCTAGTCCACTGTTGTAGCATTTGCTCTAACATCGATGACTGACTTAGTGAGGCGGGCAGGTAGCTCGATACTGAGGCAAACATCTGCTGCATGAATTTTTGTTCGGGTGTCAGCTCTTGTTCGATGACGCGGGTGTCAAATAGCGTCATATCCGCGAGTTTAGCGGCTTTAGCTATGGCTTCATCTACATCACCCAGTTCATCGACTAAGCCAAGCTCAAGAGCCTTTTTACCGCTCCACACACGGCCCTGAGCAATCTTATCGACTTGTTCTATGGTCATCTTACGTTCTTTAGCGACCAGGGAGATAAAGTCCGAATAGCCGCGTTCAATATGACGTTGGATAATCGCTTCAATCTGGGGAGAAAGTGTGCGGGTAACAGATAATCCTGCCCATTCTGAGGTCGATACGCCATCGGTATGCACACCTATACTGGCCAATGAATCTTCAAAGGTAGTGATCATACCAAAGATCCCAATCGAACCCGTGAGCGTCGTTGGCGTTGCGAAGATATAGTCGGCACTGGCTGAAATCCAGTAACCACCGGATGCGGCTAAACTGCCCATGCTCACAACCACGGGTTTACCCGCTGCTTTAAGTGCCAGTAATTCTTGACGAATTTGCTCAGAGGCAAAGGCGCTACCGCCAGGGCTATCAACGCGTAATACTAAGGCTTTAATGTGTTTATCAAAACGTGCTTTACGTAGCAGTTCGGCGGTGCTTTCTCCGCCAATTTGGCCCGCAGGTTGAGTGCCGTTCAAAATTGTGCCACTTGCCACAATAATACCAACACTGTCTTGCTCTACAAAGCTGGGTAGTGGCGTCACTAAGGTTAAGTAATCATAAAAACTGACTTGCTTGAAACTGTCACCACTGCTGGCTTTTCCTACGGTTTCTAGCATGGTTTTACGAAAATCTTCTGTGGTCGCTAGGTTATCAACCCATTTCATGTTGATTGCCATTGTGGCTGAATCGCCATTGGCTTTATCGAGTTCTGCCAAATAAGTGGTTGCGTCGGGCACCAGAGAATTCGGTTCGATATTACGATTGCCTGCAACCGTTTGTGTGTAGCTTTGCCATACATCGGCTAACAGTGCACTACTGGCTTCCCGCGCAGCATCTGACATATCGTCACGTATGTAGGGTTCAACCGCAGATTTAAAGGTCCCCACGCGGAAAATATGCGCTTTGACTTTGAGTTTTTCTAAGGCCGATTTGAAATATTGGTTGTACATACTCAGGCCATCAAGCGAGACACCGCCTTGGGGATTGAGGTAAATGGTGTCGGCAAAACTGGCGAGGAAATATTGATTTTGCTCGTAGTAGTTGCCGATGGCGATGACTTTTTTACCGCTCTCTTTAAAGCGATTGAGTGCATTGCCGATAGATTGTAGTTTGCTGATCCCAGCACGTTTAAGATCGACCAGGTCGAGCACTAGTACGCTAATACGTTGATCTTGCGCTGCATTGTCAATGACATAAAGCACATCGGCGAGTAGGATTTCACCATCGGCGTTGGCATTTTGGCCTTGTTTGAATGCGGCTTCTAAGGGATCGACTTGTTGTTTCTGATCGACAATAGAGCCGGCTAAATTAAGCACCAGTGCCGAATTATCTTCAACTTGGATATCTTCGCTACTGCCAATGGAGATAATGATCGCGGCTAAGAGTCCAAAAAAGATTAGATTGAGGATGAGTTTACGCGTCCCGTTCAGGGTGTGCCAAATAAACAAACATATTCTCTTGAAAAACGATGGGTTAGCGGACATCTGCCACTCCTTTATAAGTCCAATCTGCCAATGCTAACTGAAAATGGCGCTACAGGCTAAACACAATTGTAAAGGATTTTGACTGATGGCCCCGATCCAACGGTTGAGCTTAGATTTGACACAAGGTATGCTGATTTAAATCACTTGTTTTAAAAGGATGTTTGAATGTCGTTTCCCCATTTATTAGAACCCTTAGATCTGGGATTTACCCAGCTCAAAAACCGTGTGCTTATGGGCTCAATGCATACAGGTTTGGAAGAAGAAAAGGGCGGATTTGAGAAACTGGCAGCGTTTTATAAAGAACGCGCTCTGGGCGGTGTAGGTTTGATTGTGACGGGTGGTATTTCCCCCAATCTTCGTGGTCGCCTTACGCCCCATGCCTGTCAGCTGAGTTTTCCTTGGCAAGTGGGTAAGCATCGCGTAGTAACGCAGGCGGTGCATGAGGCTGGCGGTAAGATCTGTATGCAAATTTTGCATGCGGGACGTTATGGCTATCATCCTTTTTCCCAAGCACCAAGTAAGATTAAGTCACCCATTACACCCTTTACACCGTCTGCTATGTCTAGTCGTCAAGTGCGCTCGACCATTAAGGATTACGCCAGTTCGGCCGCCCTTGCCAAGAAAGCGGGTTACGATGGTGTAGAGGTGATGGGCTCTGAAGGATATTTGATTAATCAGTTTGTCAGTGCGCGCACCAACACTCGCACCGATGAATGGGGTGGTGCGTTTGAAAAACGGGCGCAATTCCCGATTGAGATTGTTAACGCGATACGGGCAAAAGTCGGTAAAGACTTCATCATTATCTTCCGTTTATCTATGCTCGATCTGGTGGATAACGGTTCGACTTGGGATGAAGTGGTGCAACTGGCGCAGTGGTTAGAGCAAGCTGGCGTGTCCATTCTAAATACGGGCATTGGTTGGCATGAAGCGCGAGTACCGACCATTGCGACAAGCGTGCCCCGTGGCGCCTTTGCGTGGGTGACAGAAAAGCTCAAACAATCTGTTGCCGTTCCCTTAATTGCGACTAACCGCATTAACACCCCTGAGATTGGTGAGCAGATTATCGCCTCTGGTCAAGCTGACATGGTGTCGATGGCGCGGCCTTTCCTTGCTGATCCTGAGTTTGTGAATAAGGCTGCGGCGAACACGCCGGAGCTTATCAACACCTGCATTGGCTGTAACCAAGCTTGTCTTGATCATACTTTTTCCCTCAAGCGCGCAACTTGCTTAGTGAATCCTCGCGCCTGTTATGAGACTGAAATCAACTTCTTACCCACAGCCAATAAAAAGCGTATTGCGGTGATGGGGGCAGGCCCTGCGGGCATGGCGTTTTCTGTTTATGCCGCTATGCGAGGCCATCACGTTGTCTTGTTTGAAGCGAAATCTGAGGTGGGTGGTCAGTTTAATCTCGCCCGTAAAATCCCTGGGAAAGAAGAGTTTAACGAGACTATTCGTTATTTCATTAACCAAATTAAGCTGCATAAGGTGGAGCTGAGATTAAACACTCGCCTCGATGCCAGTGTGCTGGCGACGGAAAAGTTTGATGAAGTGGTAATCGCCTCAGGCGTTGTGCCGCGTGATTTAGTCTTACCCGGTTTTGACGACCCACGGGTGGTCGATTATCAAAAAGTGCTCTCGGGTGAAGTGACTGTCGGTAATACGGTGGCCTTGATTGGCGCTGGCGGTATAGGGTTCGATATGGCGCACTTTTTGTGTGAGCGCCAGTCGAGCACCTTGAATCCCGATAAATGGCTGCAACAGTGGGGCATAGATAAAACTTACCTGCATGCAGGCGGCCTAACTGAACCTCATTCCGACAATACAGATCATCGTAAGGTGTTTTTACTGCAACGTAAAACGTCGAAGATGGGCAAGGGCTTAGGTAAAACTACCGGCTGGATCCACCGTCTTGTGCTTAAGCAACATGATGTGAAGATGAAAACGGGCGTGAGTTACGATAAGTTTGATGATGCCGGACTGCATATTCGCGTGGGTGAAACCGCTGAAGTGCTGGCCGTTGATAACGTCGTTTTGTGTGCTGGGCAAGAATCGAATCGCACGTTAGTGGATGAGATGAAAGCGACGGGCCTGCCTGTGCATCTGATTGGTGGCGTAGATGTCGCGGCAGAGCTTGATGCTAAGCGTGCAATCCGCCAAGGCGCTGAACTGGCAATGCGTTTATAGAAAGTCGATAAGCCTTACGTTTTAAGCGTTAAGTATTCAATGTTAGATCCTGAAAGCCTGAACCTGTGTTCAGGCTTTTTTGTTTTAGTTTGTTTGTGTGAATGCATTGAAAATAGAGAGAAGGGAGAATAGTGGGTTTTAAAACGTTTGGTATCTAATGGCGCGGATTGAATAAGGCTGTATTGAAAGGGGCTGTTTGTCTTAAAGCTACTCTTTGTTTAAAAGCTCATTTTTGTTTTAAAGCGATTTTGGGTTTTAACGCCACATCTTGTTTAAAGCAGCTTATTGAACAATCGAGTCTTGCCGTTATGAGTCTTCAAACACTGCCTGTTTCTGCGTGCGTGTGTCACTTGCTACATTTTGTGTTTGCTTTGACTTTGCTAAACTGGCTTTATTCTGATTCGATTGACACGAATAGGTGACCACAGCTGCACCTTCAGGTGATAGATCCAGCTCTAAATCTTCGGTTGGTACACAGCAGCAGGGCAAACATTCATCATGTTTGAGTTCGGCTAAGGGTTCGTTTAAGTAGCTGACTTTTCCGCTGATGACGCGTGTTTTGCAGGCACCGCAGAAACCGTTGCGACATTCTGAGAAGATTTTGACTTTTTTGGCTTCGAGCGCTTGCAGCAAAGTGCCTTGTTGCTCGGTAAAGAGCAACACAGGTTGACCTTGAAGGCGCACGATTGGCGCCTTCGCAAACAGATTTTGTGGCCGTTTTTTTGATGTCACTGTTTTAATGCCATTTTGTAACGTCACTTTTAAGTGTCTTATAGATCGAAGTCGAGGAACTCATCACCATCAACCGCGGAGTCGATTTGGCCGACAAGGTATGAAGAGACTTCAACTTCCTGTGGTGCAACTTGCACTGCATCGCTTTCTAACCAGTTTTTCATCCAAGGTAATGGATTGGTAATTTCTGGGTATGGTTGCGGTAGATTCACCGACTTCATGCGTTGATTAGTAATAAACTCAACGTATTGGCACAGGATCTGTTCATTCAAACCTATCATAGAGCCGTCTTTGAACAGGTATTTGGCCCATTCTTTTTCTTGCTCTGCGGCTTTGAAGAATAAATCGAAAGCTTCCTGTTGGCATTCTGCAGCAATTTCACCCATTTCTGGATCGTCTTTACCGCCTTGCATGATGCTTAAAATATGCTGAGTGCTGTTTAAGTGTAAGGCTTCATCACGGGCGATTAAGCGAATGATTTTCGCGTTACCTTCCATGAGCTTACGTTCAGCAAAGGCAAATGAGCAGGCAAAGCTAACATAGAAACGAATCGCTTCTAGGGCGTTGACTGACATCATGCACAGGTACAAGGCTTTTTTCAGGGTGCGGGTATTGACTATGACTTCTTTGCCATCGATAACATGGGTTCCTGCACCGAGTAAATGGAATATCTGAGTCAGTTGGATCAAGTGATCGTAATAAGCGGCGATATCGGTCGCACGGCTTAAGATTTCTTTGTTCACAACAATATCGTCGAAGATCACTGAAGGATCGTTAACGATATTGCGAATGATGTGGGTGTATGAGCGCGAGTGAATCGTCTCAGAGAAAGACCAAGTCTCAATCCAGGTTTCTAATTCAGGCAGTGACACCAGCGGCAAAAAGGCCACATTGGGTGAGCGGCCTTGAATCGAGTCGAGTAGGGTTTGGTATTTCAGGTTCGAAATAAAGATATGTTTTTCATGATCAGGCAATGCACCGTAGTCAATCTTATCGCGACTGACGTCTACTTCTTCCGGGCGCCAAAAGAAAGATAACTGCTTTTCTATCAGTTTTTCGAACACTTCATATTTTTGTTGATCGTAACGAGCCACGTTGACCGATTGACCTAAAAACATAGGTTCACGGGTGGCATCGTTGGGTGTTTGACAGAAGGTAGAGTAGGCCATGGTGCTATTTTTCCAATGGATAGGGATCCACTAAGATAGGGATCCCTATAAAACCGTTAACGTTAAAGTTAAAGACTAGATTTTACATGCGCCGCCGGCGCAACCGTCATCTTCTTTCTCTAAATTGGTGATGTCATCGTGTGAATCCGACGCACCATCGCGAGTGTTATGGTAGTAAAGCGTTTTAACACCTAACTTGTAAGCATTGAGCAAATCTTTCAGCAGGGTTTGCATGGGTACTTTACGGCCTTCAAAACGTGAAGGATCGTAGTTAGTGTTAGCTGAAATCGCTTGGTCAACGAATTTCTGCATAATACCCACTAACTGTAAGTAACCGTCGTTGCTTGGCATTTTCCACAGCAATTCATAGCTATCTTTCAGTGTATCGAAATCTGGTACCACTTGTTTTAGCTGACCGTCTTTGCTCGATTTCACGCTGATAAGGCCACGTGGTGGCTCAATACCATTGGTCGCATTGGAGATTTGCGACGAGGTTTCTGATGGCATTAATGCCGACAGCGTTGAGTTACGCAGGCCATATTGCTTGATATCGCTACGCAGTGATTCCCAGTCTAAGTGCAATGGTTCGGCACAAATTTTATCCAAGTCACGTTTGTAGGTATCGATTGGCAAAATACCTTGAGAGTAAGTGGTCTCGTGGAATAACGGACACGCACCTTGCTCTTTGGCTAAGTTCATTGAGGCTTTCAGTAAATAGTACTGAATCGCTTCGAAGGTTCTGTGGGTTAAAGCGTTCGCGCTACCATCGGAATACTTCATGCCGTTTTTCGCTAAATAGTTAGCGAAGTTGATCACGCCTATGCCTAAAGTACGGCGATTCATCGAGGCAATTTGAGCAGCCTTGATAGGGTAATCTTGATAATCCAATAGATTATCCAGTGCGCGTACGGCGAGGTCGGCTAATGGCTCAATATCAGATAATTCTTTGATAGAACCTAAGTTAAGTGCTGACAGCGTACAAAGCGCGATTTCACCTTCTGGATCATCGATGTTGTTCAATGGTTTAGTCGGCAGGGCGATTTCAAGACACAGGTTAGACTGTCTGATCGGCGCAACTTTTGAATCGAACGGGCTGTGAGTGTTGCAGTGATCCACGTTCTGAATGTAGATACGGCCCGTTGAGGCACGCTCTTGCATCATCAGTGAAAACAGCTCAACTGCTTTTATGGTTTTCTTACGAATGCTGCTGTCTTGCTCATATTGCACATATAAACGTTCGAATTCGTTTTGATCTTCAAAGAAAGCATCGTACAAGCCAGGTACGTCAGATGGGCTAAATAAACTGATGTTTTCGCCTTTGATCAGACGTTGATACATGATTTTGTTTAACTGCACACCGTAGTCTAAATGACGGATACGGTTGTCTTCGACGCCGCGGTTATTTTTCAATACCAGCAGAGATTCGACTTCTAAGTGCCAAATAGGGTAGAACAGGGTCGCAGCACCGCCACGCACGCCGCCTTGAGAACACGACTTCACTGCGGTTTGGAAATACTTATAGAAAGGTAAACAACCTGTGTGGAAGGCTTCACCACCACGGATTGGGCTACCTAAGGCGCGAATACGACCAGCGTTAATACCGATACCCGCACGTTGGCTGACATATTTCACGATAGACGAAGCGGTCGCGTTGATAGAATCTAAGCTGTCACCACATTCGATCAGTACGCAAGAGCTAAACTGACGCGTTGGGGTGCGCACACCGGCCATAATTGGCGTTGGCAGCGACAGTTTAAAAGTTGATACCGCGTCATAGAAATCTTTAACGTATTTCAGGCGCGTCTCTTTTGGATAACGGGCAAACAAGCAAGCCGCGACCAAAATGTAAAGGAACTGCGCGCTCTCATAGATTTCGTGGGTCACACGGTTTTGAACTAAATATTTGCCTTCAAGCTGTTTTACCGCTGCGTAAGAGAAGTCCATATCGCGCCAATGGTCGATATAGGTATCCATCACATCCAGCTCTTCGCGAGTGTAATCTCTTAAAATGTGTTGATCGTATTTACCTAGCTCAACCAACTTAGTCACGTGAGCATACAATGCGGGCGGCTCAAACTGACCGAAGGCCTTCTTACGCAAATGAAACACCGCTAAACGGGCAGCGAGGAACTGATAGTCCGGTGATTCTGGAGAAATTAAATCCGCCGCAGCCTTGATAATGGTTTCATGGATAGCTTCGGTTGGGATGCCATCGAAAAACTGTAGGTGCGAGCGAAGTTCAACTTCCGAAACAGAAACGTTTTTTAATCCCTTGGCTGCCCAAGTAATTACGCGGTGTATTTTTTCGAGATCGATATTCTCACGATCGCCACAGCGTTTTGTGACTGTCATAGTGCTATTCATTTGGAGATAGGCCTTGGTTCTTATATGTATTTAGGTGAGCAAAATCACCGTACGTATCCTTGTAAAACAATCAATAATCGTCCCTTAAATACAGCTGACTGGTTACAAACGAGTCAATTAAGCGGCGAGCTTCTAGTGTGTCTGATTGTTACCTATACACAAGATATGGTGTTTTAAATTATATGGGATACAAGATAGTGAGGTTTGCCCCTATTTGCAAGTCTGAATTCAGGGGACATCTTGTGGATAACGTGAGGATAAAATTTTGCGTTAGTAACGACTAACCTTGAAGCTCAATTTCAGGTTAGCGTGTCACACTCATGGGGGATTTTTAGGCGATCTTTTCTTTAGATCGCGATCGCTCACGAGTGCCGATCTTTTATCCGCCTGACTTTTTCCGTGGGTCATAAATAGTATGCTGACACACTGATGTTCGTCAGTGAAGTTACGTATTGGATGCCTTATTCGTGAGCATTGTAGGCGCTGTTTTTGGTTGATGTTGTTAAGCCAATGCTTCGATTAGTGCTTGATGTAGCTCAGTTGGGCTCGCAAAATGCGCGTGCGCTGGCCATTGCAACGGCTTGTCGTTCACGCCCAGATAACCCCATAGGGCCACGCCGCCTAACATGCCAGCAGCCTTGGCCGCGAGCAAATCTCGCTCGGCATCCCCAAGATACAAAATGTGCTCTGGAGCACAGTTCAGCTGTTGTGCGCCTAACAGCATAGGTGCTGTGTGGGGTTTAGCGTGTTTGGTTGAATCGCCACTGATGATAACGGGCATACGTAAGTGTAAATTCAGTTTTCGCAATAAGGGACGGGTAAAGCGGGCAGGCTTGTTGGTGATCACCCCAAACGGCAGTTGCGTTAACTCGAGCCAGTCGAGTAATGCAGCAATGCCTGTGAATAGCGCAC
This sequence comes from Shewanella sp. DW31, assembly GCF_015767295.1. Lineage (NCBI taxonomy): Bacteria > Pseudomonadati > Pseudomonadota > Gammaproteobacteria > Alteromonadales > Shewanellaceae > Shewanella > Shewanella sp. DW31. The sequence continues at coordinate 48,407 of NZ_JADWMP020000015.1, forward strand.
AGTGATCGCCATTAATGCGCTGATAGTGGGCGAGCAGCCCTTGCTGAACTTGAGTACGAAGATCATCCGCTGCATTGGGTATTGCCGCATCGACTAAAGCAAAACTGCCGTGGGATGCGGCGTAGCGCATGGCCGCTAACGGCTGCGCGGCGATGCCGACGTCCTGAAGACTTAAATTGAGGGCTTGCACCAGATCCGGCGCGGTATCGGCTAAGGTGCCGTCGAGATCGAACAGTACGCCTTGGATCTGTGCCAGACTCATATTAATCAACCTTACGCGTCGCTATCATGTAATTCACATCAACCTTTGGCGTGTACTTAAAAATGCCCGTCAATGGGTTGTAGCTTACCCCTAAGGCATCGGTACAGATAAGATCGGTATTATCTACTAGCTCAATCAGCTCCGAAGGCTTAATGAATTTTTTATGCTCGTGGGTGCCAACTGGCAGCATTTTTAGCAAATATTCCGCACCTAAAATGGTGTGCACGTAGGATTTAATGTTGCGGTTGATGGTGGAGAAAAACACATGACCACCGGGTTTAACCATGTCACAGCAAGCCTTGATCACAGATTGTGGATCGGGTACATGTTCGAGCATTTCCATGCAGGTCACCACATCGTAATAGGCTTGATGATCTTGGCTGTGGGCCTCGGCAGTATTTTTTACATAATTAATGCTCACGCCCGTTTCGAGGGCATGCAGGCGCGCGACTTCTAAGGGCTCATCACCCATGTCGAGACCATCAACCTCGGCACCGATACGGGCCATGCTTTCAGATAAAATCCCGCCGCCGCAACCAACGTCGAGCACTTTCTTGCCGAAAATACCACCTGCGGTTTGATCGATATAGTTTAAGCGCAGCGGGTTCAATAGATGCAGCGGCTTAAATTCGCCGTTGAGATCCCACCAAGTTTCGGCCATACGTTCAAACTTTGCGATTTCCTGTGGGTCTACATTGGTATTCTGATGCATGCTATTACCTGAAGAAGCTGTATTGTGCGGCTATTATAACGACTATGTTTGATAAACAAAGTGCTCGACTGAGCTAAGCCCTTGTGGTTGAGTGAATTTTCAGCAGTTATCTGCTTTTATGTTAATTGTTGTGCTCCGTATCGACCTTTTACTTTATCCCTTTGGCGATTTTTCCTCATCGTAAGCCGTGAATTTCAACGCTTGTTTATCGCACAAACGACCAAATTGACAGTGTTTTCATCTATTAAGCCACCAGACTCTCAATTCGATAATGATAGGTCTGGCGACATTAAATAACTGTGTTAGAATGCCAAATCACGTTTTTGGGCTAGGCAATGATACGGATTATACGTTGTCGGCTATTTTTCAGGGGAACGAGCAGTTTATGACTGATCTGGCATCATCTATTTCGCCAATTAATATCGAAGACGAACTAAAGAATTCGTACCTTGATTACGCCATGAGCGTTATCGTGGGACGTGCATTACCAGACGTGCGCGACGGTTTAAAGCCGGTTCATCGCCGCGTTCTGTTTGCCATGAGTGAATTGAAGAACGATTGGAACAAGCCTTACAAAAAATCAGCCCGTGTGGTCGGTGACGTCATCGGTAAATATCACCCCCATGGTGATTCTGCTGTTTATGACACTATCGTCCGTATGGCCCAGCCATTCTCACTGCGTTACACCTTAGTAGACGGCCAAGGTAACTTCGGTTCGGTCGACGGTGACTCAGCGGCGGCAATGCGTTATACCGAAATCCGTATGGATAAGTTGGCGCACCAATTACTGGCTGATCTTGAAAAAGAGACAGTGGATTTCGTCCCTAACTACGACGGCACAGAACAGATCCCAGCTGTATTACCTACACGCGTACCTAACCTGTTAATTAACGGTTCATCGGGTATTGCCGTGGGTATGGCAACCAACATCCCACCCCACAACTTAACAGAAGTGGTGAAGGGCTGTTTGGCATTGATTGAAGAACCTTCACTGTCGATTGAACAGTTGATGGAATACATTCCAGGTCCGGATTTCCCCACAGCAGCGATTATCAACGGCCGTAAAGGCATTATTGATGCCTATAAAACTGGCCGTGGCCGCGCGATCATGCGTGCTCTGGCAGATGTGGAAACCGAAGATAATGGCCGTGAGCGCATTATCGTCACTGAAATCCCGTATCAAGTGAATAAAGCCCGTTTAATCGAGAAGATTGCCGAGCTGGTTAAAGATAAAAAGCTTGAAGGGATCAGCGGTCTACGCGACGAGTCTGATAAAGACGGTATGCGTATCGTTATCGAAATTAAGCGCGGTGAAGTGGGCGAGGTTGTACTCAATAACCTTTATGCTCAAACGCAAATGCAGTGTTCTTTCGGAATTAACATGGTGGCCCTGACCAATGGTCAGCCTAAACTGTTTAACCTTAAAGAAATGCTCGAATGCTTTATTTTGCATCGCCGTGAAGTAGTGACGCGTCGTACCGTATTCGAACTGCGTAAAGCCCGTGAGCGTGCCCATATTTTGGAAGCGCTGGCGGTTGCACTGGCTAACATTGATCCGATTATTGCACTGATCAAAGCCTCACCCACGCCTGCGGATGCCAAAGTGAAATTGGTTGAGCAAGGTTGGGAATTAGGCCACGTTCAAGGCATGCTGGAAAAAGCGGGCGATGACGCCGCGCGTCCAGAGTGGTTAGAGCCACAATACGGTATTCGTGACGGTCAATACTTCCTGACTGAGCAACAAGCTCAGGCCATTCTGGAACTGCGTTTACACCGTTTGACCGGTCTTGAGCACGATAAGATCATCGCCGAATACGAAGAACTGCTCGAATTTATCGCTGGTCTGCTGTTTATTTTGCGCAGTCCTGAGCGTTTGATGGAAGTAATCAAGGAAGAATTAGTTCAAATCCTTGAAGAATATGGTGATGCGCGCCGTACAGTGATCAATGCCAACGAAGTCGATATGAGTCTTGAAGACTTGATCAACGAAGAAGACGTTGTGGTAACACTGTCGCACTTAGGTTATGCCAAGTATCAACCATTGACCGATTACCAAGCCCAGCGCCGTGGTGGTAAAGGTAAAGCCGCGACGAAAGTGAAAGACGAAGATTTCGTCGAGAAGCTGTTAGTTGCCAATACCCATGATACCATTTTGTGCTTCTCTGATTTTGGTAAGATGTACTGGCTCAAAGTTTATCAACTGCCATTAGCGAGCCGTACGGCCCGTGGTCGTCCAATTGTTAACTTGCTGCCGTTATCTGATGGCGAGCGCATTACTGCGATTCTGCCAGTACGTGAATACGCGGCGGACAAGTACATCATCATGGCGACCTCTCACGGTACTGTGAAGAAAACCGCACTAACTGCTTATAGCAACCCACGTGCAAACGGCATTATCGCCGTTAACCTCAAAGACGGTGACCAACTGATCGGTGTCGATATCACTAACGGTGATGACGAAATCATGTTGTTCTCGAACGAAGGTAAAGTGGTTCGCTTTGGTGAGAAAGTACGTGATTCTGAAACAGGCGAAGTGAAAACCGATCCTGAAACCGGCGAAGAAGTCTTGTCCTTACGTCCTATGGGCCGTACTGCAACAGGCGTTCGTGGTATTCGTTTAGAAGAAGGTCAGAAAGTCGTGTCGCTTATCGTACCCAAAGGCGATGGCGCGATTCTGACTGTGACTGAAAACGGTTACGGTAAACGGACGCAACTGTCTGAATACCCAGCGAAGAGCCGTGCGACTAAAGGTGTGGTTTCTATCAAGGTGAGCGAACGTAACGGCGCAGTTGTTGGGGCTGTTCAAGTCGGTCTTAACGACGAACTGATGCTCATCAGTGATAAAGGTACCTTAGTGCGTACACCTGCGAGCGGCGTGTCTATCATTGGCCGTAACACTCAAGGTGTAACGATTATCCGCACTGCGGGCGACGAGAAAGTGGTCGGCCTACAACGTATCGACGAAATCCAAACTGAAGAAGATGAAGTCGAGCTGGATGAAAACGGTTTACCGATTGTTCCTGTCATTATCGAAGGCGAATTAGCCGACGAGGCGCTTGAAGAAGCGCTGGATGACGAAGAAGAGTTGGACGAAGATGAAGACGAGCTTGCTGATGATGAGCAAGACGAAGAGTAATTAAGTGTCATATTAACGAGCGTCCAATTGGACGCTCGTTTTTTTAATGGCATTGATTGTTGGTAGCATTGTTCATTTTAGAATGGTTTCGTATTTATCAATACCTACATCATGGTTGGGATTAAGGAGAGTGTCAGTGAGCGCGATTTATAATTTCTGTGCTGGACCTGCAATGTTACCCGCAGCGGTAATGAAAAAAGCACAACAGGAATTACTTGATTGGAATGGCCAAGGCGTTTCCGTGATGGAAATCAGCCACCGAAGTAAAGAGTTCATAGCGCTTACACAACAAGCCGAGTCCGATTTACGTGAACTGATGCAGATCCCCACAAATTACCATGTGCTATTTATGCACGGCGGTGGTCGTGGACAGTTCTCCGCTGTTGTGAATAATTTTTTAGGTAATCATGGCCGAGCCCTGTATTTAGTCAGTGGTCAATGGTCATCTGCCGCGTTAGCCGAAGCACAAAAGCTCGTGGGTGAAGCACAGATTGATAGTCTGAATATTGTTGAAAAATACAATGGACTCAATGCGGTTGTCTTACCTGACTTACATAAAATTGATGCCGATTATCGCTATGTTCACTACTGTCCAAATGAGACAGTAGATGGTATCGAAATTTTTGACGAATTAGACTCACCTTGGCCAATTGTTGCCGATTTATCGTCAACCATTATGTCACGTGAAATCGACGTCAGCCGCTACGGTTTGATTTACGCTGGCGCACAAAAGAACATAGGTCCATCGGGTCTGTCGATAGTGATAGTGCGTGATGACATGCTCAAACTGCCGAGTTTAGTGCAGTCGTCCATCATGGACTATCGTTTAGCCGTTGAGCATGATTCTATGTTCAACACACCGCCAACCTTTGCTTGGTATCTCGCCGCTGAAGTCTTTGCTTGGCTTAAGTCCATTGGCGGCATTGCGAGTATTGCAAAAATTAATCAACAAAAAGCGCAGATGTTATATCAATGCATTGATGGTAATGCTTTCTACCGTAATGGGGTTGTTGCAGCGAACCGCTCACAAATGAACGTGACTTTCCAATTAGTCAACGAAGCGCTCGATAGTGAGTTCCTAAAGCAAGCCCAAATAGCTGGACTCGTTGCCTTAAAGGGCCATCGTATCGTAGGTGGTATGCGTGCTAGCCTCTATAATGCAATGCCACTCGATGGCGTAGTTGCCTTGGTCAAGTTTATGAATGAGTTTGCAAACAAACATAGCTAGGCTTAGCTGTATTGAGTTACTCATTAGCTTGCGACGCTTAGCGTCTAGAGTTTGCTGCTTGAATATCAACGTTATGCTTATTGAATGTTGATCATCAGTTAGCCATTCCAAGTTAGCTATCCAAAGTTAGCCATCCCAAAAGCGAATGCTCAAATGCATTCGCTTTTTTGTTAACTTTAATTTATCGACAATGGCGTTAAGCAAGATGACGTTGAGACCATATGCCTTCAAGAACACTCGTTTTGAGAAAGCCTGTGAGCTGACGCTCATTACTGAGTAAGATGCTGGGTTAGTTGTATGTTATTGTTTATCATAATTAAAAGAACGTATCTTTAGATGTGTGTACACGATAAATCAATAGGATGTCACCGATGGATTTGGCCAAGCTTTCGCGGATTAGTATGAAGCATTTGATCACTTTGCATGTGATGCTCGATACCCTGAGTGTAACCGCCAGCGCCGAACGTTTATGTTTAAGCCCCTCATCCGTCAGTAAAACCTTAAGCCAGCTCAGGGACAGTTTAAACGATGAACTGTTCTATCGTAACGGCAACTCACTGGTAGCAACCCCATTGGCAAGACGATTAGGGCCAAGCGTGCAGCAGATGATCAATGATATGAATCAGATCATGAGTCAGGATGCGTTTAACCCTGCACATTTTGAGGGGCGTTTTTCGCTTGCGATGCGCGAAAGCACCTTTGAACTGCTGGCCGCCAAGCTCAGTGCCCATATTCTGAGCTTGGCTCCTAATATCCACCTCGATATTTACAGTAAAGACAATATTGGTTTTGATGGATTGCTTAAAGGTACATTAGACTTTGTGCTGTTACCCCATGATCTGAGTCAACCTAATCCTCTTCAAGACGATCTGGTGTGGGAAACCTTGTTTAGCGATGAAATGATCTGCCTGATGAATTCATCCCATCCCTTGGCTAAACAGCCGCATATCAGCTTCGATGATTACCTGAGTTTTAGCCATATTGGCATTACCGATACGGATCTCAGTACGCCTTTTTTTGATATTTTGCTCGCCCAGCAATCTAAAAAACGTGCCGTTCCCATTTCGGTCCCAGACTTTGGCAGTGCGGCGTTAATGTGCCACCACAGTGAGTTGCTCTTTACCTGCTCGCGCCGCTGGGCATCCATCGCTAGCCAAGCTCAAGGCTTAACGATTAAATCTTTACCCATAGAATATGGCAAAGTGGCTTACAGCCTAGTTTGGCATAGTCAAAGCATGAAAGATCCCGCACTACGCTGGCTTTATGAGCAAATTTTGCTTTGCAGTCGTTAAAGGTATATGGAAGGTAACACGAGATTGGTTACGCCTCGCTTTGCAAGCGTTGCGGCTAAGCGTTCAATATCGGCTTGTTTACAGCTTGGCCAATTGAGTGCTTCATCGACAACACCATGATGGTGAAAGGCATTTAACTTAACTCGTGTATCTGGGCCTAGCAGAAGTAAATAGGTCGCTAGCGCGTCTATTTCTTCCTCATAATCCGTGATGCTCGGAATGTGCAGCAATCTCACCTCATACAGTTTTTGCTGTTTAGCCAATAACTGGATTGATTTGAACACGGCATGGTTATCACGACCGGTAATATACCTATGGGTATCTTGCTGCCACGCTTTAAGATCCACCATAGCGCCATCTAAAAACGGCAGCAGTTTATGCCATCCCGTTAGACTTAAACTGCCATTGGTGTCGAGCATGCAAGTCAGGTGTGATAACGGCTTTGAGGCCTTAATCGCTTGAAACAACGCAATAATAAACGGCAGTTGCAGACTCGCTTCGCCGCCGCTAACCGTAATACCATTAATAAAGTGACGCTGACTATGGAGAATCGTCAGTATCTCCTCGACTGTGTAACGACTGACCTTAGGGCTCGCTTGTTTCGGGCATACGGTAAGACAAGTATTGCATTGGCTACAACGCTCACTATCCCATTGAATGTGAGGCTTATTATTGAGACTCATCAATGTCAGCGCATTTTCAGGGCAGGTGGCGACACAATCGCCACAAGCATCACATAAGCCTATGGTATGTGGGTTATGGCAGTTTTTGCATTGATAGTTACAGCCCTGCAGGAATAATACGAGCCTGCTGCCAGGCCCGTCGACGCATGAAAAGGGCAATAGCTGACTGACAATAGCGTGTCTATTTAAAGACACAAGGGGAGTGTTCATGGGCGATAACTCGTGCTTGTCGTTGCAATATTCCCGTATTAACCGCAGCTTCTGCGGCTAAGCCTGTGGTATTGAGACGCGAGCCGCACTGTTTAAACGCTTCAATATCTGAGCGTTTTACCATATAGCCAGTCACGCGCATTAAATCGTTAGAGGCGACATTGGCGGTAAACTCCCTAAAACCTAACTCAAGCGCGGCTTTACACAGTTGGAACATGGCTTGAGGATTGGATTTCACGGTTTCATCTATGGTCAAAATATCGCTAATCCCCGCCGTATAATACTGATGATGTTGCGCTAGGGCTTGAATATGGGCGATGGGATTCGGTTCAGTGCCATAGGGGATGCGAACGCCAGGAGTCACATCGTTGTCGATACTAATACCGCCCTGTGAATGCAGTAGTGCCCGCCCATGGTAACCATGGGCGACGGGTGTGGATTTCACTATGGCATCGAGCGCAGCAGAAATACGGTAGCCAAGTTGATTTGCATCTGCCTGATGACCATAGCCAGTGTGTTGATCTCGTTGAGATAACTTCGTTGCATCAGTTGCAGTGAATGTCCGCAGAATATTCACGGCTTCTGCCATGCCGTAAATACCAAACATGGGTGCAAAGCGCGATTCATCGATCAATTGCTCTTTAACTAAAAAGCTGTCAAAGAAGTGTGATTCTTGATGCAAAAATGCCGAGCGCGCTTCAATGAGCTCAAAGGTGAGTGAGCAGTAGTTTGGCAATACAGTATCAAAAAAATCGTTTATAGAATTGGCCTTTAACGCAACTTCTTTAAGATTAAGTCGAACTAAGGTATTGGCGCCGCCCGCTAACGGCAACGCGTTGTAGCAACTGACAATACCAAAACCGCGCTCATCAAACGCACTGGCATGCAGAGGGTAATTCGCGATATGTGGCTTACTGCACTGACAAATATTGGTGGTCGCAATCAACAACAATTCATCTGGCGTGACGGCGGGGTCGTACATAAAAGTCAAATTGGGGGCAACTTGTTTTAACTCGGCATCAATGCGCAGTAGGGTGCGGCAAACGATGTTATCTGTAGGGCCAATATTCACATGCATAAAGGCATCGGGCAGGGTTCTGTCGAGCATGATCCAGAACAGTTTTAATTTACGATAAAGGACTTCCACATCCATTCCTTCAACGAAAGGCATCAAAATGTCATCCAGCTGACCTAAATACACGGGGATATTGGTCACCGATGGCACGTGATGATACAGAATCGTTAAGGCATTGATGGCTTCGTCCAAGTTTTTTGCCGCAGATAACTCTAAGTATTCAGAGCCTTGTTGAAGGTAGCGGGCATAATCTGGCAACACATAGCGTGGTTTAAACGGCGCATGGCCTTCAAACATGTCGCAAATAATACCGTCATTCATCGCCGCTTTTACCTCGGGCGATATCGACATATAGGGCAAACTGGCTTCCGCTTCTAATGCTAAATAGTTGGATTTTTGCTTGTGTGAAAGCTGCGGGTTGGTGACGATTTGCACTAATCTATCTGGTAATAACATGGCGGAATATCCACAAGTTCTATGATAACCACTAATCTACTCAGTGGCTTTGGCTTTAAAAAGTGAAAATTGCCGCAGCCCTGATTAATGAAATGGAAATCCGCCAACCGAGGTCACAATTTGTGGCTTATTGCGATAAAGCCGCGATGTCAAAATCACTAGAATGTGGTTTTACGATTAAAAATAAATGCTTGAACAATGAGACGTGGCCTTGCTTGTCATATTGTGGATATGAAACTGAGGTTAATGAACTGCCAAAACTGATCGGGTGGGATGATTGAAAAATTTAACACTTGAGGCGGTAAATGAACTCTGCTGTATCCCTTTATTGCGGGAATACAGCAGAGTGAGCGGTGCAGATAAACTCAGCGGCTTAAAGCACTTTAGCAATCGATTGAGCTAAGTAATCAACGTTATCTTCACTGATCCCAGCAATACTGATGCGGCTTGAACCTACCATATAGATGCTGAATTCTTTTTGTAGGCGCGCCACTTGCTCTGGAGCCACCCCAAGGAAAGAGAACATACCTTTTTGGCGGGCGATAAAGCTAAAGTCACGGTTTACGCCGTTGGCTTTAAGTTTATTCACTAAAATGGCGCGGTTGCCGTTGATGCGATCGCGCATCACTTTCAGCTCATCAAGCCATTCTTGGGTTAATTCTGCCGATCCTAAAATCGTCTCAACAATCGCTGCGCCATGGGCAGGTGGCATAGAGTAGAGGCAGCGAACCACATAAAGCAGCACAGATTGCGCGATATTGGCGGTATTGGCATCTTTGGCAATCACAGAGCAGGAACCAATACGCTCACGGTACAAACCGAAGTTTTTCGAGCATGAGCTGCACAGGATCATATTATCGACCGCTGCCGCCATATGACGCACGCCGTAGGCATCAATATCCACGCCATCACCAAAGCCTTGGTAGGCCATGTCAATCAGTGGTGTAAAGCCTTGCTCTTTTGTCAGGGCAACCACTTTATCCCATTGCTCTGTGGTTAAATCCATTCCGCTTGGGTTATGGCAACAGGCGTGGAATAACACCACATCATCAGGACTTACTTGCGATAATGCGGCAAGCATCTCATCAAATTTCAATGATTTGCTATCGTAGTCATAGTAAGGATAGGTTTTAACAGTAATGCCAGCCGCTTCGAATAAACCGATATGGTTTGCCCACGTTGGATCGCTTACCCATAACACAGCATTCGGGTTGCAGCGTTTGATAAAGTCACCCGCCACGCGCAGCGCGCCTGTACCACCGGGGGTCGATACAGTGCGGATACGGTTAGCGATAATGGCACAGTGGCCAGTACCAAAGGCTAATTCCGTCATCAAGGTGTTGAATTGTGGTGAGCCTGTTGGGCCAATATACACTTTAGTGGTTTCGGTATCGAGACGGAATTTCTCGGCTTTTTTCACGCAGCTCAGGATCGGGGTCACGCCTGTAGGGTCTTTATAAACGCCCACACCTAAATCAACTTTTTGCGGGTGGGTGTCTTCGCGGTACTGAGTCAACAAGCCAAGGATGGGATCTGCTGGCATTGCGATGAGTGAGTTAAACATAGCTCCATCTACCTTTCTGGTTATAGTGCAAACGTGATTGTTCGTATCAGATATGCGTTATTTATCGTTTGGAGGCTAGAATAGCGCGGAAAGGTAAAGTAATTAAAGTGAAAACTGTGATTACACGCTAGTTATCTTGGCAAAAAAGCCTGCCAAAAATACGGTTAAATCATAAATTAACCGCTTAAATTTTGCGTTTTTGTTATTTTTACACTGTTCTCAGCAAATAATCTGACCAAAATGTCATTTTTCTCGAAAAAACGGTTGAATCCTTAGCGACAATCGGTAATTTTATAACGACGAAGCACCAACAAGGCCCCAATCTCCTTTTATTTGTAATCTTAACTTGACGCGCTGTAGCGTGAAGTTGCCATTTTGCGTATTCAGTCCGCGTGATCGTGATGATGACGCCCTATAGAGAAAGAAGATTTATTCATGAAGCAATTACGTCTTGAACCTGTTGTGCAAGTCCGCGGTGAAATCAATATTCCGGGCTCAAAAAGTATTTCAAATCGAGCCTTATTATTGGCCACCTTAGCCCAAGGTACGACCACGCTCACCAATCTGCTCGACTCAGATGATATCCGCCACATGTTGGCCTCCCTCAAGCAGTTAGGGATGAACTACCGTTTATCGCAAAACAATACTGTGTGTGAACTCGATGGTTTAGGTGGTGTGATTTCCTCAGCATCCGCGCAGGAATTGTTTTTAGGCAATGCGGGTACCGCAATGCGCCCCTTATGCGCCGCCTTAACCTTAGGCCAAGGTGAATTTACTCTCACGGGCGAACCACGTATGGAAGAGCGTCCGATTGGCGATTTAGTCGATGCCTTAAGGCAACTCGGTGCCAATATTGTTTATCTTAAAAATGACGGTTTCCCGCCACTGACGATTAATGCCACTGGCCTTAATGGCGGTGATGTTGAAATTGCAGGCGATTTATCGAGCCAGTTTTTAACGGCTTTGTTGATGGTTGCGCCGCTTGCTAAGGGCAGCGTCAATATCCATGTCAAAGGCGAGTTAGTCTCTAAGCCTTATATCGATATTACTATCGCCTTGATGGCGCAGTTCGGCGTTAACGTCATTAACCATGACTACGCGCGTTTTGAGCTTGTTGCAGGCCAGCGTTATATATCACCGGGTAAAGTACTGGTAGAAGGCGATGCGTCATCGGCATCGTATTTCCTCGCGGCAGGGGCGATTAAGGGCGGCGAAGTCAAAGTCACGGGTGTGGGTCGTTTGAGTATTCAAGGCGATGTAAAATTTGCCGATGTGCTCGAAAAAATGGGCGCAGATATCGAGTGGGGCGATGACTATATTATTGCCCGCGGCTCCCAATTAACGGCCGTCGACTTAGACATGAACCACATTCCCGATGCTGCCATGACCATTGCAACCGCAGCCTTATTTGCTAAAGGCACGACGGTTATTCGCAATATCTATAACTGGCGTATTAAAGAAACCGACCGGTTAGCGGCTATGGCAACTGAACTGCGAAAAGTGGGCGCCGAGGTTGAAGAGGGGAATGACTACATTAAAATCACCCCGCCTGCCGTGATTAACACCGCTGAAATTGATACCTACAATGATCACCGCATGGCCATGTGCTTTTCTATGCTGGCATTTGCCGATTGCGGTATCACCATCAATGATCCAGATTGTACTTCTAAAACATTCCCTGACTACTTTAAGCAGTTTGCGAGCCTGCAAGGCTAAGTCTGTTTGTTTCGTCATTGTTACAACCATCAATGTCAAGAATAGCAAGCCGTATTTGTGCGGCTTCTAATCTTCATAAAAAATCCACGGATTTTGTTTGTCTTTTGTTGTACAATGCGGCGCGCTCATTTTCGGGGGCTCACTTGATGAACTCACGGATGATGGTTATTTTTTGCGGAGGAATGTATGTCTGAACGGGCTCCTGTAGTCACAATCGACGGCCCAAGTGGTGCTGGCAAAGGTACAATTAGTCAATTATTGGCTCAGCATCTAGGTTGGCAACTACTTGATAGTGGTGCCATTTACCGAGTTCTTGCGCTTGCAGCAATTCATCATAACGTTGAACTGGAAAATGAAGAGTCTATCACGTTGTTAGCGGCACATCTGGATGTGAAGTTTCTAACAGGCAATGATAAAGATCCGGTTCAAGTGATATTGGAAGGTGAAGACGTCACCAACGACATTCGCACCCAAGAGTGCTCGAATGCCGCTTCAAAAGTCGCTGCCTTTCCACGGGTGAGAGAAGCCTTATTACGTCGCCAACGGGCCTTTAAAACGGCGCCAGGATTAATTGCCGATGGTCGCGACATGGGAACAGTGGTTTTCCCAAGTGCGCCGGCAAAATTATATTTAACCGCCTCAGCTGAAGAGCGTGCCCAAAGACGCTATAATCAGTTGCAGGACAAGGGCTTCGATGTTAATATCGAGCGCCTTTTAAGTGAAATTATCGAACGTGATGACCGCGATATGAATCGTCCGGTGGCTCCTTTAGTCCCAGCCGATGACGCGCTCATTATCGATACTAGCGGTAAGGGTATTGATGAAGTGCTAGCGCTTGCGCTTAACTTTATCAACCAAAAATTATCCGGCACTAACTAAGTTAGTCCACCGGATAGGTATTCGTATTAAGGATGATACGGATAATTTGACTGACTCCACGTCTAGGACGGACAGTGGTTTAATAAAGAAAGTAACCTAAACATGACTGAATCTTTTGCTGATCTATTTGAACAATCCCTTCAAACTCTGGAATTCCGTCCAGGCTCTATCGTTCGTGGTACTGTTGTATCAATCAAAAACGGTATGGTACTGGTTGACGCGGGTCTGAAGTCTGAAAGCCCAATCCCAGCTGAACAATTCAAAAACGCTCAAGGCGTTTTAGAAATTCAAGTTGGCGATGAAGTTGACGTAGCTCTTGACTCTGTTGAAGACGGCTTCGGTGAGACTCAACTGTCTCGCGAAAAAGCGAAACGTCATGAAGCTTGGATCGTTCTGGAAAAAGCTTATGAAGATGCTGAAACTGTAATCGGTATCATCAATGGTAAAGTTAAAGGCGGTTTCACTGTTGAATTAAACGGTATCCGTGCCTTCTTACCAGGTTCTCTAGTTGACGTGCGCCCAGTTCGCGACACCGCTCACTTAGAGTACAAAGAATTAGAATTCAAAGTTATCAAGCTAGACCAGAAGCGTAACAACGTTGTTGTTTCTCGTCGTGCAGTTATCGAATCAGAAAGCAGCGCTGAGCGTGATGCACTGTTAGAAAACCTGCAAGAAGGTCAAGCAGTTAAGGGTATCGTTAAGAACCTGACTGACTACGGTGCATTCGTAGATTTAGGTGGTGTTGACGGTCTGCTACATATCACAGATATGGCGTGGAAACGTGTTAAACATCCATCAGAAATCGTCAATGTTGGCGATGAAATCAACGTTAAAGTACTGAAGTACGATCGTGAGCGCACTCGTGTGTCTCTAGGTCTGAAACAACTTGGCGAAGATCCATGGTTAGAAATCAGCAAACGCTACCCAGAAAACACACGTTTAACTGGTCGCGTTACTAACCTAACTGACTACGGTTGCTTCGTAGAAATCGAAGAAGGCGTTGAAGGTCTGGTTCACGTTTCTGAAATGGATTGGACTAACAAGAACATTCACCCATCTAAAGTGGTTAACTTAGGTGATGAAGTTGAAGTTCTGGTTCTGGACATCGATGAAGAGCGTCGTCGTATTTCTCTAGGTCTGAAACAATGTAAGACTAATCCATGGGATGACTTCGCAACTCGTTACAACAAAGGCGACAAGGTTTCTGGTAAGATCAAGTCAATCACTGACTTCGGTATCTTTATCGGTCTTGACGGTGGTATCGATGGTCTAGTTCACCTGTCTGACATTTCTTGGAACGGTACTGGCGAAGACGCAGTTTCTGAATACAAGAAAGGCGATGAAATCCATGCAGTGGTTCTGTCTGTAGATCCAGAGCGTGAGCGCATCAGCTTAGGTGTTAAGCAAACTGAAGATGATCCATTCAACGCATACTTGGCTGACAAGAAGAAAGGTACTATCGTAAACGGTACTGTTTCTGCTGTTGATGCTAAAGGTGTGACTGTTGAACTGGCTGACACTGTTGAAGGTTACATCCGTGTAGCTGACATTTCACGTGAGCGTATCGAAGATGCATCTACTGTCTATAATGTAGGTGATGCAATCGAAGCTAAGTTCATGGGTGTTGACCGTAAGAACCGCTCTATCAGCCTGTCAATCAAAGCGAAAGACGAAGCTGAAGAGAAAGAAGTAATGGCGACTCTGAACAAACAAGATGACGCTGTTATTAGTAATGCAATGGCTGAAGCGTTTAAAGCAGCTCGTAAATAATCGCCTGTTGTTTGGGGAGACATCTCTCCCCATTAGGCGACTGTGTTTGGCTTGATAATAGGGGATAGCTAGGATGACGAAATCTGAACTTATCGAAAAACTCGCCACCAGGCAGTCGCAGCTGTCGGCGAAAGAGGTTGAAGGCGCAATCAAAGAAATGTTGGAGCAAATGGCAACAACATTAGAAAGCGGTGATCGTATTGAGATCCGTGGCTTTGGTAGTTTCTCGCTTCACTATCGTGCACCGCGGACTGGCCGTAATCCAAAGACTGGTTCATCAGTCGATTTGGAAGGTAAATACGTCCCGCACTTTAAGCCAGGCAAAGAACTGCGCGAGCGTGTTGACGCCGTTAATGTGTGATTGACCGCATAGTAAAAAGCCTCCGTTAGGAGGCTTTTTTGTATCTATTGCAAGGCAATGCTGGTCAGCTTAGTAAATTTCTTGGATAATCATTAAATTGAAACGCGTTTAGGGAGTGCAGCGTGAAATCATTTGTAGCAACTGTGCTTGTGGCACTGTTATTTATTCTGGCGTTGATTTTTGGCGCGCGCAACGAACAAGTGGTGACCATCAGCTATTTTGTCGCACAGGGTGAATATCGTTTACCTGTTGTCTTAGCGATTGTCTTTTTTGCTGGTTTTATTTTGAGTTGGTTATTTGCTAGCTACTATATTGTTCGCTTGAAATTAAGTTTAGCGGCAACTAAAAAGAAACTAAATCAAGTGATCGCTAAAATCCCTCAGGATGTAGACGCCTAATATGCTTGAGATCCTCTTTCTGTTGCTTCCCATTGCTGCCGCCTATGGTTGGTATATGGGGCGACGGAGCATAAGGCAGAATCAAAGTAATCAACGTAAACAATTGAGCCGGGATTATTTTACTGGCCTCAATTTCTTACTGTCGAACGAATCGGATAAAGCCGTCGATTTGTTTATCAGTATGCTAGATGTTGACGATGAAACCATCGATACCCATCTGTCACTCGGTTCGCTGTTCCGTAAGCGAGGCGAGGTCGACCGCTCTATTCGTATCCATCAAAATTTAATCGCGCGGCCTACATTAACCAATGAGCAGCGTGACATCGCTATGATGGAGCTGGGTAAAGATTATCTAGCAGCAGGTTTTTACGACAGAGCTGAAGAAATCTTTATTAACTTGGTCAGCCAAGACGATCACAGTGAAGAATCTGAAACACAGCTTATTGCTATTTATCAGGTGATTAAAGAGTGGCAGAAAGCCATTGATATCACTAAGCGTTTGAGTCGTAAGCGTCAGCAAGTTTTAAAGCCGTTAACGGCACATTTCTATTGCCAATTAGCCGATGAAGCCAGTGATGATGCGCAGAAAATTAAACTGCTACAGCAAGCGCTGAAGCAAGATCCTCAATGCGGTCGTGCATTATTGACCCTAGCGAAAAAATTCCTCGATATTCAAGATTATGCCCAGTGTAAGCAAATGCTGCTGCAACTAAAAAAAGCCGATATCGAGCTTTTTGCCGATGCAATCCCCACAGCTAAACAAGTTTATCGCGACACGCAAGATAAAGAAGGCTTCCAAGAGTTACTCGCAGGGGCCATGGCCGATGGTGCGGGTGCATCAGTGGTTGTCGCCTTAGCGCAGCACATGATAAGTCTTGATGAGATTAAAGCGGCAGAGACCATGGTGCTCGATGCGTTATATCGCCATCCGACCATGAAAGGTTTTCAGCACTTGATGCAGATGCATTTGCGCCAAGCCGAAGAAGGGCAAGCTAAGCAAAGTTTAACTATGCTGGAGCAGCTCGTTGAACAACAAATTAAATTCCGTCCGAGTTACCGTTGTAAGGAGTGTGGTTTTCCTTCCCATGCGCTTTACTGGCATTGTCCTTCCTGTAAAAACTGGGGCAGCATTAAACGGATCCGAGGCCTAGACGGCGAATAATCTATTAGAAGAATACACAGTTTGTGTAACCCAGTTGGAGAGATGATGACGACTAAACCTATCCTCGTAGCGCTTGATTACGATAATAAAAACCATGCTTTACAACTGATAGAAAAACTCGATCCCAACATGTGCCGCCTTAAAGTCGGCAAAGAAATGTTTACCTTGTTTGGCCCGCAACTGGTGAAAGATATCCATGATCGTGGTTTTGATTTATTCCTTGATTTGAAATTTCACGATATTCCCAATACTGTCGCCAAAGCCGTGGCCGCAGCCGCAGAGCTGGGCGTATGGATGACGAACGTACATGCCAGTGGTGGCTTAGCCATGATGGAAGCGGCTAAAAAAGCATTACTGCCATACGGCGATAAAGCGCCTATGCTGATCGCGGTCACGGTATTAACCTCGATGAGTGATGACGATCTTAAATTACTCGGCATCAATGTTCCTGCGTTTGAGCATGTGCAACGTTTGGCGAAGCTCACGCAGCAAGCGGGACTCGATGGCGTGGTGTGTTCCGCCCAAGAAGCGACAGCCTTGAAATCACTGTTAGGTCATGATTTCAAGCTCGTGACGCCGGGGATCCGCCCAGTTGGCAGTGATGCTGGCGATCAACACCGCGTGATGACTCCACCTCAAGCGATAGCAGCGGGTTCTGATTACTTAGTGATTGGCCGCCCAATCACCAAAGCTGCCGATCCGTTAGCGGCATTGCAAGCGATTCACCAATCATTGGCATAGACGCCACACTAGCCGTCTAAAGCGCGGTTTGAAAGTCGTTTGACCGTCGTTTAAATAAAAAAGGCTTGGAATCGCTTGTTGGTATCCTTGATATGATTGATAAAAATTGAAATAGTATGTTGAATTACAAAGTAAAATACTTAATCACACCCTGAGTGCATATCTCACTGTTCACGGAGAACGCCCATGTTTAATGCTACGATGTTTAACTATCAAGGTAAAAATGTTGTCGTTGTCGGAGGAACCAGTGGGATAAATCTCGCGATTGCCATTGCGTTCGCACAGGCTGGCGCAAATGTGGCCGTTGCGAGCCGCAGTCAAGATAAAATTGATGCCGCGGTATTGCAGTTGCAACAGGCCAATCCTGACGGTATTCATTTGGGTGTGAGTTTTGATGTGCGCGATCTTAGCGCCCTTGAAGTCGGTTTTGATAAAATCGCTTCTGAGTTTGGTTTTATCGATGTGTTGGTCAGCGGCGCGGCGGGGAATTTCCCCGCCAGCGCCGCAAAGCTTTCGGCCAATGGTTTTAAGTCGGTGATGGACATTGATTTGCTCGGCAGTTTTCAAGTGCTAAAGCAGGCTTATCCTTTGCTGCGTCGCCCCAATGGCAATATTATCCAGATTTCGGCGCCGCAGGCTTCGATCGCTATGCCAATGCAAGTGCATGTTTGTGCGGCTAAAGCGGGTGTGGATATGCTGACGCGAACTTTAGCGTTAGAGTGGGGCTGTGAAGGGCTGAGAATTAATTCGATTATGCCTGGCCCCATCGCCAATACTGAAGGTTTTAATCGCCTTGCACCCAGCGCCGCATTACAGCAAAAGGTTGCCCAATCCGTTCCGCTAAAACGCAATGGCGCAGGTCAGGATATCGCCAATGCCGCGCTATTCTTAGGCTCTGAATTAGCTTCCTATATTACGGGAGTTGTGCTGCCGGTCGATGGCGGTTGGTCACTTGGCGGCGCCAGTATAGCGATGACAGAGCTTGGCGAACTGGCCGCAAAAATGTAGTTTGGTTTTAGATTATTGATATTCAAAATCGAGAACTTTGATTTTATAGAAATTAAGTAGGTAATGATCCATGGCTAATGCATTACAAGAGCAGCTACTCAAAGCAGGGCTTGCCAGTAAACAAAAGGTTCGCGACGTTAAGACTCAAAAACGCCGTGACAAAAAATCACGAGTTGATGATGGCTCAAGTGCTTTTAAGCAAGAAGTGGCCGAGCAAAAACGGTTGCAGGCGCAAAAAGATAAAGTGCTAAATGAGCAACGTTTTGCTGAGGCATCTGAGCGTGGACAGGTGCGCGGTTTAATCACAGAGTTCACTAAGTCTGCGATTAAGATCCCAGCTTATGCTGAAGTGAAATTTAACTATACTCTTGATAATAAAATTTATTCTTTATACATAGATGAAAAACTGCAGGCAGAATTGCTTAAAGGGCAGTTAGGCATAGTGCGTTACGAAGATAAGAGTTACTTAGTACCACATAAGTTAGCCGAGCGAGTTAAACTGCTGGTGCCGCAGTGGTGTGGTTATCTGTGGCAACAGGATGAATCTAAAGCTGTGGTCGTTGAAGATGATCCCTATGCAGATTACGCAATTCCTGATGATTTAATGTGGTAATTGCCACAAGCTTGTGAGCTAACGCTGCTACAATCCTGTGGTAAAGCTTATAAAATAGAGACCCTTAAGTTCAGGCTTAAGGTTTTTTTTATGGGTTGAATTTATACTTTGCTCACGTACCTCCATATTATTCACAGCTGTATTTGTAATGAGATTGTTTTCTACAGTGAACTGGTATAAATTAAAACAACTGTTTTAATCCTACGTTTAAGAGTCTACCAATGAATCCTTACCAAGCCCCGTTGACGGATATGCGTTTCCTACTGGAACAGGTATTTGATGCTCCAAACACTTGGGCACAATTGCCTGAGATTGCAGAAATGGTCGATATCGACACTGCTAATGCCATTTTGGAAGAAGCAGCCAAGATCAGCAGTGAGTTGATCCATCCGCTGAACCGGACGGGCGATGAGCAGGGCGTGTTGCATCAAGACAATCAAGTGATTACCCCTGATGGCTACAAAGCCGTTTATGAGCAGTATTCCCAGGGCGGTTGGATTGGTTTGTGTGGCGATCCTGAATTTGGTGGCATGGGGATGCCGAAGATGCTGGGGATCTTAGTCGACGAAATGGCTTACAGTGCTTGTAATGCGTTTACACTTTATGGCTCGTTAACCGCGGGGGCGGCTTTATGTATCAATGCCCACGGCAGCGAAGAATTGAAACAAGCTTATTTGCCTAAGTTATATTCCGGCGAATGGGCGGGTGCTATGGATATGACGGAGCCGCAAGCGGGTTCTGATCTGCGTAATATTCGCACTCGAGCTTTACCGCAGGATGATGGTAGTTATGCCATCACGGGCAGCAAGATTTTTATCACGGGTGGCGATCATGATTTAACTGAAAACGTCATCCACTTAGTGCTTGCTAAGCTACCGGATAGCAAAGGGATTTCACTCTTCCTTGTACCTAAAATATCGGTAAATACCGATGGCAGCTTAGCCAATGCCAATGGTGTATCAGTGGGGTCTATCGAGCATAAGATGGGCCTTAAAGGTTCTGCGACCTGTGTGATGAACTTTGAGAATGCCCAAGGCTTCTTGATTGGTGAGCCTAATCGTGGCCTCGTATGCATGTTCACTATGATGAACTATGAGCGTTTAGCGATAGGTATTCAAGGGCTTGGCAGTGCGCAGGCGGCGTACCAGATGGCGGCCGATTATGCTAAAGAGCGTAATCAAGGCATCGCCGCTGGCGGCTCTCCGACGGGCAGTGATTCTGATCCCATTATTGTCCATGGCGATGTGCGCCGTATGTTGTTGACCATTCGTGCGATGACAGAAGCGGGCCGTGCTTTGTCTGTGTTTACAGGACAACAGCTGGATTTAGCAAAATATGCCCAAGATGAGGTTAAGGCTAAAGCGGCGCGTTATGTGGGTTTGTTAACGCCAGTGGCGAAAGCATTTTTAACCGATCGGGGTCTAGATGCGACTATCATGGCGCAACAAGTCTTTGGTGGACATGGTTATATTCGTGAAACAGGTATTGAGCAATTAGTTCGTGATACTCGTATCGCTCAGATTTATGAAGGCACCAATGGCATTCAAGCCATCGATTTCCTCGGTCGTAAAGTCACTGGCGATAACTTAGCCGCATTAAACGAATTTGTGGCAGACTTGAAGGCACAAATGCGGGCATTCACCCATGTTGATGCGGTGAAAGTGGCGGCAGTATGCGCACGTTTAGATGCATTAGTTATAGTCGCCGAGTCAGTTAATGATCGCAAAGTGGCTCAGCCTGCACTTATTAATGCCTGCGCGGTCGACTTTTTAGATGCCTTTGGTTACACCCTGTATGGTTTCTACTGGTTGGCTATGGTCGATAAGGTCGCGGATCATGAAGATAAAGCTTTCGCCGAGCAGAAAGTCTATTTAGCTAAGTTCTATTTTGATAAGTTATTGCCAAAAGCGGACTACCATATCGCCCAAGTCAGAGCTGGTGATGCGACGACTATGGCGATGCCTGCGGAGTTGTTTTAACAAGGCTTCGGTATATTCGTTTAGATAAAAACTGAAAAAGCACTGATGACTCAGTGCTTTTTTATGCAAGTTTTTTACTCTGTAGCGATTAATTAATGACTCTAGTGAGCCGCAGTATTCACAGTCGCAGTGGTTGATGACGGTTGCAGCACTGAAATCAATTGTTTAAGAAACTCGGCATTGAATGAGGGGTTATGCTGATTTTTCAATTCAGGACTCATGCCATTCTCAAGGATTACAAACAGGGTATCGTTATGCTGGGGCAAACGGATAAAGCCCGCTAAATTAGACACGCCTTGCATCGAGCCTGTTTTAGCAAAAATTTGCTGTTTAAGCGGCGGCTTGTTGTAGCCCATACGATATCTTAAGGTGCCGCTGATCCCCGCCTGTGGCAGACTCGTGATTAACGGACTAAAGCGGCTATCTTGGTGGATTAGCGCCAACACTGCTGCTAACTGCTTGGCGTTGAGTAAGTTATAGCGTGACAATCCTGAACCATCCACAATATTGGCGTTACTCAAATCTATGCCTAAATTCGTTAAAATTCGCTGCATAGCAGCGGCACCATTGGTAAAGCTGCCTTGGGTCTTAAAATAACTTTTACCAAGTTGCTTAAAAAGGCTATCGGCAATCAAATTATCTGACTTGAGCAGCATAGTTTCGAGCAGCTCAGGTAAGGGCGCAGAGCTATGGCTGGCAATTAGTTTTGCCTTTTGGGGTAAGCTAGTGCCGAGTTGTACTTTACCCGCAAGAGACATCTCGCCTTTAAGTAGGGAGGTGAGGTTATCTTGGGCAAATTTGAACGGATCGCTGACCGCAATCGCCAGTGGTATCGCCTCACCGCCAGGGTAACAGCCGCGTAAATGGTAGTTATTTTGACCTAATCTGACCATATCAAGTTGGCAAAATTCGCGGTTCGCCTTTTGATCAAACACCGCATCGCTGCTGATTTTGACTCCATAACTCCCCGCGCGCAGACTTACCTGTGAAGGTTTGCTGGTAGAGCTGGGGCTAAACTGACCATAGACGCAGTTCTGATTGATAATATAACTCGACACTGGCGCGGCAAAACAAATGCCCAAATCATCCCAAACCCAACCCGGAGCTTGCAATTGTTCCTGCTTATCGCCGAGCAAATACAGATGTCCATCAATGCGATTAATGCCTTGTTTTACGAGATTGGCAAAAATGGCCTTGAGATCGGCTTGAGTCAGCGTGGGATCGCCACTAAAACGCAGATAAGCACTGCCTGCGATATGGCCTTTGCGTATTGGTGCATCTGTCCATAATTGTGTGACATAACGAAAATCAGGTCCAAGCTGAGCCATAGCACTGACTGCCGTGAGCAGCTTTTGGGTACTGGCTGGAATAAACAAGGTCTCAGCTTGTTGGCTATAGATCACTTGATTGTTCGACATATTCATTGCCAGTAAGGCGATTTGTGAATGTCGAGGGCTGATCTTACTGATTGCTTGGCTAAGCGAAGTGGTTTGAGCACTTATCGGCCTAGAATCATGTTGCTCTGCATAGGCCATATTATGACTTGCGGCTAGGAGTAGGCCGGCATATAGAGTGGTTTTCAGTAACGTTTCCATGTTAGCTATTGGCCATTTTTATCAAAACATCATTAAGATTAGGTTGGTATTGTGTGCGGTTAATCCTCACTGCTGCCGTCATCCTTTTCCATCAAGCGATATAAACGTAGGGTAACAAACAATACTAGCCCAATAAACAACGGCAGGATGAGTAACCCTAACTGGGTTTTAAAATGGAAAATACCCCAAGCAAACAGCAATGTCAGTGCTAACGTCAGCAGAATTTTTTTGTTCATAGTTCTTAATCTTGTATCGTGTGGTCTAATCGCAAATAGGCGGTTTAGTTTACGCTAAATCACTGGATTCGGGGTGAATGAAATGGGTTTGAAGATTATTTTGTGATTTGGCAGACATTTTGGGTGCAGTTTAGTGAAATTTGGACTGATTTGTAGCGTTAAGAATCACCCTATTTAGGGGCGAAATATTGTGTGGACGGGCAAATAATGCCGAGAATACTCGCCGTAAAATGCGATTTCAAGCAAGGATAAATGAAGAAGATTTTTAGGTAAATCGGTGCACTGAAGTGGAATAAAATCGCGTGAGGTCAAATTACCAGCAAAACCGTTAGGTTTAACAAGACTTTTGGGAGAAAAGTCTTGCCGAGACGAGGTGAAGTCGGTAATTTCTACCCCTTACGATTTTAGGTTCTTAGGTAACAACTAAACCATGCCACATATTAGTATGCGCGGCTTACCACAAGCGGTCGTTGCAGCGTTCAGCCAAACATTACTGCAGTCATTGGCGGATATATGTAAAGGTAATGCAGAGAGTTTCACATTAGATTGGATCCCAAGCATCAGTTTTCGAAATGGAAAAATTGATCAACGCTTTGTCCAAGTTGAGTTACTCTGGTTCCCTAAGGACCCTGATATACATCTTAAAGTAGAACAAACGATCAGGTTGGCAGTGACAGAGGCCTATCCAGAGTTAACACATATTGCTGTGATGTTTTTATCACTGAACCCCAGCGCTTCCTATCGGGGTGGTCAGCATGTTTAAAGGAGGATGCCTTGCTAGATAAGCTTGGTGGAATAGCCGTTCAACCCGAGGCTTTAACGTGGTTGCTCACGCCATGCCGTTTCAAGGCAGAATTACTCGCTCGTATTGCGAGCGCCAAGCACAGTATTTATATTGCGGCGCTGTATTTAGAAGATGACGAAGCGGGTCGTGAGATATTACAAGCCCTCATGGATGCCAAAGCGGCAAATCCAACGCTTGATATCAAAGTGTTAGTCGATTTTCACCGTGCGAGACGTGGCTTGATTGGCCATAAAGGTGATAGCGGTAACTATTTGATGTACCGCAGAGTTATGGCTGAAGCCGAACATCCCATCGATATCTTAGGTGTACCCGTCAAATCCCGTGAATTTATGGGTGTGTTGCATCTTAAGGGATTTATTATCGATGATGCGGTGATCTATAGCGGTGCCAGTCTCAATAATATCTATTTGCAACAACACGATAAGTACCGTTTCGATCGTTATCACTTGATTGAGTCTGCCGAATTAGCGCGCAGTATGCGCGCGATGATCCAGAAAAATATCATTTCTGATCCAGCTGTGTGTTCATTAACGCAAGATGCTGAGCAAGAAGTGCTACCACCAAAGACGGACATGCGTAGCTTTAAGCTGAGACTGTCTGATGCTGAGTATCAGTTTAAGGAGACCCGTGATGGCAATCGCATCACGCCGTTACTTGGGCTAGGACGTAAGAAAAACTTGCTCAATAAAGTGGTTGTCGCCTTGGTGGAAGAGTCAAAAGGCTCGCTGTTTATTTGCACGCCCTATTTTAATCCGCCGTACATTTTAGTGCGCGCTTTAGCGAAGCATTTACGCAATGGCAAACGCATCGATATCGTTGTGGGCGACAAGACGGCTAACGATTTTTATATTCCGCCAGAGCAGGATTTCTCGACCATAGGTGCATTGCCCTATATGTATGAGCAATCATTGCGTAAGTTCGCTAAACGCCAACAGTGGGCGATTGATAATGGTCAGCTGAATATCCATTTGTGGAAACATGGTATCAACAGTTATCACCTCAAGGGCATCAGTGCCGACGGTAATAAGCATTTGATCACAGGCTCGAACTTGAATCCAAGAGCTTGGGCGCTGGATCTTGAGAATGGTTTGTTGATCCAAGATGAAATTGGCTGCTGGAAAGCCCAGTTTGAAGCCGAGCAGGCACATATTCTGGAACACACACAGCGGTTATATCACTACAGCCAAGTAGACACCTTACAGAGCTATCCTGCGCCAGTGAAGAAGATCATGACTAGAATTCGTCGCCTTAAAGCTGATTTTTTACTGCGTCGCATTCTGTAACGATTAAAGCTATAGAAGCAATAAATTAATCGATATTTTTGATTTATTACAGTGTGTTATCGATTTAAAAAGCCCACAACAATGTGGGCTTTTTATTGACTGATGGTAATAGATGAATTGTCGCTTCAAATCATATCCATTAAATCTGTGGCATTAAATTCTGGTGAGTATCATTTTGATCTTTGGCGTAATAAAGAGACAGAATCACTAAAACCACCATTACAGCACTTAATAAACCTATGCTCAACTGGCCGCCCATAGGCACTAAAGACATAGTTAATGCGGCAAGTCCGGCACCAAAATTTTGTAATCCCCCCAGTAATGCGCCCGCAATCCCCGCCTGACGTGGAAATGGCTCTAACGCAGCAGATGTTAGGGTAGGGAACAGCATGCCTGCGCCACTGAAGAATAAAATTGATCCAATAAGTAAACTCCAGCCAACCACTAAATTAAAAAGACCTGGGATCAACATAAATAATGCGCCAGCACCGAGTAACGCAACACCTTGGTAAACAACCCTTTGTGGCTTATTCTGTCGGCCCGCGATGAGAGCCCCCAGTAAGTAGCCAGGAATTGGCGCAACAAAATAACAACTGACCATAAAAGGTGTCAGTCCGAGATATTGGCCATAGAGTACGCCAGCAATTGCTTCAAACGCCGCAATACCGGCAAAGGTGGCGATCAATGAAAATAAATAAGCGCGAAATGCTCTATGGCGCAGGACATGCTTATAGGATTTGAAAACGGCTTGATGTTCCCGTTGCGCCTTAGGTAAAGACTCTTTAAAGAGGAATATTAACAACAGCCAGACCGCGACACCGAATCCCGCTAATACCCAGTATACGGCTTGCCAGCCGAAATAGGCTGCAGTGGCGCTGCCGATAAATGGTGCAAGCAAAGGTAAAAACACTACAGCCATAGAGACATAGCTATTAAATTTTACCAGTCGGTCGCCAAAGTAATGATCGCGGGGAATGCTCCGGCATAATGCGCCTGCGCTGGCTGTGCCTAATCCTTGGATAAGGCTTGCCATTATCAGTTGGTTAAAACTTGTGGCTTTCGCCGCGAACACAGCGCCTAGAACGAAAATTGCGATACCCACGATGAGTGGCATTTTACGGCCAACGCGATCTGACACTGGGCCATACACAAATTGAAACATCCCGTAGGAGAGTAAGTAACAGGCCATCACGGCTTGTAGTTGGCTGGCGTCCACATGGAGCCCGAGTGCGATTTGCGGAAGGGCTGGAACAAAAATCGTCTGCGCCATTTGGCCACAGGCGACCATAAAGACAATCATTAACAGTAGGCTAGACTGACTCGCCGCTGGAGCGACATCGTGATGAATAGGAGAATGTGGCGTGCCTGACATGATATTTCCGAAAAAGGTCACTTAAGGTATTTGCGCGCATCTTACTCCCTAAAAGCGTAACTTCAAGTGTCAATCATATTGATTTAACGAAATAATTTTTAATGCGATGCATAAGTTTTTATCCTGATTTTAAGCTGTAAAGCTAAACTTACGATAGGTTATTTGTCTGTTAACTAGGTCGATGAGTTGCAAATGAATTAACGCAAGGATTAACCCTGCGGTGCATCTTTTCTTACAAGCCGCCATGAGAAAAGAGAGATTGCAAGGAAACTGTGAGTTAGCAGCAAGGTGTCAGCCATAAATCAGTAGCGACAAGAATATTGTTAAGAAAAAGGAGATAGCACCAATATACTTACCTCCTCTATCCTAGTGCATGGTTATTTTTGCAACTTTTCGATCCCAGTTAAAATCTGGTAGCCCACAGTGACACGTGGCGGAACGGGGTAGTTTTTATTACTCAGCAGTACAATGCCGAGTTTTTTTGCAGGAATAAATGCTGCATAAGCGGCAAAACCGCCAGTAGAACCTGTTTTATTGATCCACACATTTTGCTGCGGCGCGAGGGGCGGCACTATGGGTTTAACGGGTGTACTGCCAAACACGACTTCCTGAGTATGGCTCATAAGTATTTTATCAAGATCAATAGGATATGAGTAATGCTCCCAAATCATATCTTGGGTCATCATGCCCACATCAAAGTATCCCGTGTGGGTCTCATCGAGTGCCGTTTGCAGTGGTTTGGCAAGCGGGTGCATTTGCATATTGGCCTCAACAAATTGCAGTAAATCCTTGGCAGAGGTTTTAACGCCATAGGCTTCATCGGCTAATACACCGGGATTGACTCGCACTGGCATGTCTTGCTTATCATAGCCTTGGGCATAATCGGCCATTTTGTTGCTAGGAACCTTGAGATAGCTGTTTGTCATACCCAATTGTGGAAATAGTGTTTGCTCAAGTACTTGTGGAAACGTTTGCCCTAAACTCTGCGCGGCAATCATGCCAAGCAGCCCAATACTCGGATTGGCGTAATTCCTATGGGTCCCCGCGGCAAATGATGGTTGCCAATGCTTAAGGTAATCCATTAACTCTGCATTATTAGTGACCTTATCAGGAACTTGCATCGGCAAATCACCCGCTGTGTGGGTGGCTAAATTGATGAGACTAATCTTATCAAAATGGCTGCCTTTTAATGCTGGAACATAATCACTGGCCATATCCGTGAGTGTTAATTTACCTTCGCCCTGTGCATAGTTAGCCAGTGTTGCGGTAAAGGTTTTACTGATAGAGCCAATCTCGAACAGGGTATCTTCAGTCACACTTTGCCCTGAGGTTTTAGAACTGACGCCATATTGGTAAAAATACTGTTTACCTTCTATGGTGATGCCAATTACTGCACCGGGAATAGCATACTCGGCCATCAGTGGTTTAACTGCGGAATCTACAATTGACTGGATGTCTTTGGTATTAAGTGTTTTGGCTGCAGTGGCATGAGAGAATAGGGCCGCAGAGATGAGGATGCCGTTTAGTAGTGGTATTAAAGCGATCGGGGCTTTTTGTTGCATAATTGACCTTTCATCGAAACTGTATTTGTAGAGTAGATTTTCGCATGATATTAGGGCAATTCCACACTAAGTTAAGTCATTACTGATATTTAGCTTAAATACTCCCCCAATAGGTAAGTTAAACGTTAATTTGGTCGATTTAGTGTTGCATGCTAAGTGGTAACACAGATTAATACATTACAGCTTTTTTAAGGGATAATTGCTCGGTGCTCTAAAATTATCTCGCTGACGTTAGGCTACAGATGAAACCATCAACCACTGACACCGGCCTTTTATCACGATAATGTATTGTGCGATTGCACCATTGATGGCCAAGGGATAAACTGCGCCACCGCGATTAAAAGTGCTAACTGATGTGGTCGCGATCCTTAATAAGTTTGATAGAGAATTGGTTTTTATGGCTTTAGCCCCCCATGCAGTGCACCATTTATATCAGTACCGTAAGTCTATTTCGACTAAACCCTTTGGTGCCCGCGGTAAAAAACTGATCCGCTGTCCATTATGTCTCTTAGGTGAGCAGTTCTGTACCTGTGCACTACGCCGTCAGTTAGATACTCACGCCAGTTTCCTGCTGATTATGTATAACGATGAGGTGTTAAAGCCGACTAATAGTGGACGACTCATTGCGGATCTTATTCCTGATACCCACGCCTATATTTGGTCACGTACAGAACCTGAAGCTGAGTTGCTTGCTTTGCTGAATTCGCCGCAATATCAACCCTATTTAGTGTTTCCTGCCCAATATGCAGAGCAAGGGCAAACCGTACTGAACCAAGTGCCGATGTCGACATTGGCCGAAGGTAAACGGCCGCTGCTAATCATGCTCGATGGCAGTTGGCGTGAAGCGATTAAAATGTTCCGTAAGAGTCCTTACTTACACTCACTGCCGTTGCTTTCCTTCGATCCCGACACGCTCGCGACCTATGCATTGCGTAAAGGTAGTCATGATTTTCAACTTGGCACCGCCGAGGTGGCATCATTGGCTTTAGGAGCGATTGGCGAAGCGGCTAATGGCAAAGCCTTAAGTACTTGGTTTGATTTGTTTGTTGAATCTTCCTTACTTGGCCGCAATCGCCGTTGCCGTGAGGACCTTCTGCCAATTACAGATTTTACCGATGCTTTTGAACTGGCTTTTGAACAAGCAAGTCGTAGTAAGAGTTAATAGATGTTGGATTTAATCAATTTTGAAAAAGGCTAGTTAACTATCTTCTTAAATAACAAATCCCCTACAGTGAGGGGATTTGTTATGTGTAGCAATTAACTTATAGGAACTTCATATTTAAGAAGATACCTCGCACAAGCATAATTGTTTATACCGCGACTTCTTTGCCATCTAACTTACGGATAACGACCGTAGCGGCGCGAGGGCGTAATGTCGTGCCCGCAGGCGTTTTTTCAGCGGCATTGGACGAATAAGGCCAATTACCGGGATGCTGAATGTTAGCAAAAACAGAAGTGTAATCAGGGCTAATAGCAAAACCCGTAACCTCACAGTCGTTTGGTCCAACGAAGAAACGCTTTAATTCCATTTGGTTATCAGCCGTTACGCCGAGCTGTTTCTCTTGGCCATCAACAAGCGTTGAAGGCACTATTGCTAGCATCTGATCGTTGGTTTCTTCTGCGACCTCCTTGGCTCCATTGTCGGTTTGAACCCACAAAATACCGCGTTGATCGAAGGCCAAACCGTCTGGGCTGGCAAATTGGTTAAGATCCGTTAAGCCTGATAAGTTTGTCTCTGCGTTACCATCACTTGGTGATCCGAATACGAAGATATCCCATGTAAATTCAGTATCTTTGTCACTTTCATCCCAACGAATAATATGGCCAAAGTGGTTTTTCAATCTTGGGTTCGCTGGATTGGTTTCAGTTCGTTTTGAGTTGTTGGTCAAGGTCAAATAAATTGAACCTGTGAAAGGATCGACAGCACACCATTCAGGGCGATCCATAGGTGTTGCACCAACAAGATCCGCTGCGCCTGCGGTGTTCAAAATAATCTCGGCTAAGCTAGCGAAAGTATTGCCTAGGGTTTTTCCGTCTGTAGTCTGGCTATCTAAGGTTAAAGGCAACCAAACACCACCACCGTTGGCATTAAACTTAGCTGCATATAAAGTACCTTCATTCATATACTTATCGCCAGTTTGTATGCGATTGCTGCTGTCAGCATCTTTTGCATCCCACGCCGCGGCCGAGACAAATTTATAGAGGTATTCGAATTGTGAATCGTGGCCAGAATAGAACACTACTGGCTTACCTTCGGTTAACTTGCCAAAGGTACAGCCTTCATGGCGGAAACGACCAAGCGCGGTACGTTTTACTGCGCGCGATGTTGGATTGAAAGGGTCAATTTCAACAATATAACCGTGACCATTCGCTTCATTACGATAGTCATCTTGAGCACTTGCACCTTTTGGCGTGACATCAAAACGCGCGAATTCATCGAGACGTTCCTCATCATGACCTGCAAGATCATCCCAGCCATAACGTGTGCTGGTTTTGCTGATCCCGATGCGATTTTGCTCGGCAGTTAACGTACCACGGTTAGCGAAATAGCCTGGCCAGTTTTCTTCACAGGTTAAATAAGTGCCCCAAGGCGTGTAACCATTGCCGCAGTTATTTAATGTACCGCGAGCCTGACTACCGTCGGGAGAGTAGCGGGTTTCGAGTAGAGAAGAGTAGGCGAGAGGACCGCTAATATCCATTACAGTCGCACCGGTGAATCGGCGGTTATGGTTATCATTGCTAACCACTTCCCATTGATTATTAACCAGTTTTATACGTACAACCGATACGCCATGGGCGTTGATTTCTTTACGTACCTCATCGATAATCGTGCGCAAACCTGAAGTAGGATCAAAAGTTTGTCCTGCAGGATGTAATGCAACTTCATCAATATATTCATGGTTAATGCAAAGTAAACCGTCATTACCCGTATCATTTAATGGAAAGAAATGCATGCCATCGTGGTGCATACCGACTGAGTTCGCTTGGTCATCGGCAGTGTTACTACCATCACTTTTCCATGGTGCTGCTTTTGCATTTAATGGCGTGCCCCATGGTGCAAGTACTTGCGCTGTATAGCCTTCTGGCACAACGACGGCATCTAAACGAGAACCCGCAACTGACGTAAAGTTTAGCTTGGCGGTACTTTTTGTCGGTGGCAAAGGTGTCACTGGATCAACAGGTTTTGTAACAGGGGCGTCATCTGATCCGCAAGCAGTTAAGCCTACACTGGCAAAAGCTGTCATAGCACTGAGGCCTAAACCACTTTTGACGAAGTTACGGCGAGATAAATGTTTATCCAACACTTGGTTAAATGGCTCGTTATTACTTTTATTATAAAGTGTAGGATCAAAGGTGGCCTTACTCATATATTACTCCGGCTAGTACGATGGATTAAATTTCGTGACTAAGGCTAAAGTATCAATATGACAATAAAGATGATTTTATATTACAATAATACTGCAGTGAGCAATAAACCCGATATGCTATGAAAATGTTAACCAGCAGTTTGCTATGGTCTAAGATGCTGAGGTCGCAGTATCTCAATTAGAATTTTTATTTTGCTATAATGTCAAATCTTGTATCCAAGATAAAAATATATAATGTGAAATTATTGCTTTAATTATTTTCAAGCTTAAATTATTTAAATATAAATTACTGAATATCATTTTTATTCATAATCATGATAAATTTATTTTAACGTTATAATTTCTATTTAATTTTTGATAAAAGACTAACTGATCCTTATCGAGTCATGATCTAGTTTAGTCTCTTGGGTTTTAGTCTCTTGGTTTTAAATAATGGCGAAGTGAGCGCGGATCGGTATGGCCAGTTCTGGCCATAATGTATAAATGATCTTTATCATTTTCATGGAGTTGAGTGACACAACCACTACGCAGACTGTGGGCACCATAAAATTTTGCAGGTAGGCCCGCTTTTGTGCAATATTTTTTAATGATGCGATAAATATCGTCTCCCGTGAGAAAACCACTATTTTTATGTAAACTTGAATTAGCTTCAGAGTGATGTTCTACTATTTGATAAGGGCGTAAATATTTCCCATCACGGGAAAGCGATCTAAATAAATGTCCATCCTCTATATTGGCTAGTGATAACCAATTTTTTACCGCGTTGAGTGCTGCAAAAGGTTCATGATCCGGTAGGTCTTTCCATTCCCGTTGACCTTGCTGATTACTCTTCGAATAAGGTAGGCGAACTTTTAGCTTATTGCGTAAAAAACTGACATATTGAACTTTTATATCTGCAAGTTCAGAACGGCGAAATCCACCTTGTAATCCTAACTGAATAATGGCTTTGTCTCTTGCTCGGGTTAATGGCTGCACTTGTTCATCGATAGCTTGAATGAGCATTTCCACTTCATTATACATAATCGGTTGTTGATCATAATCACTCACATGGCGAGATTGATTTCTGCTTAAACCGCGCATCACTCTGATCACCAGAGGGTGCTCGGTAGGTGAGTGGAATCCCGCTTGAATATGGTGGTAGCGAATCGCCGCGAGTCGAGTCGTTAATGTCTGTTTAGAAAGTTGTACTCCAGTACTCTCTTGGATCAATTCTTTCTGATGACCAATAAATGAAATCACGCTACGGGGATCTGCGGGAAGGGCCTGCAGTTGGTGTTCGGCACAATAACGGCTAAATAGACTAAAGCTCGTATTATAAACACGGCGGGTGTTGGCTGAAATTTCATATTCAGTTTCTTCGGCAGCACTTAAATAATCACTTCGAACAGATTGTGGCAGGAAAGTCTCTTCAAAAAAACGTAGCTGTTCAGCACGGTTATTATTGTGATGATCTGATCCAGTCACTCTTTCATTCGATACATTGGTGTTATTTTGAGCGTTATTATTTGTCCGGATCATTTTAGACATGCCGTTGAAGTCACCTGATATCGAATTAAGAAGGCGTAATTATACGCAAATCACGCCTACATCTACCAGTGATAATCGTCATTATCACTGGTAGAGTGCTTATTTGTTCAAATAAACTTCTGTTATCGGAATAGGGCGCATTAAATAGCATTTAGTTGGTTTTTTTAGTTTAAAAAATAGCCAAGATAAAGCCATTTGGACAATGGCGATTAAGTATGCGGATATAGAATTAAAAGCAAAAATAGTATGAAATTTGTACTTTCTATATGCGGTGGTTTCGAACTTGGTTAGCCAAAGAATCACAACTTTAAAGAATGGTTTAACCATTTTATTGACTTTGTTGAATGGAATGCCGCTAAACTAGGCTTATCTATTGGCTGAAATTTAAGCTAATAAGTACAACAGCTTATTAGGTATTTGACCTGATACGAGTTGAGTTATTCTTCCTAAAGTAAAAGGGAAGCACAAGGAATCGATATCACACACAAAAAATGGTTGAACCATATATTAATACTTATCGATTTGTACTAGCATAAGGACCGATTTATTTCATCTGCATTAGACGCATGCTTAACTAAAGAAACGTATTTATGGAACCGCAAGCTTGGATATATCAACAAGACAAACCGACAGCAGGAAGAAAATTATTATTGCTTGAGGAAGCAGAATTAATTTTTGCCTTACCCTTAATTTATCGCCTTATCAATCCTGAAGCTGTGGTATCTAAACCAGATTGGTTTTGTGACGCTGAGTTACAAACGGTTTCCTATACTAAGTTGGTAACACAACTAAATGAATTAGTCCGATTACGCAAAAAGGCACAGCGGATCGACAACGAGCTTACTAATGTAAACAAAATGCTCAATCAGTATTTTACGGATTTTGGCTGGCGTATGGTTCGCAAAGAATTATCTCAAATAAAAAAACGGCAAAAAAAGTCTCATATTGAGCTGAGCAGGGATATTATTTTGAGGTTAAAACGTTATATGGAAACTCAAAAGTTAGACAGTTTTGACCAAGCCATTGATACCCTATTGTCAGAGCATAATGAAAATATTTCGCTTAATATTTTACAACATACTGATGAGGATGTTGTAGACGACATTATTGATGAATAGAACAAAATAACCGCGGATCTATGTTTTGAAGAATATGATTTTAAAGTTGTTCTATTGCCTAAAATGGATTATCTAATAAGGGTAAGTTAGCCGTGACTTATCTGTGCAGACACGTAAAATTACTGTTAAGATCTTATGTTTACGACTAGATAACGCGGGGCATTAGAGATGAGTTTAAGTATTGCAAACGATAGGAAAATTGCGGTTTTATGCCGAATTGAACCTGGCTGTCTCGGACCTGATGGCGTAGATCATATTGAGGCTTTTTGTGCTTTAGCCCAGAAAGCGATGCAACATTTTGACGTCGATGTCGGCACTTGGGTATTGATCCCAAGATATGATAAAACCTTAGAAGAGATGCAATATAGTCTTGCAAATAAGCTGCTTTCGCGTGAGCAGGCAACTAAATATTTAGTCTCTATAGGGCGTGACATTGATGGTTTTGAAGAAAGATTTCAGGACAAACTGACGTCGCTGATCAATCTATATCTTGCTAGAAAACCTTAAATGCTCAATTTATCGGAGATGTATTTTTTGCTGAGATTCATCTGACGTCTTGTTTTTTTATAGGAGATATCGGATCGAATTTTTACAAATCGGTTTTATTTTCATATTTAATTGCTGACTAAAAAATTAAATTAATTATATATTAATCATAGTCTTGCAACAAAATTCGCACCTATAATTACGCTGCTGATGAGCAGTTAAGTTGGCTTGAAAACTCAGTTGTTGCTAATTAACTCCGTAAAGTACGTCAAAATTTGCTAGACTAGTCGACTCACTTAATGCTGAATCTTTTTCTTGCGGTATGCCCGAATTTTGTGGGTGGTAAGGATAAGTGTAAAGGACGGTTGATGTTCAATCCCATTCCGGAAACCAATCCATACGTTAGTTTGTTGCAGCAGGATTTCGGTTTTTCTGAATTTCGCCCTGGTCAAGCGCAAACGATAACACAACTTTTAGCAGGGAAGTCGAGTTTAGCGATTTTCCCGACAGGTTCTGGTAAATCCCTTTGTTATCAATTTACAGCATTGCAGTTACCCCATTTGAGTTTAGTGATTTCGCCTTTACTCGCCTTGATGAAAGATCAGCTGGAATTTTTACAATCTAAGGGAATTCATGCGGCCAGCATAGATTCAACCTTAAGCGCCGAGCAGAGTCAGCAAGTGATGACAGATGCGCGCTCTGGCAAATTGAAAATTTTAATGGTCTCGGTGGAACGTTTCAAAAATGAACGCTTTAGGCAGTTTATTCAATCGGTTCCGCTGTCTATGTTGGTCGTCGATGAGGCGCATTGTATTTCAGAATGGGGCCACAATTTTCGGCCTGATTATCTTAAATTACCCGATTATCGGCGCGAGCTTGAGATCCCGCTGGTACTGTTACTGACGGCCACCGCGACACGTAAAGTGAAACTGGATATGGCCAAGCGCTTCGATATCGCGCCCGAACACATAGTACAAACGGGATTTTATCGACCCAATTTAGATTTGACTGTTCTGCCCGTGTCGACGCAAGAGAAAAATGCCTTACTGGTTAACCAGATAACATCATTCTCAGGTGCTGGTATTGTGTATGTGACGTTACAGCAAACCGCCGAAACAGTCGCACGACTCTTGAGCCAACAAGGCATAGTCGCCAGTGCCTATCATGCTGGATTTGAAGATGAAAAACGTCAACAAATTCAAAATGATTTTATGCAGGATAAGCTGCAAGTGGTTGTTGCTACCATCGCCTTTGGTATGGGAATAGATAAGAGCAATATCCGTTTTGTGATCCACTATGATTTGCCTAAATCCATTGAAAACTACAGTCAAGAAATCGGCAGAGCAGGGCGTGATGGTGCGTTATCCCATTGTGTGACTTTAGCCAATCTTGACGGACTCAATACCGTTGAAAATTTTGTGTATGGCGATACGCCTGAGCGAGAAGGTATAGCGCAAGTCATTGAAGCTATTCGACTTGAACAAG
Source organism: Shewanella sp. DW31 (assembly GCF_015767295.1). NCBI lineage: Bacteria > Pseudomonadati > Pseudomonadota > Gammaproteobacteria > Alteromonadales > Shewanellaceae > Shewanella > Shewanella sp. DW31. Next base: position 84,489 of record NZ_JADWMP020000015.1, read on the forward strand.
ATTCTGGTCAGTGGGAATGTCAGCTTAATGGCGTGTCGACGGCGAGCAATATTCGCCAGTTGCCGTTAAAAACGTTACTTGTGCAGCTAGAAATTCTAGGTGTGGTTAAGCCGTTATTTGCTTACTACGCCGATGTTAATTACAAATTTTTAATGGATAAACATGTCATTCTGAGCCGCTTTAATCCAGAGCGGCAGGCCTTTTTGACGCAAATTTTTAATCATACGCAGATGAAGAAAATATGGGGCGCGTTAGATTTTGATGCCTTGTACAGTGCGACGGGCCATGAACGCAGTCGTGTGTTGGCCGCGCTGGAATATTTAGCTGAACATCAGTTGATTGAATTAGAAACCAAACGAATTACCGATGTGTATCGGGTGGATGTTGCCACATTAGCGCGTCCGGAACTCATCGATGAGCTGTACTATTATTTTATTGATAAAGAGCAGAAAGAAATTGCGCGAATAGCGCAGTTAGTCCGTTTTTTTGAACTTGAGACGTGCTTAAGCCACAATTTATCCCGTTATTTTGATGATAATGAGACGCCGGCTGTCTGCGGTCATTGTAGTGTCTGCCGTGGTCATTTCGCTAAGTTGAGTTATTCGACGGAACCGACTTGGCCGACAGATCAGCAGATATTGGCTGATTTGCATGAGTTGAAGCATCATTTAACGGCCAAAGGCATAGATGCTTTATCACTTGATACCTATTGTCGTTGCCTTGCTGGTATGTCAGTTCCTTTGGTGAGTCGTTTTCAAGTGCGTAAGTTGAGTGGTTTCGGCCGCTGTGAAAAATTGAGATATGCTGAAATTAAACAGAAAGTTGAGTCACTGTTGTCGCAACTAGATGATAAAAGAGTTGAACATGAATAAGGCCGTAAAAAAGATGTTAGCCACCCATGAACATTTGGTTCACTCTGAAGGTGTGACTGTGGTTTCGCATATGCAAAGGGAAAAGGCAGAGTGGATACAACATACTGTTATGATTGAAGATTGTGACGTACCGTTTAAATTTAGACGGGTCAAAAAGTATCGTAATCTGCAAGGGCAAAAGATCAATGTCATCTATTACCCAGAGACAGAAACTGTGGCAGGTTTTGAAATAGAAATTATGCAAGTCGTTAGAATAAAACGATTCTAGTTAATGCGCTTCGAGTCTTTGCTTTTATCAATCAGCAAAGACTCGAAGCGCATTTGATTGATGACGCAAGAGTTAAATTCGGCTATTTACTTGGAATATTGATAGGTTGAATCTACTTTCCAAGTTCTGAAACGCAGTTCAGCGCCTTCTGGTAGATAAAACACCTTAGGCAAGCGACTGTCATAGCGCATTTTTAGTTCACCCGGAATACGTACAAAAGCTTCTTTCTTCGCCAATTCGAAACAGGCCATCATAGTGCTTGGGCCTTCAGCGATTTCATCCACTTGATAGTAGTTATAACCCCAACCTTGCACTGTCAGTTCCTTCAATTCCCCGTTTAATCCATGCTTATTGCAATCAACCATTTGAGTCTGACCAATTTGGATTTCGACCATGTAGTCATCTTCGTTTTCTAATTTAGGTAAACTTAAAATGTGCTGCACCATACCTGCTGCCGGAGCAGGGAACATCTTAGTGGCTTCCTGTGCGCTGTAATCTTTTGGATCGAAACGTTGAATACTGATCATAGGCGCATTTAACCCTGTTGGATGTGGTGGGCTCACCGCCGCGGCATTGAATGACAATACTGCAAATGCAAGGGGAACAGCGCTAACGCTAAATAAGGTCTTCAATTTCATTTTGTTTCTCCTAATCGAACTGAATTGATGTCGATAAATTTGTCTGTGTTCTGCTCCCTATAAACGCAGCAGAGGTAAAAAAGGGTTAAATTATTCAATAAAAAATCTAGTTTTACTCAAATAATTTTTATCAATCTGAATAATAAGGGTTAATTACACTTTCCAATGATTTATTTTGTTAAGTTCGCAGCTATTTCAATTCTTTGCTGTGGCTGTTTTATGACTAATATCATGCGAAAAATATATGAAATAGCCTAGATAAAAACCTTAAAACTTGGATTTCAACTTGCACTGAAAAGCCACCGCTGTGTCTGTCTATAACTGCGTAAGGCTGTAATAAAGCCAATCTAACTCAGCTATGTGAGCTGTTTTTACTCATAAATCAAGCGCTAATCCATTAAACCTTGCCTGATATCCTTTGCCTAGTCTAGCTGCCTATCTTAATTCACATATCAGTGTCTCGACTGATGGCAGGTGCGCAGATGCGCAGATGCATTATGGTATTCAAATACACGTTTAAAAGTTTGAAAACAGTATATCTTGATAAATAGTTAATTTGATCTTCATATATTTTGATTTTCAAACTATAATTCAAGCGACAAGTTTTTTACCATTAATAGCGATAGAAATGGAGCAGGGGCCATACAATGAAATCAATGACAGCCGAGCAAGCGACAGGGCATCAAGCTACTACGGGAAGAAGCCAAGGGCACTCACTCGCCCAGTGGCAGCACGCCCATGAGTTTTCGAGTCAGAACCGCGATGGCGAGAAGAACACTCGCTATGTACTGTATTTAACCGTGATCACTATGGTGGCTGAAATTGCTGCCGGAACCATCTACGGTTCTATGGCACTGCTCGCCGACGGTTGGCACATGGGAACCCATGCCGCGGCCTTTATGATCACGTTATTCGCCTATTCCTATGCCCGTAAACACGCTAACGATCCTGCATTTGCTTTCGGTACTGGCAAAGTGAGTGTGCTTGGCGGTTATACCAGCGCAATAGCGCTAGGACTTGTGGCACTGGTGATGTTGATTGAATCGGGAATGCGACTGATTAACCCTGAGCAAATCCATTTTAACGAAGCCATATTTGTGGCTGTCATAGGTTTGAGCGTTAATGTGCTGAGTGTATTTTTACTCAAAGATCACCATACCCACGACCATGGGCATCACCACGGGCACGCTCATGGTCATAGTCACGATCATGGACATCAAGATGATCATGAAGATGAGCATGCTCATCACAGCTGCGAAGCACACTCCTCCCATGACGATCACGTCCATACGGCTCATTCACATGGTGCGGGTCCACATACACATGATGACTCACATGCACATGTTGAAAGTCATCAAGATCATAGCCATTGCCATCATAAACAGGAGCACCATGCTGCTGAGCATGAGCATGAGCATGAGCATGAGAGTCAGAAGGCACACGGTGGTCATGATCACAATCTACGCGCCGCTTATTTTCACGTATTAGCCGATGCGTTAACGTCAGTGCTCGCCATTGCGGCCTTGTTGTTTGGTAAATACATGGGACTGACTTGGCTCGATCCGGTTATGGGTATCGTGGGTGCTGTGATTATTAGCCGTTGGTCATGGGGCCTCATTCAGCAAACGAGTCCTATCTTACTGGACGGTGGTGTTAAAGCGTCATTACAGCGTAAAGTTATGGAAACTCTTGAGGCCGTACCGGATCATCAAGTGGCCGATTTACATCTTTGGCGAGTGAGTGCCGATCACCATGCTATTATGGTGTCTATCGTGTCCCATTCACCGAAAGATGTCAGTTATTTTAATCAGTTACTATCACAATTTCCTGAATTGGCCCATATCACTATTGAACTCCATACTTGCCGTCAGCGCGAGTGTATGGCTAAGGAAGCCTAAATGACTGTTAAACATCATCATTCATCAAACCTGAATTCAAGTGAGCCGCATTTGCCTACTGCTCATTCAACGGCCGCACATTCAACAGATCATGCATTAAATCATGTGATTATTGAATTTTACGAAAAGCTGTCGTCTTGGGAACACGCCATTGTGCGTGACAAAGGTTTTAGCCTATCGCAGGTGCACACCATTGAGTTACTCGGCGTGCACGGCGCTATGAGAATGAAAGAACTGGCAGATAAAATTGGTGTCACAACAGGCACACTAACGGTTCAAATCGACAAAATGGTAGAAGCTGAGTGGGTTGTACGTCGTCCCCATGAAAGCGATCGTCGTTCGATTCTGGTGGAGTTAACCGAAAAGGGCCAAACTTTGTTCCTCGAACATGATGCATTACATCTACAACTCACTACAGATCTCACCGCTAAAATGAGCAGTGAGGAACGAATCGTACTGCTCAATTTGTTGTCTCGTATGAATAACGAGTTTTAATTTACCCTATTTCATCCACTAAAAAGCGTCCCTCGTGGACGCTTTTTTATAGCATGACATCTTTAAAAACGCGATTCATTCTAGATTAATCATCACTATTACAGTACCTTACCTTTTGTTACATTCTTGTTGGATTAATAGTTGAACTGGATATTAATTAAGGTAATGTAAGGGCAGATCTCAAGATGGACTTTGTTTAAAAGGAATAGAATGAATAATAAATTACTGCCTTGGTGCATTGCAGGAGTGCTCGGTATGAGCGGTCAACTTCACGCAGAAGAAGATAAATATATTTGGTTAGAAGATGTTGAAGGCGCAAAGCCGATGGAATGGGTGAAAACCCAAAATGCTGCATCTGCCGCTGAAATTAAAGCGTTTAAAGGTTTTGATACCTTAGTGGCGAACAGTCTCGCCATCTTGAACGATAAAGAACGCATTCCCTACGCGACCCACATTGGCGACAAGTTATACAACTTTTGGAAGGATGATACCCATGTGCGCGGTATTTACCGCCGCACTACCATGGAAGAATATGCTAAACCCGATCCCAAATGGGAAACCGTGCTTGATATCGATGCCCTAGGTAAAGCTGAATCCGTCAATTGGGTATTTAAGGATATTAGCTGTCAGTATCCCGAAAATGAGCGCTGTTTTGTCTCACTTTCCCGCGGCGGTGCCGATGCGGTGGAAGTGCGAGAATTTAATTTAAATACTAAATCCTTTGTTGCCACCAAAGATAAGCCATTCTTTTTGAAAGAAGCCAAATCAAGTCTGAGCTGGATAGATAAAGACCACGCCTTTGTCGGTACTGATTTTGGTGATGGTCAAAGCATGACTGACTCAGGTTATCCACGGGAGGTGAAACTCTGGCAACGTGGTACAGCACTCGAGCAAGCAAAACCGATTTTCACTGGTGACAAAACCTCTGTCGCTGTATCAGGCTGGGTTTTATTCGATAATAAAACGCCGCTGAGTTTAGTCACCGAGGCACATACTTTTTATACCGCCAGCCAATATGTCTATCAAGATGGCAAACTTATAGGGTTGCCATTACCTCAAGATGCTGAGATTAAAGGTTATTTTAAAGGTAAGTTATTTATTGAGTTAAAGAGCGATTTAACAAATAAAGACGGTAACTTTAAGCAAGGCGCGGTCGTGTATGCCGATGTGGCGGATCTTATCGCCCAAAAAGCCAAATTCAGTTTATTTGTGAGCCCGACTCAGACCGCATCGATAGCGCAGCTTAGTTTTAGTCAGAGTGCGATTTTCGTTAATTGGCTCGATAACGTGAAAAGCAAATTAGTACGGTATGAGCAAGACGAAAAGGGCGCTTGGCAAAGCACCCAAGTCCCATTCGAAGCGAATGGCGCCCTGACGGTAATGGACGTTGAGCAAGACAGTGATGATTTTTTCGTGAATTACACCAGTTTTCTTGAGCCTTCAAGCCTCTATACGGTTAATGCAAAAACCTTAAATCCGAAGAAAATTAAAGGTATGCCGCAACAGTTTGCTGCGGATAAGTTTAAAACTGAGCAATACTTTGCGACGTCTAAAGATGGCACTAAAGTACCGTACTTTGTGGTGATGGCTAAGGATCTTAAGTTAGATGGCACTAATCCTACGCTACTTTATGGCTATGGTGGGTTTGAAGTCTCACTGCGTCCATCCTATTCGGCCACCATTGGTAAGAACTGGTTAGAGCAGGGCGGCGTATATGTGTTATCTAACATTCGTGGCGGTGGCGAATATGGCCCAGCTTGGCATCAAGCGGCGTTAAAGCAAAATCGACATAAAGCCTATGAGGATTTCGAGGCGATAGCGGAAGATTTGATTGCCCGTAAAATCACGTCAAGTAAACATTTAGGCATCCAAGGTGGCAGTAACGGCGGCCTGTTAATGGGGGCGGCATTTACCCGCAGACCGGATCTGTACAACGCTGTCGTGTGCCAAGTACCTCTGCTTGACATGTTTAGATTCAATAAGTTACTCGCCGGTGCCAGCTGGATGGGCGAATACGGTAATCCGGATATTCCTGAGGAATGGGCTTACATTAAAACGTACTCTCCGTACCATAATCTGCATAAAGACGTGCATTATCCAAAGGTCTTTTTCACCACATCGACCCGTGATGACAGGGTTCACCCAGGTCACGCCCGTAAGATGGTTGCTAAGATGAAAGACATGGGAATTGATGTTTTGTACTACGAAAATATTGAAGGTGGCCACGCCGGCGCTGCAGATAATAATCAAGCCGCGGAACTTAATTCAATGGCGTTTGCCTACTTATTACAGCAATTAAGATAATTACCGCTGGGTTAGCATGAATTGTTAACTCTTCACTGGTAAAACCGAGCAAGACCCTAATAGGTTGGGGAGCAGAAAACGGTCGAACTTATTGAGGTTCGGCCGTTTTTTTAAGTTTATTATTTAATGTTAACAATACCCACAGATAATTTGAGCCATTGCCGAGAGCTTGCTACTATTGCGAAAAAATTTCACTGTCAAAGGCTAAGACTACCTTAAGAATACTAAGTTATTCTCGACAAACAACTAATTTGAGTGAGAGCTATCAGTGTTAGCAAGATTTAAGACTCTATCGGTGAATCGATTCACTTTTATCACAGCGTTATTTTACGTCTGTATTTTCAATATCCCATTGTTTGGCATCATTAAGAAAGGCATTGAAAAACAACCTGATGTCGATCCTATCTTCATCGCTACTGTGCCGTTGTTTTTAACCTTTGCACTCAGTTTTATATTTTCCTTATTTACGGTGAAGTATCTCGTTAAACCGTTTTTCATCTTACTCACCTTGTTATCATCGAGTGTGTTCTTCGCTGCCTACCAATACAATGTCGTTTTCGATTACGGCATGATAGAAAACACTTTTCAAACCAATCATGCCGAAGCGTTCATGTATGTGAATTTTGCTTCGATAATGAATATGTTACTGACGGGAATTTTACCCGCGTACCTTATCTATAAAGCGGATATTCAGTACAAACCTTTCCTAAAAGAACTACTGCATAAAGTGCTTTTTATGCTAGCGATGTTGGCAGGACTGGGCATTATTGCTTTCTTCTATTTTCAAGATTACGCGGCCTTTGGCCGTAACAACGACGAGCTAAAACGTTACATCGTGCCGACATATTTTATTGGTGCTGTGTCTAAGTACATCAATGTGCAGTACTTGCAAACGCCAATGGAATATCAGCAACTTGGCCTTGATGCAAAAAATGTCAGTGCCAACTCAAATGGTAAACCGAATTTATTAGTCCTCGTCGTGGGGGAAACCGCGCGTTCAATGAGTTATCAGTATTATGGCTACGACAAGCCAACCAACGCCCATACCCAAGACCAAGGATTAATAGTCTTTAAAGATACCCATTCATGTGGCACGGCAACCGCGGTATCTTTGCCTTGCATGTTTTCTCGCATGGGACGGGAAGATTACGATTCACGCCGTGCCTATGCTCAAGACACCGCCGTTGATGTGTTGGATCATGGTGGTATTAAAGTGCAGTGGTTTGACAATGATTCTGGCTGTAAAGGGGTGTGTGACCAAGTTGAAAACATAACCATTGATTTGAACAGTGATCCTAAGTTGTGCACTGGCCAATATTGTTTTGATCAAGTGTTACTGAACAAATTAGATGAAGCCTTAGCCAACGCAGAACGCAAAGATACTGTGATTGTATTGCATGTTATTGGTAGTCATGGCCCGACTTATTTCTTACGTTATCCGGCAGAACACCGTAAGTTCACACCGGATTGTCAGCGCAGTGATATACAAAACTGCAGTGAAGATGAGCTGATGAACACCTATGACAATAGTATTTTGTACACTGACTATATTATTAGCGAAGTGGTTAAAAAGTTAGAAAACCAACAAGATAAATTTGATCCAGCCATGTTGTATCTGAGCGATCATGGCGAGTCTTTAGGCGAAAAAGGCATGTATTTACATGGCGCACCTTACAGTATCGCACCGATTGAGCAGACGAGCATTCCTATGCTTGCTTGGGTGTCAAAAGATTTTAGCCAAGATAATCAATTGGATATGGATTGTTTGGCTGAGCATGCGGCTAAAGGTGGTTTCTCCCATGACAATTTATTCGATAGTCTATTGGGACTAATGAATATCAAAACTGCGGTATATCAGCCTGAATTAGATATCTTTGCTCGCTGCCGCGGTTAATTGTGGACTTAATTGTCGCGAGGTTTTGCTCGTTCTAGTTGGTTCAAGACCATGATGAGGAAGAGGATGGCAACATCCTCTTTTCTTTTGCTCCCTGTCATAATAATTGATTTCTCCCATATCCAAATTGAATCAGTTGAGTTAACTTAATATATACAAAAACATAACAAATCTATGGTTCGCGATTTATGTCTTCTACTGCAGAAAATAAAGAACTTGATTCTGCCGCGCAAATTTTGCGTTTGGCCGTGCCGCAAATGTCTGCCCTCGATATTCCTGTTACTCCTGAAAATTACACTGTTTGGTATGAATATTTTGCAGGTACAAATCTCGATTTAAATCGCGCGATTGATGGTTTTTTGGCGAATTCGGTCTCTTTTACCAAGGAAGTTAATACCAGTCTTTATAAAACCTTTATCCAAGAACAGTCACCAGAAGTGATTGAAAATGTTCAGATTGAAACACAAATCTTGATCAATAGCCTGTTGAATAAAATCAGCCAGTTGAGTCAAGGAACCGCGGCATTTTCTGGCTCATTAGCCGAGTTTGGTTTGCGATTACAGACTAATCCCGATATCAATACCTTGAACGAGCTGGTTGATGGTGTGGTCGATGAGATGCAGATGCTACTTATCAACAACCGTGAGATGGAGCAAAGTCTGTGTACCATGGGTCAAGAAGTACAAAATCTTAAGTCGGAAATGGAAAATCTTAGCCTCGCGGCTATGACAGACCAATTAACGTCTCTGCATAATCGCCGCGCCTATGAATTGAGTATTCAGGATCAAATCTACCGTTCACAAGATCACCAGACCCGCTGTAGTCTCTTACTGATTGATATCGATAATTTTAAAGCCTTTAACGACACCTATGGTCATTTAACGGGTGATAAAGTATTGGCCTATGTCGCATTAGCCTTAAAGCAATGTGTGCGTGGGGATGACTTTGTTGCGCGTTATGGCGGCGAAGAATTTGTGGTGGTGCTACCTAACACCCATTTTCACGACGCATTGCAAGTGGCTGAAAATCTGCGTGAACGTATTTCTGAGCGGCGCTTAACGGTAGGGAAAGACAAAAAACTTTCCCTTGGCGCGATTACTGTCTCGATTGGGATGGCCTCATTGCAACAGGGGGATGATGCTGAAACGCTGTTTAGTCGCGCCGATAAAGCACTGTACCAAGCTAAGTCCGAAGGTCGTAACTGTGTTAGAGGCTGAGAATGTGGGGGCGAGTGTCGATGTTTCAAGGCGTTAAGTATTAGCTAGGTCGTTATTTCGCTAAATAATCATTTACTTAGGATAAAAAAACGCCGCAATGATTTGCGGCGTTTTTGTTCGTCTGGGTAGGTGCTATTGATCACTGGGCGGTTTTAAATCCATGTGCATTTTGATCAAATGCTCCTCCATATCGAAGGTCACTTTAAAACCGAGACTCTTGGCAAGACTGGCCATATTGCGATTCTCAAACATGGTAAAGCCAGTGAGCACGGGCGTGTCGTTGGCCTGATAATATTTGATTAGTTTTTCGAGTAACAACTTACCTAACCCTATACCTTGATGATCGCCACGCACCGCCATGGCAAACTCGGCCTCGGTATTATCAGGGTCAATAGATGCACGCACGGCACCTAAGGTGATGTCATCGCCATCGGGTCCCTTAGCTGTGGCGATAAAGGCCATCTCACGGGCGTAATCGATTTGAGTTAATACCGCCATTTCTTCATGGGTCATTTTCGAGCGCACCCCAAAATAGCGTTTGTATCTGTCTTCATCGGATAGCGAATTATCGAAGGCCAAATGTTTAGGTTCATCTTCGGGCAAAATCGGCCTTAGCATTACCTTAAGGCCATTTTTTAGCTCGGCGAATTCTTCTAATTCCTTCGGATAGGGCATGATGGCCATCCGCGATGAACTGTCGGCATTGGCATCATGCAAACGGATATTCACATCGAGCAGAGTGATGTTTTCACCCGCGGCCAGTACTGGGTTTAAATCTAACGAGGCGATTTCAGGGCAATCGATAATAATATGGGATATTTGCGTTAACATCACGCACAGGGCATTCATGTCTAAACCGAGCGGTAAATGCCTGTCTTTCAACTTATGGGTTTTTAACGCTTGGATCACCATATACCGCGCCAGTGCCATATTCAGTGGCGGCAAGGCAACGGCGGCGTCATTGGTGGGATCCCACTCTGAACCGCCTTCACCCAAACAAATTGCTGGACCAAAGACAGGATCGCTGATCACAGCAACACGGATTTCCTGTGCGCCAGCGGTCAACGCCATCTTTTGCACTATCATGCCTTCGATAATGGCTTCGGGATTGGCTTGATGCACCCTTTGGGTAATGGCACTCGCGGCGTGGCGGATATCTTCGGCCGAGGTTAGATTGAGCATCACTCCGTGCACATCGGACTTATGCAAGATATTCGGAGACTGCACTTTTAACGCTAAGGGATAGCCCGCTTCATTAGCGATGGCGACCGCTTCATCGGCATCTTTCACAAACCAAGTGTCTATCGTGTTCAGTCCATAGGCGCGCAAAATAGGACTCGCCTCGTGGGTTTCGAGTACCGATTTACCTTTCGCTTGAGCCGCTTGCAGTAATGTGCGCGCCGTGTGGCTATCGGTAGGAATATTGTCGGGGATCGATTGCGGTACTTCTTGCAGTAGTTTTTGGTTGCGGCGGTATTCAACCATGTGCATAAAAGCACCCACGGCGCCTTCGGGCGTACGATAGGTGGATATGCCGCCCTTAGTGAAGCGTTTTCGCGCCTGATAGGCTGAGTCTTCGCCGCTCCAGTTGGTTAAAATATTAAGGCGATTCTTTTTCGGATGCGCGTGGATCACGCTAATCAAGGCATCGGCGATTTCAACGCTTTCACCGAGCGCCGAAGGCGAGTGCAGTACCAAAATGGCATCCAGCTCATTGGAATCCATCAAGATAGTCAAGGCTTTAGCATATCGTGACGCGTTCGCATCACCAATGATATCGATGGGATTTTGCCTTGACCAAGTATTAGGTAACACGGCCTCTAATTTGGCTATGGTGTCATCTGACAATTCTGCCAATTTACCGCCGCGCATAATGAGTTCATCCACCGCTAATACTGCGGGGCCGCCACCGTTACTGATAATCCCTAAGCGTTCCCCTTGCAGCGGATTGGAATGCGCAAGGCTTTCAACCGCGGCAAACAGTTCAATTAAGTCGTTAACCCGTAGCATACCCGCACGGCGAAATGCGGCTTCATACACGGCATCGTTACCGCCAACGCCGCCCGTATGTAATTTTGCAGCGCGGGCCCCTTCGGCGCTGCGACCAGATTTAATCACCAGAATCGGTTTATTGCGTGAGGCGGCTCGGGCAGCGGAGAGAAAATGGCGTTTCTCATTCACAGAATCGATATAAAGCATGATGGCACTGGTGCGACTGTCGCGACCAAGGTAATCGAGCAATTCGTCAAAGTTAATGTCGGTGGCATCGCCCAGAGAGATAAAGGACGAAAAGCCAATACCTTTGTTATTCGCCCAATCGAGTACCGTTGTACAAATGGCGGCGGATTGAGACACGAAGGCAATTTTACCCGGTAGGGCGCTGGCGTGGGCTAAGCTGGCGTTTAATCCCAATGGGGGTAATAGCATACCTAAGCTATTTGGCCCCAGAATACGCATCCCGTAACGCTTGGCATTTTGCATGGTTAGGTCGAGCAGACTCACGCCATCTTCGTTAAATTCCTGCGCCATGCCCGACGCCATAATTATCGCCACTTTACAGCCAAATTGCGCCAGGGTTTCAACGATGGCGGGCACACGGCAAGCGCGGGTACAGATAACGGCTAAATCGGGTTTGATGGGTAACGCTTCAATATTGGGATAGGCGAGCACGCCCATCACAGCCCGATATTTAGGGGTGACTGGCATGATAGGCCCCGAAAAACCGCTGGAGAGCAGGTTTTTCATCAGCACATTACCCGCGCGTTTCTCAGTATTCGAAGCGCCGATAATGGCAACGGAAGTCGGTTTAAATAAGGAGTGTAATGTACGTTGACTCATAAGCGATTCCATCCCAATCAATGACGCTTCCAGTGTAACCTAGGGTATGAGGACTGCACAGTTAAGTTTAGGGTTCTATAAAGGTAAGTTTATTAGCAAATCATGAATTTACAGCGATTTACTGAAGATTTGCGCCCAATACTGAGGATTTCTAACGGGATAACTGCATTTTCCGCATTGCCACACGTAACAATGTGAAAAATTTCACTTTCATGTTTGAAAATTGCTCAGTACCAAACTACTTTTTAATCACTGTACAATTATTGTGAAATAGATATGACATTCAAGGATGGGGTCGTTGCAGTGAGTGCGGCAGGCATTGGATATCTGCTTAGCTTAATGACATTCTGGGCTATGGGGCCGATTATTTCCGTGTTGATTATGTTGCTGTGGCAATCTTTTCAGCACAAGCAAATACAATCAGTTCAACAGCATGATGATAAGTCCTCAAACAACCAACTTGCCGCCGATTGGCAAGCTCACGTCAGTCTATATCAAGAAACGATCACCACACTCAACAGTTGTGAATCTAACATTGACAGCGTACTTGCGGTGCAGGGCGATGCGGTCAATCTGCTGGGAGAATCGTTTGATGGCTTAGGGCGATTAATGACCGAGCAAACAGGGTTCATTTCCGCTCTTGTTCAAAGCACTGACGATGCTGAGTTATTCCATTCAGACCAAATGAAACAATTTGCCAACAATACCTCAATGACGTTAGAGCGCTTTATTCAATCCACCATAGAAATGTCGGCATCAACTATGGAGTTGTTGGAAAAAGTGAATCTCATCTACGAGTCTATGCCTCAAGCAATGAAAGCCTTGCAAGACATAGATCAAATCTCGTCCCAGACTAATTTGCTCGCTTTAAATGCGGCAATTGAAGCGGCGCGGGCGGGTGATGCGGGTAGAGGCTTTGCCGTTGTGGCAGATGAAGTGCGCGCTTTATCCACTCGTAGCGCAGGTTTTAGTGAAAGCATACAAAAACAGCTTAAATCAATTCAAATTCAGATTGAGCAATTAACCGTACACGTGAGTAAAGTCGCCGCTCAAGATATGACTTATATTATTGATGCCAAAAAGGATATAGATACTGCACTAAGGCAGATTATCGTTAAAGCAGAGAAGGATTCTCAAGTGATTGAACGTATCGATTCATCGGCACATGAACTAGAACAAGCCATCTCGGATACTATTCGGGGATTGCAGTTCAGTGATATTACTTCCCAAAGCCTGATTTACACAAATCAGTCCCTAAACCATTTAAAAGAATCGCTCAATCGCGTCACCACTATGTCACAACAGGAGTTTGGCATTAAGGGTGATGACATCACAATACAAATGAGTCGCAGACGTCAGGATACTCATAATCCCGTTTCAAGGGATCAAATTACCTGTGGTGAAATTGAACTCTTTTAATTAGGGATAACAAAATGTCAAATATTAAAGTTATTTCATTGCCAGAGCGCTTTGACTTTTATTACCACAAGAAATTCACCAGTGATTATCAAGATATTTTAACGCTTCCAGAGGTTAACCATATTATTTTAGATTTTGGTCGAGTGCTTTACCTTGATAGTTCTGCTTTAGGCATGATGGTATTGCTGCATCGTAAGGCGCAGGAGTTACATATTTCTACGTCTGTAAAAGCTGCACATGGTCAGGCGAATGAAATCCTTAGTATTGCCAATATGCAGAAAATATACATCATAGAGTAACACTCATTATGGTATCGCTTACTCAGCCGGAACATTTTATTTTAGTTATCGATGATGACGCTATTGCGAGTCAAAGGATCAGTGACTTTATTCATAGCAAAGGTTACAACGTCATTGTCTGTAGTGATCTAGAAGAAGGTTTATTTGAAATAACGCAAAATACGGTTGATTTAATTCTGATTAACTATTGGTTAAAGGATGGTACCGCACTGGCGTTACTGGATAAGTTGAATAAGGACAAAAAAGAAACACCTGTTATAGTCATGAGCGAGACAAAAGAAAATCAATCCGTATTAGCCTGTTTTAGAATGGGGGTTTTGGATTTTGTTGTTAAACCGATAAATGTTGAAATATTTTGGTACAAGGTTGAATGTTTACTTACCCGAGTGCAACTTCAGCATAAAGTAGAACATCAAAGAATTGAACTCGAAAAAATGCTTTATGAAAAGGCCCGAGAAGAACACATGGCCCGGCATTTATTTGAGCACTTAGTCAATATTGATAATACTGACTTTGATTTTGTACATACTTACTGCCAAGCCAGTGCCAATTTTAGCGGTGATATTATCCTCAATGGCATAGCGCCTAATGGCAATTTCTTCTTAATTCTCGCCGATTCAACGGGTCATGGCCTGAGTGCAGCCATGCCCATCATGCGTGTTGCCAGTACATTTAGGGCCATGGTTTCAAAGGGATTTTCTTTAGTTACGTTTATTTATGAACTGAATGCTAAGCTCCACCGAGAAAACCCTGAAGACAGATTTGTTGCCTGTATTATTTTAGAAGCCGATTTTAATCGTAATAAATTACACATTTGGAATGGTGGTATGCCCCCCGTGTATATTCAAACGGGTGGAATTGACTGTTTAACAAACCACAATATTAAAGAAACTGACCATTCTCGTTCAGTCAGTAATCAATCCATCGATAAATTTAAATCGACAAATATGGCCCTTGGTATTTTACCTCCGCATACTTTTATAGCGGATATTGTTACGGTTGATTTACCATCCCATGGGCATGCTTGCCTTTTTAGTGATGGTTTAATAGAGCAATATACCCATGACGGCAATCCATTTGGCATTGATAAATTAAAAGATCTATTTATTCATTTGTCAGGTGGTCTAGTCAAATATTTAGAGAACAATATGCATGAGTACTGTTCTGCTGAAAATATTGCCGATGACATCACTATTTGTACCTTAGATTTTGAACGATTAAACACTTGGCATCAAGATCGTGATGTTAGTCGTATTAAAGCCATTATGGATGGAGAGTTCTGCTGGGATGTCAGTATTGCAGGGCCTATGTTACTCAGCGCTGATTATTTAAGTTCATTGAATCAGTTCCTCAGTATATTGGGATTTGCGACCAATTTCTGTCAACGGGTTTTTACTGTTGTCGCAGAGTTATTTAGCAACGCTATTGATCATGGTGTACTAAAATTAGATTCTCGACTAAAAAATGATCCAGAAGGCTTCGAACTGTACCATAGTATTAGGGACAGTTTTGCAGATAGGCTCACGGAAAATGATTGGGTAAAAGTGAGCATCATCTGGCGTTCATCGCAGGATGAATTACATATTAGCGTGGCTGACAGTGGCAAAGGCTTTGAGGGTGATGAAAATTTGATGGCGGACATTCCTCAGTTGTCTGGGCGCGGTCTCTTACTGGTGAAAACATTATCTAAGACCTACGAATTAGTACCGCCAGGGAATATAACTAAAGTCATAATGGAATAGCGCATGAGTAAAAGAATATTAATTGTTGATGATTCCGCAGCGATTCGACAAATGGTCGAAGCGACCCTTAAATCGGCTAATTATCAAGTGGTACTGGCCAAAGATGGTCGAGAAGCCCTTGATATCTGTAATGGGCAAAGATTTGACTTCATTCTGACAGACCAAAACATGCCTCGAATGGATGGGCTGACCTTAATTAAATCCTTACGTGCTATGTCGGCATTTATGCGTACGCCGATCATTATGCTCACCACGGAAGCGGGCGATGATATGAAAGCCCAAGGGAAAGCCGCGGGTGCGACGGGATGGATGGTAAAACCCTTTGATCCTCAAAAGTTGTTGGCTATTACGGCTAAAGTGCTGGGTTAACTGCAACGGGGTGCGCTATGTCCATCAATATGGCCGAGTTCCATCAGGTCTTTTTTGAAGAAAGTCATGAACATCTTGAAAATATGGAACAATTGCTATTGGCATTGGACCTTGCTTCTCCCGATCCTGAAGAACTGAACACCATTTTCCGTGCTGCACATTCTATAAAAGGCGGCAGTGGTATTTTTGGTTTTACCGCATTAACCAGTGTCACCCATGTGATGGAAAACCTGCTGGATAAAACGCGTAAGGGTAACTTCCAATTAACGTCATCTATTATCGATTTACTGCTGAGTACTGTGGACACGTTATCCCATATCTTGAGCTTGTACCGCGAAGAAGAGCAGATTGATTGGCAGGAGGTCGAATACAGTAAAAGTCAGTTGGTTGCGGCGTTAAATGGTGAGCCTTTTAGTTCATCAGTTGCGATACGTAATGGTACAGACGCCGCTAGCACTCCCATCATAAATGCAACACCCACCGAACCAGTGGAGGCAGAAGATCTGGGTTTTGGATTTTTTGAAGATGAAATAGCACGTGATATTGCCATCGAAGGTGAAGACTTTGGATTTTTTGATGAGGCTTATCAAGCGGAAGACATCAGCGCTGACAGTGTGGCAAATAATAAAGAGCGTACTGCTGAGCTGTGTGATGTGACAATTGACGATGATGAGTTAGGCTTTGGTTTTTTTGAAGCATTAACGCCAGAATCCTTCGCCAATGAAATCGAGTTATTAAGTTCAAAACCGCTAGTGCAGAAGGTTTATAAGCCAGCGACCACTCGAGCACATCAAGCCCAGGAAACTGGAAGTAGCCAATCCAAAAACACCCTATTTAAAGCCAAAGCGACTGAGCCCACCGTACCTGATTCAACCGTGCCCACGAGTCCTTCTGTGAAAGCAAGCTCGCCTGCAATACTGAGTTCAAATGCAACATCAAACTCATCCGTTGCCCCAAAGCCCAATACCACAGAGGTGAAAACCGCGACTAAAAAATCAGCCACGCCAGCCCAAGATGCCACCTTAAGGGTCGAAACCTCCAAAATAGATACCCTGGTTAATCTCGCGGGCGAGCTGGTGATCACTCAGTCTATGTTGACCCTCATTGGTAACGAGATGACGGGCGATTTAGGTGAGCGACTCAAGACCGCACTCAATGAATTGGAACGTAATACCCGTGAGATGCAAGAAGCTGTGATGTCGGTACGTATGCTGCCGGTATCTTTTGTGTTTAACCGTTTCAATCGTTTGGTGAGGGATCTTTCTGAGCAACTGGGTAAAAACGTCAATCTCGTGATTGAAGGTGGCAACACAGAAATTGACAAGGGAATGATTGAAAAGCTCGTCGATCCGCTGACCCACTTAGTGCGCAATAGTTTAGATCACGGTATCGAAAAACCTGAAAAACGGCTCGCAGCGGGTAAATCCGAAGTAGGTGTGTTATCCCTTAAAGCCAGTCAAAGGGGCGGCAATATCGTTATCGCTGTGCACGATAACGGCGCAGGCTTAAATCGTGAACGCATTATTCAAAAGGCGCGGGAAAACGGTTTGCAAGTGGCTGATAACAGTAGCGACAAGCAAGTTTGGCAATTGATTTTTGCCGCAGGATTTTCAACTGCGGAGGAAGTCACAGATGTGTCTGGCCGTGGTGTCGGTATGGATGTGGTGCGCCGTAATATTGAAGCCTTAGGTGGACGCATTGATATTGAGTCCACTGAGGGCCAAGGCTCAACCTTTGAAATCCAGTTGCCACTCACGCTCGCCATTGTCGATGGTATGACGGTTTCTGTGGGAAATCAGATCTACATTTTGCCCTTAGTGCACATCATAGAATCTATTCAGCCGCAAACGGAACAACTTAAATTTCTCGCCAAAGAAAGACTCTTAAAAGTACGTGAAGAGTACTTACCTCTGCTCAATCTTTATCAGCTGATGGAAATTGAGCCCAATGCCCGCTGCCCAGAAGAGGGCATAGTCGTATTGCTCGAAAGCAACCACAAGCGCTTTGGCCTGTGCGTTGATGCCTTAGTTGGCCAGCAGCAAGTGGTGATTAAAAGTCTTGAAAAACATTATCGCAGGATCCCCGGAGTTTCCGGCGCCACCATCATGGGCGATGGTAGCGTCGCGTTGATCCTCGATGTCGAATCGCTCGCTCTGCACATTAAAAATTAAGGAAATAGCCATGGAGAGTCGATCAACTATGACCGCCAAAGTGGAATACAACGCCCATGATGAGGTGGAGTTTTTAAGCTTTATGTTAGGCGAAGAGCACTACGCCCTTGACATTATGTCCGTCAAAGAAATTCGCGGTTATGAGTCGGTCACTAAAATCGCCAACGCCCCCAGTTTTATAAAAGGCGTGATTAATTTGCGCGGTGACATAGTGCCCATAGTGGATTTGCGGATGAAATTTGCTGTTGGAACCGCCACTTATAACGAGTTCACTATCGTTATTATGCTCAACGTGTTTGAACGTATAGTCGGCATAGTGGTCGATGCCGTCTCCGATGTGATTAAGCTGTCGGCGGAGGAAATCTTACCCGCCCCAGAATTTGGGGTGGCGTTCGATAGCCGCTACCTCAAAGGCTTAGCCACGGTCGAGGATAAGATGATCATTTTAGTAAATATTCAGGCTCTGATCAGCAGTGATGAGCTGGGTCTAATTGATGCAAATAGTCTGACTGATCAGGAGTAACAATAATGAGTATTTTCAATTTTTTTGGCAATGATGAGGCGCGTGAGCAAAGGGATGAAGAGCGTCAGCGCTATTTTCAGCTACTTGATAACAGTGGCAACAGCTTTATGATCGCTGACAGTCAGCGCAATATTATTTATGCGAATAAAGCCGTCGTCCGTTTACTGCAAGAGGCAGAGGACGATATTCGTAAAGAGTTACCTCAGTTCTCGGTTGCCAAACTGATCGGCAGTAATATCGACATTTTCCATAAAAATCCTGCACATCAGCGCAATTTATTAGAACGTCTAACCCAATCCCATACCGCGCAAATCACCATAGGCAAACGTACCTTTAGGTTGATTCTGACGCCGATTATCACCGCTGAAAATAAGCATTTAGGCACAGGTGTTGAGTGGATAGACCGCACCGAAAGTATCGAAGCCGAGCGAGCAACCCAGCGCATCCTCGAAGCGCTCAATAATACCAGTACCAACGTCATGATAGCCGATGCTAACCGTACGATCATTTATATGAATCGCTCGGTCGAAACTATGTTGCGCCATTCTGAAAGTGAGATCAGACAAGCCTTACCGCATTTTTCCGTGGATAAAATCCTCGGCAGCTCTATGGATATCTTCCACCGCAATCCTGCCCACCAAGCAAGTTTACTCGATAAATTAGACCGTAAATATGAATCGCTTATTAAGGTGGCCAGTTGCCACTTTCGTTTAACCGCTAGCCCCATAGTGTCTAAAGAAGGTGAGCGCTTAGGGACTGTGGTTGAATGGCTCGACCGCACCATTGAAGTCCAAACTGAGCAGGAAATTTCCCGCATAGTCACAGCCGCAGCGGCAGGTGATTTCTCCCAAAGGGCGGAAACAGATGGCAAGCAAGGTTTCTTTTTAATGCTGGCGAACAATTTAAACTCGTTAATTGAAACCTCGGAACGTGGATTGCAAGATGTGGCGCGTGTGCTGATGGCGCTAGCGGATGGCGATTTGACCACTCGCATTTATAACGATTATGAAGGCACCTTTGATGATTTGAAAAATTACTCAAATCAAACTGCTGAAAAGTTATCCTTCATGATCCAAGATATTCAACGAGCTGCGGATACCATCAATACCGCTTCGGCAGAAATAGCCCAAGGTAACGCAGATTTATCCAGCCGCACCGAAGAGCAAGCTTCGAGCCTAGAGCAAACCTCGGCCAGCATGGAGGAACTCACAGGTACAGTGAAACTCAATGCGGATAACGCCAGTCAAGCCAATGCCTTAGCCTCTAAAGCGGCTGAAGTCGCAGTGGATGGCGGTGAGCTTATCCAGCAAGTCGTCCAGACCATGGCATCGATTAATGAATCGGCGCGTAAGATTGCCGACATTATTGGTGTTATCGATGGCATTGCTTTCCAAACCAATATCTTAGCGCTCAATGCTGCGGTTGAAGCGGCGCGGGCGGGCGAACAAGGCCGCGGCTTTGCTGTAGTCGCATCAGAAGTGCGCAGCTTAGCCCAACGCTCGGCCAATGCCGCTAAAGATATCAAGGCATTGATATCGGATTCCGTGTCTAAAATCGAGAGTGGCAACAGCCTTGTCGGTAAGTCCGGCGATACCATGAAGGAAATTGTCATCGCCATTAAACGGGTGAACGACATCATGGCGGAAATTGCCTCAGCCTCTAATGAGCAGGCCATCGGTATCGATGAGATCAGCAAAGCCGTAGTGCAAATGGATGAAATGACGCAACAAAATGCGGCATTGGTTGAAGAAGCGGCCGCTGCAGCGGAAAGCATGCAATCCCAAGCGCAGCAACTCTCAGACAGTGTTGCCAGTTTTCGCGTGGACGACGAAGATGAAGCCCCAAGACGCAGCAACGCGAGATTAGCGGCGCCCAAAGCGAAGGCGATGAAACCCATCAAACAGCAGCTTCAACCTATGGTAAGAGCCAGAGTGACAGAGAAACCTAAAACCAATGCGATGAAGCCCATTAAGCAAGATCAAGATGAATGGGAAGAATTTTAATTGAGTGAAAACAAACCATTGGAACGAGAGTTTGCCTATACCTCGGTGCACTTTAATACCGCGAGGACGACGCTGTACCGCTTAGCAGGGATCAAACTCGCCGATAGCAAGGATGCTATGGTGTATAGCCGTTTAGTGCGGCGGATCAGAACATTGAAATTAGCCGGATTTTCGGCTTATTTTGAGTATCTGTTAAGCCATGAAAACGAACACCAAGAATTTATCAATGCGTTAACCACTAATCAAACAGCATTTTTTCGGGAGCCACATCACTTTGAGGTGTTAAAACAGTATTTAATCGATAACCCAGATACCCGCAGGATCTGGTGTGCTGCCAGTAGCACAGGGGAAGAACCTTACTCGATTGCGATTGTCGTCGCTGAACATTTCAACAGTTTTAAAACGCCTATCGAGATCATTGCTTCCGATATCGACAGCGGCGTGCTTAAAAAGGCTGAAATGGGCATTTATCCCTTAGATCGTATTGATACTGTCAGCGATATCCGTAAGAAACGTTTTTTTCACCGTGGAAGGGGTTCACAGTTGGGTAATGTGCGCGTTGTGCCCGAATTAAAGCAGATGCTCAAGTTTACCCGCATCAATTTACTCGATTCTTTTTGGCCGCTAAAAACACCAATCGATGTGATTTTTTGCCGTAATGTAATGATTTATTTTGATAAAGAAACACAGGAAGTCATATTAAAACACATGATGAACTCCCTTAGTGAGGATGGGCTTTATATTGCGGGACATTCGGAAAATTTTAATATGTTCCCGCAAATCATCACTGCCGTTGGTCAAACAACCTATCGGCCAGTGAAGGGGCTCATGAGTGCTAAAACCTAATATCGAATATGCTATTGCAGAGCCGAATCGCTATCACGATCATCATTTTGGTTGCGATGCGGTAAAAATATTACCCGGCGAGTATTTTGCAACCCGTGAAGATACCATGATAGTGACAGTATTAGGCTCCTGCGTCTCAGTGTGCTTGTATGACCCTAAGCTCAAAATTGGTGGAATGAATCACTTTTTATTGCCAAGTGACAATAGTAATTGTACTGGGGTGCTCGCCGATTCAGCCCGTTACGGCGTGTATGCCATGGAGTTGTTAATCAACGACTTGCTCAAGCTTGGCGCACAGCGTAATTCACTCGAAGCTAAGGTGTTTGGGGGCGGTAATATGTTACGTAGTTTTACTGTGCACAACATTGGTGAGCGTAATGCTGAGTTTGTGATTGAATACCTCAATCTGGAAAATATCCCTATCGTTGCTGCCGATTTACTCGATGTGTATCCGCGCAAAGTGTATTTTTTCCCCCATTCGGGAAAAGTGAAAGTCCGTAAAATTAAATCCATGCATAACAGCACAATTCTTGACAGGGAAAGTGAGTACCGTTTACGGGTTCGTAATTTACCTTCGGGCGGCGACGTTGAACTATTTGGTGATTAAGTTATGACGATCAAAGTGTTAGTTGTTGACGATTCTGCGCTGATGCGCAGCTTGCTCGGTAAAATGATTGAGGCTGACTCTGAACTGTCTCTGGTTGGGCTCGCTGCCGATGCCTATGAGGCCAAGGATCTGGTGAACCAATTTTGCCCCGATGTGATTACCTTAGACATTGAAATGCCCAAAGTAGACGGTTTAACATTTTTGGACCGCTTGATGAAAGCCAGACCCACTGCAGTAGTGATGATTTCATCGTTAACCGAGCAGGGCGCTGATGCGACATTTAACGCCTTGTCCTTAGGCGCGGTGGATTTTATCCCTAAACCGAAATTAGACTCGCCCCAAGGTATCCATGATTATCAGGATTTGATTTTAGATAAGATCAAATCTGCCGCGAAAGCTAAAATCATCAAGCCGCAGAAATTTGTTGAGCCAGTACGCCCTGTTTCAAGTAAGCGACCAGTATTGGCCAATACAACCCTGACACAGCATTTAGTCGCGATAGGCGCATCTACTGGCGGTACTGAAGCCATTCTTTATGTATTACAACATTTACCCGCGGCTATGCCGCCGATAGTGATCACCCAACATATGCCCGCGGGGTTTACCCGAACTTTTGCGGAACGTTTAAACCGACAGTCACGGATCACTGTCAAAGAAGCCGAGCATGGGGAACGACTCTTACCTAGTTATGCCTATGTTGCCCCTGGGGATCATCACCTTGAGATCATCAAAGTGGGTGGTAGTTATAAAGTCAAATTAACCCAAGATGAAAAGGTCAGTGGCCACAGACCTTCGGTCGATGTGATGTTTACGGCCTTGGCCCAATGTGCCGCGCCCAATATGAGCGCGATGATTTTAACTGGTATGGGCAAAGATGGCGCCGAAGGCATGGTGGCGCTACACCAAAAAGGCGTCACTACATTTGCCCAAGATGAACAAAGTTGTGTGGTATTTGGCATGCCACGAGAAGCAATAAAGTGCCGTGCAGTAGATTATGTGGTGGAGTTATCGCAGATGCCGAGCAAGCTCATTAACCATTTAAGCTCACTGTGACCGCCCACGCTGAGTGGGATTAAAAAGTAACGAATAGAGCGTGAGTCTCGCAGGAAGAGCATTACGCCGAACTGATTTGTGCGCTGCAGTGGCTCATTCTGTTTAGGGTTAGTCAGTCGGAGAAACCACGAGCTGATTTCTACCTAAACGCTTAGCTTCGTAAAGGTTTTTATCTGCCAGTAACAGGCAATCTTGAAATTCCTCACATTGATCCGAAAAGGCTAAACCGCCGCTGAGCGTCACCTTAAATTCGACGCCATCTTCAACAAATACGATATGGCTAAAGCTTTCACGGATCGCATTCAACTTGGCAATCGCCAGTGGTTTTTGCATATCTGGCAGCACTAACATAAATTCTTCACCACCGTAGCGGCCGGTAAAGTCAGTTTGACGTAAGGATTGTTGTAACAGGTGGGCAAATGCCAACAACACCTTATCACCACCGGAATGACCATAAGTATCGTTGACCTTTTTGAAGTGATCTAAATCGAACATGGCAATACAAACTTGAGAGTTAATCCGTTTCGCTACGTTAAAACAGCGTCTCGCAGCCACCAGAATTTGGGTATGGTTTAACAGCCCAGTTAAGCTGTCGCGACTAGCCGAACTGCGAATGTCATGACCCCGCTGAGCACGGGAAATCACCTGCGCGACGAATAAACTCGGCGCGGTTTGCTTTGAAATTAAGTCATCTGATCCCGCTTGTATGATGCTGACTTTATTCTGCATTGTATCGTCTGAGCTCAACACGAGAATTGGGCTCGAGGTGTATTTATCCAATTGGCGGATCATCTTTGCCAGCTCAAGCCCGTTCACTTCGGGCATGTACAAATCGAAGATAAACAAATCAGGCTCAAATTGCTCAAGGGCAGGCAAGACTTGCTCGGCACTGGACAACCCTTTTACCATCAAACCATGGCTGCGTAACAGGCTTGAAAAGTAATCCACCATAGATTGTTGATCATCCACCAGTAACACCTTAAGCGGCTGTTTCTCTGACATTTTGAGAGATTGATGGATTTTGCGCACCAATAAAGTGGTTTCCGCAGGTTTAACAAAATATTCGCTGACGTTGGCACGAATGGCCAATAGCCGCATGTCAAAATCCCCCCGCGAGGATAAAACAAACACTCGGGTATTGTTCTTCTCAAACTCAGTGGCGGCTTCGAACAAGGCCTCTTCAGTCCAATCGGGCAGAATTAAATCCAATAGAATCAGATCGAAGGGCGTTTCATTTTGCACCACCAAAAAGCTCGTGAAATTCAAAAAATGCTGCACACTAAAACCGAACTCTCGCAGCTGCTTTGTGATCATCGCACCGACATTACCATCGTCTTCTATGATGGCAATATGGTGCTCATGGCGCGCCTTTGACGGTTTATAGGGGCTTTGCTGCATTTGCGCCTCTACTACTGGCGCCGACGGTTGGCCACGCATATTGTTTTGTAACAACTGGTGGAAGAGGGTATCTAAGCCTTTGATAGTAGGAAGTTCGGGGGCTGGCGCATTGAGCAGCCCCTTAAGCAGCAACTCCAGTTTATCGACTATGTGTTTGGTATCTGACAACCCAAAGGTCTCGCTCGACCCTTTTAAGTTATGCACCTCTCGGTACACGGCAGACAGCATGTGAGCGTCCCAATTTTTACGCAATGAAATCCACAAGGTAATGATTTGTTTCTTTTTATCCGGCAGTGCATGTAAAAACTGTCGTTTAAGTTGCTCTAACGAATCTTCAAAACTCATAGGCAATAGATATCCTAAATAATTGAGCCCTAGGTCTTAATCTCTATATAGACGCTACGCCAAGACGTTAAAACCCGTTCACTCCCACACTGAAATGGAAACTGCTCTGGAGAAGCATGTAACAGATTCAATCAATTGCACTTATCTTTACACTCACTCATAGAGTGTAAACCACTGCGAAAAAAACGACGGGAAAATGCTGAGATTGCATAGGCATTGATAAGAATATTGGGGCGAATAGCCGAAATCAGCACAGTGATCGCGAGCTGCATAATGCTAAATATTTTATGCAAAACAGCATGATAATGATGACATGTATTTTTTATCAAATACGATTGTGATAAGTTAGCGTCTGTAAAAATAATCACTTGTTGCAAAAGGATCGTTGTCAGTGAGCACAGTGTTTTATAATGACCACGCCGAAATACTCGCGGCACAGTATTTGTCTAAAACCTTTGAAGAAGTGCATTCGAGTTGGTTGCATCATCTTTTGCCTCTACTCACCCAAAATACATTGTCGATATTGGATGTGGGAGCTGGTTCTGGGCGGGATGTGTATTATTTAGCCGAAAAAGCACAGAGCAAAAAGACACAAATTATTGCAGTCGAACCTGCGGTTGTTTTAGCGAAAATGGGGCAGGTGTTAACTCGGGATCTACCCGTGCGTTGGATTGAGGATGGTTTACCTCAGTTGCAAAAAGTGGTTGGCCTAGCGCAACAGTTTGATCTGATTTTACTCAGCGCTGTGTGGATGCATTTATCTTCCTCAGAGCGCCCACTTGCACTAGTAACACTCTCACGCTTACTCAATTCGACTGGACTTTTAGTCATCAGTTTGCGCCATGGCCCAAGCCCCGATGCGCGCGTTATGCACCCAGTCAGTGTCGATGAGCTGCTCACACTGGCTGCAGATTGTCAGCTACAACTTTTAGATTTGAGCCAAGATGAAACCGATAAACTCGGTCGCTCACAAGTGCATTGGCAGACGCTAGTTTTTACACCCAAACTGATGCCAAACGTAAATGCACCTGAAGCAAGCGTTATTATTCAGGAGCGACTGAATGCCGATTGATGCGAGAAGACAAGTTGAATTTATTAGCTATTTACAACGTCTGTTAGTTGAAGGGGATTTCGTTGCAACTTACAAATTTGCCTTACTGCATGCGATCGCCGATATCTGTATCGAACGGCCATTAATACTC
Organism: Shewanella sp. DW31; assembly: GCF_015767295.1. Lineage (NCBI taxonomy): Bacteria > Pseudomonadati > Pseudomonadota > Gammaproteobacteria > Alteromonadales > Shewanellaceae > Shewanella > Shewanella sp. DW31. The sequence goes on from NZ_JADWMP020000015.1 coordinate 110,890, forward strand.
AATGCCGATCCTGCGCTGAAAACCGCGATCAGTATTGATGATTTGGTAGAGAAGTTTATTGAACTTTACTGGCAACACTCTTTGCCTTTTGGTGCCAATGATGGGTATTTTGTCCTGATCCAAAATAGTGGAAAGCAATCAGCCTTGATCAACAGTTTGATTGAACTACGCCATCAAGGTGTTAACAGTCTATCCCAGTTAAAAGTGCATCTTAGTTATCCAGCTTTATTGCGTAAAACGCGCGGTACGTTTAAAGATGGCCCCTTATGGCGCTTACAAAACTTGTCACGTAATGAAGAATGTTTTCTTTATCCCCATGATAAAACGAAAAATTACATCGAGTTGAATCCGGGTATCGCATTTTGCTTCAGGCGATTTCACGATTTAGTGGTGTCATTGGCTCGTACTCAATGGGTACAAAAAATCGCCGAGTTTCCAGCAAATCAGGTCATTATAGGCAGTAAAGGCAATTTAAGTGAGTTTCTGTTTGGTAGCGACAGACAGACGATCACCCATGCTAGACCTGTACTGCTTGATATTCAAAAAGGCCAATGCTTCTATTGCCAAAAATCATTAAAAGAAACAGGCGAAGTGGATCATTTTATCCCTTGGGCACGATATCCTAATGATTTAGGCCATAATTTTGTCCTCGCACATAGCAGTTGTAATAATCAAAAACGCGATCATCTTGCCGCTCAGCACCATAAAGATAACTGGTATGAGCAAAATATTATCCAGCATGGCCAAACGTTACACTCTGAACTCAGTCGATATTTCGTCTGTGAGAGTGATCGCTCTGAAGCCATTACTACTTGGGCTTATCAGCTTGCAGGACAAAATCGCTCGCCTCTCTGGCTCGATAAAAAGACCTTTGTGCCTTTTAACGCATTAGACAATGACCTGTCAAATACTGCAATTTAGAGCATGCTCACAGCTTTATGGCACTTATTTTTAGCACTCGCCAAGGTAAGCAACTGTGCTGCAATTGAATGAGCAACGCTGCCAAGCTAAAGTAATCAATGAACTATTTACATGTTATCTTGGTGGCATTACATTTTATCTTCATTGATTTTGTTACCTGTTGATAGTAAAGGTTTAATTTCTGCCAAGGTAATTGATTTCAAAGAGAATAAGGAGTATTTGGTAGACATATATGGCGCACTCGTTCAGTGACAACAAGCAGATGAATGCACCATGGAATTTATTGATAATACATGTCTAGTTTTGGAGGTTAGATGATGAAATCGATTTTCTTACTGCCCATATCTGTGCTTGTGCTGATAGGTTGTACAACGCCTAAATCGCCGAGCGAAGTCTATGACGAGTACAATGCTAAGGTACAGCAGGGGATGAGTTATCAAGAGGACAAGGCTTACTATACCCAACGTAAGCAAGCGGATGTTGAGTCTAAGTTCCCACAGTATATGCAGCAGATGAAGCAGTCCCGCGATGAAGTGATCGCATCTTATCTTTCATTTTCAAAAGCGACTGCCAAGTGCAAAGCACTCACCTTAGTGTCGCAGGTGATAGAAGGGGATACGGCCGTTCTTGAATATGCACAAAAAGATCTCTGTGGTAATGCATCGGAGGCGAATGAAAAACAAAGAATTAGCATGATAAATGAAGGTGGTTGGAAAATTGATGAGCTCCAAATTAGTCTCTAAATCATTTGGAATGTCGTATCTATGACAGGATTTTATGAGTTTTTTAGCCTGCCAAACGGAGTTGAGGTTACTTGCCCCCATTGTACTGGCTGCGCCACTTTTACCTTTGCCCATGTTTTTCGTTTAGAGAAAAAAGATGTGCATTTATTTGAGGGTAGGCAGTTTGAGATCAAGCAGTTTAATCAAAGGTTTGCCCATAAATGGCCTGGTGTGCTGTTTTTCCCTCCGCTATTGGATGCTTCTTGGCGGGAAAAATTGCCAGAAAAATACCAAGGTACTTCGACTTGGGAACATAGGGCGAACAGTGCTTTTACAGATGGTACAGATCTTGGTCTTATTTGTTGTTATCAGTGTATGGCAAAACAGAAACATCGACTTGAATGGCCCAATGACGCATTTTATTCCCTTGAGTTTAAAGGTCATTCACTTTGGGCATTTAATAAACAGATGATGCTTCAGATCCGTGATTATATTCAGGCCAAAGATCGCAATGCGGTATTCGAGTCTGAGCCGATAGTCATTCGACATTTGCCGACAATTTTTAAACTGGCTAAAAATCGTGAGATATTGGTTAAAAAAATTAATAAGCTAATGAGTAACTAGTCAGATTTAGCCCAACAAAAAGTCGTCACAGGATAACCAATGACGACTTTTTTATGCGATAACGCTGGGTTAATCGACGTAAGTTAGCCGAATAACATTACGCGCTTTTTCTCGCTTCCATTTCAGCTTGGCTTGAAAGGTACTCATCGAAAGTGCCTTGGAAGTTAATCACTTTTTTATCTTTAATATCAATGATACGTGTTGCGAGTGACGATACAAACTCACGGTCATGACTGACGAATATCAAAGTGCCTTCAAAGTCTTTCAACGCATTATTGAGTGCTTCGATGGCTTCCATGTCCATGTGGTTAGTCGGTTCGTCCATGATTAGCACATTGATGTCTTGCATCATTAACTTACCGAATAACAAGCGGTTTTTCTCACCACCTGAACAGTTACGGGCTTTCTTGTTCGCGTCATCTTCGGTGAACAGCAGACGGCCTAACATGGCGCGTACCATAAGATCGTTGTGCTTAGGTTGGCGCCACTGTGACATCCAATCCATTAACGTGTAGTCATTATCAAATTCGTCACTGCTGTCTTGTGGACAGTAGCCGATTGATGCGTTTTCTGACCACTTGATCAAGCCTTTATTATGTTCTAAATCATTGACTAAGCAACGTAGGAAAGTGGTTTTACCCACGCCGTTTTCGCCGATAATCGCTAATTTTGCACCGGCTTCGAGGATTAAGTCGCCGCCTTCGAATAGCAGCTCACCATCAAACCCGTGGGCCAAATCTTCGAGGATCAGTGCTTGGCGATGCATTTTCTTGCCGGCATCGAAACGAATAGAAGGGTGAATACGGCTTGATGATTTCACTTCATCAAGCTTGATCTTGTCCATTTTTTTCGCGCGCGAGCTGGCTTGTTTTGCCTTAGATGCGTTGGCACCGAAGCGGTTGACGAAGTCTTGCAGTTCTTCGATTTCAGCACTTTTCTTGGCGTTGCCCGATAATAATTGTTCACGGATCAAAGACGATTGTGCAAGGAAGTATTCGTAGTTACCAGGGTAAATGCGCAGTTCGCCGTAATCGATATCGGCCATGTGGGTACATACGGCATTCAAGAAATGCCTATCATGGGAAATAATGATCATGGTGCATTTGCGTTTGTTCAACTCGGCTTCTAACCAGCTAATGGTATGTATGTCCAAGTTGTTGGTTGGTTCGTCGAGCAGCAAAATATCTGGGTTGGCAAATAGTGCTTGTGCCAACAGGACTCGTAGTTTCCAACCCGGTGCGACTTGTTGCATTAGGCCGTAATGGAAAGATTCTTCAATACCCGCTTCGAGCAGAATTTCACCGGCGCGGCTTTCGGCGCTGTAGCCATCCATTTCGGCAAATTCACTTTCAAGATCGCCAACGCGCATGCCATCTTCTTCGGTCATATTCGGATTGGCGTAGATTGCATCGCGTTCCTGTTTGACTTTCCACAGGGCAACATCCCCCATGATCACCGCATCGATCACACTGTATTGTTCAAACGCGAACTGATCTTGGCTTAGGGTACCGACTTTTAAGCCAGGCGTGATGGACACATTGCCAGAGGTTGGCACTAACGCTCCGCTGAGGATCTTCATAAAGGTCGATTTGCCACAGCCATTCGCGCCGATCAAACCATAGCGGTGACCGTTGCCAAATTTCGCTGAAATGTTTTCAAACAATGGCTCAGGGCCAAACTGCATCGTGATGTTCGCGGTAGAGATCAAAGGAGCTTTCCTAGGTATTTGCTAACGGGGATTGTGACAAACAAGCCTCAAAATGAAACATGCGCTTCACCCACTCTAAGCCAAAACATTAAAGTTGGGATAATAAGGTCGCGGAGTATACAGACTAAGGGCTAAAGATGCGAGCAAGGATGTGATGCGCAGCTATAAATCGAGCCGTTTCAGTTGCGTTTATTTTGAGGTTGACCCAAGGCATCAGCGGATCATAGGTAAAATTTAGAAACGGGTTTGAGCTTGATGCTGAGTTCATACCTGTTAGCGTGATATCGCGGATATGCAGATTAAAACTGTCAGCTGCGGCGTATTTTCTTTGCCCTAGAGCTGATACCAAACCTCGCTAGCGCAAATAAAAGAAGGCGTTTAGCTTATTTACCGTTATTATTCCCACAGTTTTGTCGAGCAGCAGATTTTACGGCTAATATTTAATGGCTCAGTTTGAAGGCTTTAGGTCCTTAAGATTTAAGATCTAAGCATCACGAGCAATAAGGCTTAATGCCCTATGCTATTGTCGTAACAACGTCAGTGGCTCATCACTTCATAACTTAAGTGATTTCTCTAATCGCGAATTTTAGTAGCGAATTGAGTCACTCGTTTAACAACTTAAAACCGTAAACTAATACAGTAAAATCAGCCAATAGGGCTGAACTTGGAATTCCCATGATTGAAGAGCAACAGAACAACCCATTACACGGCCTCAAACTCGAGACAATGATCACTGAGTTAGTCGATTTTTATGGCTGGAAAATTTTATACGCGGCATTAAAGCTAGGTTGCTTTAACACCAACCCGACCATTGAGGCCTGTATTATTTTCCTCAAGAAGACTGAGTGGGCACGGGAGAAAGTGGAAAACTTTTACCTGTATCGATTCAAGCGCATGCCTAAAGCCGTCGGTGAGCAGTTTGATCTTAAGCCACGCGAACGAGGTTTTGCCTCAGGTATCGCGCCGCGTAAACCGATGGAACTCACCATAGAATCTATCGCTAAAATGCAGGCACAAGCCAGCGCCGAGTACGAAGCGGGTAATAAACGTCCCAACTCTGGTTATGGCTCAGGTAAGAGCTTTGGTAATGGTTCAGGTAAAAGCTCAGGCAAAAAACCTACGGGTGGACGTGGCACCGGCTCTGGATATGGTTCATCGAATAGCCACTCACAGCGCCGCAGCGAACTCCGAAACGAGCCAAGAAACGATTCAAGAATGGCTGAGCGTTCCGGACCAAGCCCATCGACGGATGACAACGATCCGTGGGGCACTAAACGCGGCTAATCTCATGCCTATCGAATTGTGTGGGCATGGTTTTTCGCAGGCGTTAGTTTTACATTCGTTATTTACAGTGACTAGCCTCAGCTTGCTATTTTCGTACCCGTAAAAAATTAGCTCTGGTATGAGTTAGCTTTTGTAAGAGTCGTTTTGAAGTCATGGCTCTGGTTGTATGATAGAACATCTGATTTATCGCCTGATTTAAAGAGAAGAGGTTAGCTGTTGAATACAGCTAACCTCTTTTTTATGATTAACTATTCACTTTATTGCATTAATGTGAGAAAAATCTCGGGGATTATAGTTTTAGATTTGCATATCATGTGCATAATCAGTTAATTCATCAATTTGCAATCAGATGGTGCCGGTTGCTCATGTTTACGACCAATACCTGCGCTTTTTCTAACACCTGTGTTTTATACTTTGTGCCTTTTGTTCATCTTAGTCTGCTAAATGTCCAGAGTTAACGTCAAGGTGTTTGACGATACAGCTCCAAGGTAACCATTTAACTGTTTGATTATCATTGGGTAAGTAGTTTTAGCCGTCTTGCTCCACCAGCATTCTCTGTTGCCAAACGCCGCTGCCGTCATTCAGCGCCAAGGGATATGTCAATCACTACTATATGCGAACTGCGGTTAGGCTTAGTGGCTGGTATTCGTTTGTGTCTAATGCGGGATAACTTAAGTTTGCCTGACATAGCTGAAAAACTGATAATGAGCCCAACCACCTCAAAAGGTGTTTGGCCGAGATAGATTTAAACTTTGGCCAACTTGTCGATACTTGCTGATGAGACCCGTTTAATCAGAGCACTGTATTACTTGGCTACACCTGCGCAAGATGCTCACAGCTTCAGCGACGCCAGTGATGATAGGCGTTCCTTTAAACGCTGGGCTGGCCAATTACCCACTTATTTTCGCAGCTGGCTTGCTTAAGCCATAAGCCATAAGCCATAAGCCATTAAAAACTATCCTAGTAATATCTCTAAGCTGATACTGTCGCGGTTTGCCTATTCCAAACGTGAATAACCATGCGGAAAAACGTAGAACAGTGAGAAAAATCCCGAAGTTATATCCCATATTTTGAATATTTAACGCATAAATAATCAATTCAGCGTTTTGTGGCCATTGCTGGTGAATCTTATATTTTATGCGGTTTTATAGGGGGTTCTGTTGATTGCGGTTTTATCGATGATGCAATGATTTAACCGAACGAATAACTAGACACTTTTTTCCATCGCTTTTTTGACTGTGCCATGGTCTCAGATAAACAATGGCATTTATACTCGTTTTCCTATTGCAAAAAACGTGGTGAATAAAAGGCTGAGATGGAGGAACTGAGTGATGAGTGACGAAAAAATCACTGGACTTTATTTCATCGAGAAACTTCAACGCATTTGGATTACTTTTACATTTAGACATCCAGAGCCAGTAGATGACATCGACCATAAGACGTATATGGAGCTGCTAGATAAAATAAAAAATTCAGATGGAACGCGATATGATTTGTACACCTATCTCCTATCAAAGCAAAACAAGTGCACAGACATTCTCCAATTTCTTAAAACACACCCGCAGTGAGAATAATTTATCTCAAGAAGATTTATGTAGTCTGCTCAGGCAAAAAAGCTGCCTGTTCGATATGCTAGACTCCATCACTATTAGCCGTTGGGAGCGGGGAGTTAACATTCCATCCCTAGCTAAACAGTCTGAAATCGTTGAAATATTTGGCTCTGAACTGTTTGATATTTATCGGGAGGACAAAAAATTCATCAACGAAGGTTTAGCGTTAATTAACCTTTTTGAATCGACCATAGAACGCAGCGATCATCCGTACTACCGTAATACTCCTTATCGTGTCGAGTTTATCGAAAGCCACCATCAAAACTTTATGACCCTGCTGCAACTTAGTTTGGTTTATGAAAGTAACCCGCGTTTATCCTTTGTGAGCCGTAAGTTGTCTCAACCTTTTTTCCGTGGACTCTCATTGGTGGTGGCTTTTAGCTTTGGGGATCAAATCATTGGACACAGTCTATTCTGCCGCACTCAAGGCAAAATTGCCCTCGAATTTATGAATGATGAGGTGGACTTGTTTGAGGTCATTAACCATAACAGTCAAGCTTTGCCAGATACCTTAATGGTGTTCTCCTCCTTTGGTGTAACGCCTTATATTGAAAATTATATGATGTCTGTTTATCTCAATGAATTGGCCACGAGTCGCTCACTTAAGTTTTTGAGTTTTAATATCTGTGATGAGTCACTAAAACGAAAATTGACGCAATTTAAGTTGCCCATATTTAAAGTAAGAACGATAGAAGGCGGCTTCAAACCAGTCAAAAACTATTCGTTTTTCTCCAGTCGCACAGAAGTCATGGCGAATCGTAATTTACTCAAGCTTTCTGTTATCCCTACATCCAAATCCCAGACGATCGATCCCATTTTCTTTATGCAGTTAGAGACCAATATATGAATATTCTCATCATAGATGATCAACGCTTTATTAGAGAAACCATGAAAGCTGATATCCATAAGTACTTAGCAGAGGACAATGTGGAGATCTATGAAGCCAGTAATGGTAATCAAGGAATTGAACTGATCTTAGCTGTAGAAGCAAAACTTGATTTAGTCATTTTAGATTTAAAAATGGATCAAGGTGACGGTATTGCGGTAATTAATATGTTGGCCTCCGAGCCCCGATTTACTGCCATTCCGATTGCGGTGATAAGCTCCTCGGATAAACGGACTTTAGAACTGGTGGATAGCATTATCACGGGTTTGAAACTCAACTTGCTTGGCGTATTTGCTAAACCTATCAATGTGAATGACATTTTAACGCCATTGCTAGACGCCTCCGACGATAGAAACCGTGCCCATCAAGATGAGTCTATCGTGCAAGACATGGTGGCGAATATCAATGTGCGGCAATTGCTCAAAAATGAACAATTAATTTTGTGTTATCAGCCTAAGATTAACCTTAAAACAAAGGCGATCATCGGTTTTGAAGTGCTTTCGCGGCTTTGCGATCAATCCAATGGCTATATTTATCCCGACGTTTTTTTGCCACTGGTGAATCAGCAGGGGCTAAATAGCTTGTTTTCGCGGATGGTTATTTCCCAAGCATTGCAATGTTGGTCGCGCCAACCGTTATTAATGGCGTTTGCCTTGTCGATTAACATTACCGCAGATGATTTGACCTGTGATGAACTCATTGAGTACATCATCGAATGTGGTCGTGAGTATAAACAAATCCATTTGATTTTAGAGCTCACCGAATCACAGGAAATCATTAACCAAGATAGAGTACTTAACTCAATTGCACGGCTGATCATCAATAATATTGATATTTCCCTCGATGATTTCGGTAAAAGTTATTCTACCTATGATCGTCTTGATGCCATTCCCTTTAAAGAGATCAAAATTGATAAAAGTTTTGTCTCCGATATGGATATCAATCACCAACATTATCTCATCGTAGAGTCCACCATCGCGCTTGCGCAGAAAATGCACGTAAAGGTGGTTGCAGAAGGCGTTGAGACAAGTGCAATAGAGTTAATTCTCTCTGAGTTGGGGTGTGATGTTGCCCAAGGTTATTTGTACAGTCCCCCGATTGAAGGTCGTTATCTTATTGATTGGATTGCTCAATATAATAGGAGTGCCTAATGTATGAATGCTAATACTGAGTTACCCAAGGCCTTATCTGTATTCTTTGAGCAATACAGCCAAGAACAGCAATCACGACTGCGATTGACACTGATTGCTGAATTACAGCGAATGCGACTTGAGCTAGAACAATATGAGTCCTATGACAGTATTGAAGGGCTGAAACATCAATTTACGGGTATTGCGCGCTACTTGCAGCTTAAAGATATGCTGTCTGTCATGGATGTTTGCGAGCGAGAGCAGTTTGAATATCAGTTATGCAGCTTGCTAAAGGCCGTAATGGATTACACTAATGAGCTTTAAATATAGCGCTTGTATCAATATGTTCAGTGGCTTATGGGTCACTCTGTTGGTGCTGTGGTTAACCTTGTCCCACTCACGTTATGAATTTGACTCCATTTACAATAAAAAAGCAGAAGCGGTTTTTACTTCTTCACGGGATATGTTCTTACAACATGAAATTATGTTGGATGCGCTAAAATCGTTTTTTTATGCTTCGAGTGAGGTAACGTCACAGGAATTTGAGATTTTTGCAAAGGACTTACTGAAGATCAAATCTGCTGTCGCTTTTACACTGACCCCCGAACTTGAACTGGCCTATATCTCTGATCAGACAATGGCGCCAGAACTTAAGCCACTTAAATTAGTCAAGAATAGTAAAGGGGAACTTCAGGCTAGCCTTGCCGATTACACGTTAGCGGTTGTTAATATCGATGGGCCTAATATGCTTTATTTAGTCTATGCCATTTCTCATCAGCGGATATTAGCGCGGATTGAGCAGGAGCAAGGTGTATGTATTAGCTATCAATTTGAACAATCGTTATTGCAAAGTTCATCCTGTAACCATGAGTTTTCCACAGGCATATTTTCAATGTTTAGCTACTCAGATAGCCGAACTTTGGATATTCCTGGATACCAAACCCGTGTGAATTTACGCATAGAATATCAAGTGCCACAAAAAGAGGTTGTCGAGCTAATCGTGATTATCTTACTGATTGCTTCTCTTGGTATTACTCTGTCTTTTCTTTTGTACTTTAAGTCTAAAAATCAGCATATTGTAGAGCAGATTAAGCTCGATAATCGATCTAGATTAGCAGTACTTTCCAGCATAAATCATGAGATCCGCACTCCTATCAATGCCATTCTTGGCTACAGTCGCATGTTAAAAAAAGCGCGTTCACAACCGCAAAAACTGGACGAAATTATCGATAAAATGACCTGGTCAGCTAACTTACTTTACTCGGTTGCCGAAAATACTTTGAATTACAGTAAGGCTGAAGCTGGGCAGTTAAAATTGAATCGGCATTTAGTCAATTTACACGAATATCTGAGCAATATTGAGGATTACTATCGTGCTTTTAGTGCGACATCGGGTAAACGTTTAAAGGTTGTAGTGAATGAGTCTCTGCCGAAGTTTATCGAGCTCGATGGGACTAAGTTATTCCAACTCATGACGAACATTATCAATAATGCCTTTAAATACAGTACGGGTAGCGAAGTGCATTGTTATATGGACTTACGCGTTAAACGTAACCATAAAGACCATAGTCCTATGCTTAGGGTACTGATCCGCGATTTTGGTGAGGGAATGTCAAAGGAAGCACAGCGTGCTTTAGTTGATCCCTTTATGCACGCATCCAACTCATATACAACAACATCGGGCATGGGATTAGGACTCTATACTTGTAATCGATTGCTTGAGCAAATTGGCGGTAAGTTTATGTTGCGCAGTCAAAAGGGCAAAGGCACCACAGTGCTGTTACATTTTCCCTGCCAACTTACCGAGGTGAAAGAACGATTAACGATTCAATATGATCAACAAAAAGTGTTAATCATAGATGATAATCTGTTTAACCTTGAGATTTGCAAAGCCATGCTAGAGCACTATCATTTTCAAACCTTCAGTGTTGATAACGCCGCGCAAGCACTTAAGATGTTGATTCACTCATTGCCACATATTGTTATTGTGGATTACCGTTTACAAGATATGAATGGCTTGCAACTTATCAAACAGATGCAACAAACATTACAAAACCTTGCCAGTGATACCCAGCTTGAGCATCACTGTCGCTTCTTTTTGCTTTCAGCTAATGATAGCGATGATATTCCTGAGTTAGCATTATTCCCTGAGGTACATTTCATGCAGAAACCTTTTAGTGCTGAAATATTTCTCAGTAAATTGGCCGTAAAATCGTAAATTATCAAAGTATTGGATCTGATTTTTAAAGCTTATTTGCCGAATGTGTGGGATTTACATCGCGGTAGAGCCAATCCCGTTGCGGTAATATGGGGGTAAAGACAAAGACGCTGTGATTAGTGTAGAACGCTGCTAATCTAAACATGTCGGAGATCTTCTCTAAAAGCGTCATTGCTAGGAATAATCGATGGAAAAAGAATCTCTTGAGTCTGTTTACCCCTTTTTAACCGAAGCCTTACGGCTAAGCGAGAATGGCCTCGCTGTTTTGGACAAGCACAATCATTTTATCTTTTATAACCATACCTTTGCGAAAATGTTTGGTTTTGTTGATCAAGACATGGCTGGCCGGCATTTTGACGACATGATGCACTTTGCCTTTACCCATAAGCAAGGGCCTAAAATTGATCATGAAACCATAGAGGAATGGCTTGAACTTATTCATGCGAATCAACGTAAATCAGCTTTTCGACGTTTTGAAGTGGATCTGGTCGACGGTAGCTGGTTGCAACTTTCTGAGCAGGTTTATCACAATGGCGATATGGTCATTGTTTGCACCGATATTACCCAGTTAAAACAGGTCGAATTTGCCCTAAGGAATGCGCAGACTGAGTTGAATCGACTCGCACTCACCGATGAATTAACCGGTATTGCCAATCGACGGCATTTTTTCCAGCAGTTAGAGCATGAAATCAAACGCTTGAGTCGTCTACAGTTACCTTTGTGCCTGGTCATGATGGATATCGATTATTTTAAACTCGTTAATGATCGCTATGGGCATCAAGTGGGTGACAAGATATTGCAGCATTTTACCCAATTTATCAGTGCTCGCACGCGCCCATACGATATCTTTGGTCGCTTCGGCGGTGAAGAATTTGCGCTATTACTGCCAGAAACGTCGGTCGATGTCGCGCAGAAAATTGTGACGCGTATGATGTTAGCGCTTGCGAATGAAGATATTTCAGCGATAGTCGCCGATTTTCACTATCAATTTTCGGCAGGAGTGAGTGCGTTAACACCTGTAATTACTCATCATGCCATCGAAGAAAACAGCGGTATTTTAGCGCTTCAGTCTGTGCCTTCATCGATTGAAATAGGGAGTCAGTGCCGTTCAGATGCTGAAAAGCTGGTGGCCGAGGCCGATAAAGCTTTGTATCACGCTAAGACTACGGGGCGAAATCGTGTCGTGGTTTGGGATGATGTGATATTAACGGCTAAAGCTTAGCTAACCCAATGGTTGACGAAATCTAAGCATCGCGATCTAAACCGAGAGAAAACCAAGAGTAAGCGCTGCTTGGCTCCTATTCTTAACTTGATATTGTACTTAATGCAGCGTTTTGTTCCTCTGTCTTTTAACCTTAAATAGCCAGCTTAATGTGTCTCTCACTGCATAGGGTTCAAGGTAAGTCGTGTTAATTAATCAGCAATATAACCGCCATGGACCCGATTATCGATTTGGTGAACAAATCACTTTTCTTGATATTAAACAAACCTTTGGTTTTAGCCATGTGCGTGTGGGCCGCTGGGTGACGCGGGATGAATCGCGGATTGCTGCGGATTTAGTATTTGATTCGCTCGCCGATCTGGCCTTTATCTTAAAATTGCCACCTTTAACTTTAGGGCTGCGGGAAACCGTCAGCCTGGCCTTTGGTCATGGCGGCCAAAAGGGCGTTCAGGCCCATTATGCTCCCGCGACCCGAGAGTTGGCATTGGCTAAAAATGCAGGTGCTGGTGCTTTAGCCCATGAGTTTTGGCATGCGTTTGACCATTATATTGCCGCTAAATCATTCAAACCTACTAATAAGCGGTTTCAGTGTGCGAGCGATCTTTGGCTATCCGATCTGCCCATCATAGATCATCCATTAAATGTTCGATTATCTGAGATCTTCAAAGTGACATTGTTGAGTGGACAGGGTGATGAGCCCCATGATTATGTTCGCCGAGCGATTGCATTAGATAAAAAACATGGGATGCAGTACTTCTCTCGGCCAACGGAGATGATGGCGCGAGCATTTGAAGCCTGTATTGAATCCTATACTGATATTTCGAATCCGTATTTAGTGTCGGGAACCCGTTTTTCAGCAATGGCAAAGGAGGGGGCTTATCCCGATGAGGCCCACAGACAAGTGATTTTTCAGGCGCTGATCAATTACTTTGAACCGCTGGGGATCGCATTGGGTAAAAATCCCCTTAACTAGGGGGGGGTGACGTTTTGAGTCATGCATTTAAACAGAGGTTGGTTTAGCGTCGCTAGAGGGCAAGGTAAAACGACATTCGCCTTAGGTATTTTGAATGTGTTTTGAATGCGAATGGCAGTGGACAGGGGGGAGGGTCACGAGCCGTTTGAAGACTGATTGCCAATCACAAGCTCGCGTGCTTAGTCGACAACGTTTGCCAACAATAGGCCAAACTATGGCGAATCGCATCAAGATATTGAGATGCCTGAGTATCCATTAAATACCAATAGCTGGGTTTTGATTCTGGCATGTGGTTGAAAAATAAAGCTTCAGTATTGATGAGCTGGCTAGGATGAGCAAATTGCTGCCAAATGTTGATGGGTGTATGCGCCAGTGTGATTAGCCATTCAAGTTGCATCTGCCGCGTGGCTGGATTTAGTGCATCTGCGATTAATGAGCTCGATTCCTGTAAACGCTCAAGCAAATCAAAGGGATTATATGCGTTTATCCTAGGTGCGACTTGGCATGGTTGCATTTGGTTTATTGCGGATAGGCGAGGTGAAAATACGGACGCTAAGCTAAATTCAGGCCAGTCGAGCGATGGTATCAAAGCCTGGGCAATCCGTCGTTCGCCTAACCAATTATGCACCATGCAAGGTAAGTGATCGTCAGGCGGTAAATCATTGGGTCTTGCTAAACTCGGAAACAGCGACATACGCTGCACTTGCACATGCTGAGACAACTGCTGCATCAACACGATTGTGGTTAACCCAGATGAAGGCCAGCAGCCAAGCTGAGGCGTTAATTCAATCGCAACTTGCGTTAAGGCTTGGGTAAGCAGACCACTTTGTGGATGACCTTGTACCACAAAGGCATATTTTGATTCAGCAAAACCACCGTTGGCGATATTTACTATCTGATTATTTACATTGCTGTTTTCAGCCCATTGAGTACCGTTAAAAATAAATGTCGTACCTGTGGTCGCAGGCTGCCAATCGCCGGAAGCATTACCAATAATGGTCACTTGCTCAAAGGCAAGGGTGTCCACTAGAGCTTGCAGATCTAATTTAGCATGTGGCATCTGCAAATGTTGATGCATGTGGGTGTGAGACTTAGGCATAGGCGGAACATCTGTTTTACGAACTCAAAATGGACTTCATTGTAATGGATTACCCCCCTGAGCCCAAAGGGTTAATCCATTGAAGTTTACCGGATGCTGTTTTAATACAGGATAGTTTAGCTTTAGGTATACCGCGCATAAAAGTGATGCGCGGTATTTGCGATTAACAATTAGACTAAAAATTATAGCTCAGGCTAAGTTCGACATTTCGCGGTTCGCCGAAGAAACCTTGATTGTAGAAATCGATACTAGAGTAGTACTTTTCATCAAACAAGTTTCGAATATTCAAACGGACAATCGCATCATCAGTGAGTTGATAACTTGCCATAAGATTGGTAAGGAAATAACTGGCTTGTTCAGAGCTTTCGCCGTTAGGCCCCGCGTTTTCTACATAAATCTTGCTCTGCCAGCTTAAGTTGCCACCTAATGTGAGATCTTCTAGAGCGCCATCAAAGTGATAGAGCGAAGATAATCGTACTAAGTTTTTAGGCAAATGTGTGCCAAAGGCCGAACCATCGGCTTTTTCAGATTCACTGTAGGTGTAACTGAAGTACAGATCCCAATCCTCTGTGGGTCTACCCGTTAGTTCCATTTCAAAACCACGGTTACTGGTGCCATCCACAGCGCGCATTGGAAAGCTACCATCAGGAAGTGGGTCTTTAATGTTAGGATCTTTTTCCGCCACATTTTCCTTTTGAACTTTAAACACTGCAACACTGGCGGTGAGTTTTTCGTCGAAAAAATCGGCTTTACTGCCAAGTTCAATATTATTGCCAGTTGTCGGGTCTAAGCGTTTGTTATTAGCATCTTTGGCATCTTGAGGCTGAAAAATCTCAGTGTAACTGGTATAAATCGACACACTGTTACTGATATCGTAAATCAATCCTGCATACGGCGTAATGACATCATTGTGCTCATAACCTGGATCGACTTTATATTGGCTGATACGGCTACCTAACAGCAGTGTGATCTGATCGTGCAGATTGAGTTGGGTAGCAATATAGGCACCTTTTTGGATCTCTTCAGTCTCTTCATTGGTGGGAATCGATGGATAATTTGGCTCTGCAATCGAGCCATCCCACTCAAAGAAATTGCCTACGCTTAAAACATCTGTGGTGTAGAAAGAGTCGGCGCTAATATCTTGTTTTGAATAGAGTAGGCCGGTTGTTAGTTTATGTTCTCGACCCAATAGTTCGAATGGCCCTGAAGCAAATATTCGCGCCGCATCTTGCTTACGGGTTGATTGGTAAATCATAGGCAATGCACTCATCCCCAAACCTGTGGTTTTATCTGGGGAGCCATATAAATATAGCAAGTGTCCATCCATCTTATCCTCACGATGTTCTATGTCGAGTTTGAGTTCCCAGTTATTATCAAAGTTGTGTTCTAAAGTAGAAAAAACGTTCGCACCATGGCGTTTCCAACTAGACCAAGATGCTGCAGTGGTAGTCGAACGGGGAAGGTCACTCGCTAAACTGCCGTCGGCATAAAACAGTGGCAGCGCTCCCCAAGTGGAGCCTTTAGGATCGCGGTCACTATAGTCCGCGCCCAAAGTGAATAATGTGCTATCACTTAATCTTGCAGTAACGACGCCATAAATTTGCAGATTTTCATCTTCGGCTAGATCGGTAAAACTATCTGATTTTTCATAGGCGGCGGCAAAACGTGCTTGGACATCGGCATCTTCTGTTATGTCAACTGAACTATCACCTTCTACACGATAACTGTCCCATGAACCTACTTTTGCACTGAGGTAACCTCCTGGTGAAGATTTTGGACGTTTACGAATGAGGTTGATGGCGGCCGAGGGTTCTCCTGCACCCGTTAATAATCCGGTTGCACCACGAACCACTTCTACTCGATCGAAGATAACCGTATCGGTCGAAGCATCATTGAAGAAACTAGAATAGTTAACGGGCACACCATCAAATTGGAAGTTAGTGATTGGATTACCACGGGCGCTGAAAAAGTAGCGGTTAGTTTCTGCTTTCTGTGCAGAAATACCCGGTGTTAAAAACATTAAGTCAGCAACATTGTTAAGAGAAAAACTCTGAATAAATTCTTGATCTATAATCGTCACTGACTGCGGCGTTTCTCTCAGTGTTAAGGGTAAGCCCGTTGCTGTAGCAGCTTTATCTAAACGACTACCTTTAATACTGATCACTTCGATATTGGCGTCTGCGTCTGATTGAGTTTCGTCGGCGTAGGAACTCGGCGCTAACAATAGGCTCGAAATGAGCGCTGCTAACAAGGTTTTATCCATCATGATTCCCCATCATAGTATTTTGTGACCGGCATTCTAATTGAAAACAATTCCCAGCACATCGTATTGATAACAATTTGCATTACCTTTACACTCGCGAAATTCGATAAGTGTTAGGAAAGTCACAAATGGCGAAGATCAGTAACCGATTCTGGTTTATGTTGCATGGTTGGGTGTCGCTCCCAATTTGGTTGTTATTTTGTTTTATCTGCTTGACGGGGACGATTGCGGTACTGAGTCATGAGATCACTTGGTTAACGAATCCTGCATCGAGGGCGTTGAACCCTAATGATTTACCCGTAAAACCGGTTAGTGAATTGATGACGATTGTTGAGGAAGCCTACCCAAGTGCGGCAGTCTCTGGTGCTATGACCTTAGAACCTTATATGGTCAATGTGATTATGTTCAGTGACGCTGATAAACCCTATGCCATGGCCTATGTCAATCAATACACTGGTGAGATCCAACAGATTAATGAAGGCATGACATTTGCCGGTTTTATCAGATCTTTGCATGCTTGGTTATTATTTCCTTGGCAAAGCGGTTACAGCTTGGGTTATTACCTTGTCTGTTCGATGGCGCTGTTTATGCTCGCGTCTTTAGTGACGGGACTCATTGTTTATAAACGTTTTTGGCGAAGTTTTTTTGCTCCGAAATTGCGTGTGAGTCAAGGTAAAAAGACACTATTGGCCGATTTGCATAAATTGTCTGGTGTGTGGTCTATTTGGTTTATCGCGATTATGGCCGTTACCGGATTATGGTATTTAGTCCAAGCCATTTTTTGGCATGCAGATATTGATATCGAGCCACATGCGCCATTGGTTGCTGCTGAGCAATTGCCCTTTATCCAAAAGGGTGATGTGAATCCCACAGATCCAAGCGTGTCATTTGCACAAGCCTTAACATTAGCGCAAACGCACTTTCCAGACTTTCAACCAAGCTATGTGATGAAACCCGAGCATAATCGTGACATGTATCATCTGAGCGGTAGTGGCGAGCACATTTTTTACGATCAGTATTCTTACAACCTTAGCATTAACCCTTGGACGGGGGAGATTGCAAGAGCGACATCACCCGAGACGATGACAGGGATACAAACACTAATGCATATCGCAGATCCTTTGCATTACGGTACCTTAGGTGGTATCTGGACAAAAATCATTTGGTTTATTTTTGGGATGATCCTATCGGGTATGTCAATCACGGGGTTTATGATGTGGGGACTGCGTAATGTGCGTGCAATTAAAAAAATGGAATCCCCCAGTACTGTGGCAGATAGGTTAGAGGAGGTACGTTAATGGCTTTCATTCATTCAACTTTTTGGCAAAAAAATAAATATAAACTGAGTGGGTTTATTCTATTGTTCCCTCTATTGTTTTTGTATCAGTCGCTAACACCTACATTTCCACCGGCCTGGCAGGCTCAAGAGTTAGGTGAATTTAAAATAGCCCCTTTACCCTTAGATCTAAAAGCACCCTATGTGCATCATGATGACTATGTGAAAGATTTCATGTTGGTTTTTGAAAAAGGTGAGGTAGGCAATATACGCCAAGGCTATGCCAATATTGGAACGCAGGCTTTGCCAATAGCAGATTTACAGCGCAGTGAGAATGGTATTTTGCACGGTAATAAGCATGGCCAACACGTACACGCCATCGCAACTAAGACGCTAACTTCCGCAGATAGTCTGTGGATATCGATAGAGAATTGGCAAGGTGAGTGGCAAGTGGCAAAGTGGCCTCTGCCTGCCGAGCTAATAGTACAGACACACTGATGAGATAAAAACTAAACACTAATGGCGATCCTATGGAGTAATAATCTCAGGGTCGCTTTTAGTGGCGTAGATTAAGAATGATTAACCGAATACGGGTAAAGAATAACCTTTTTCACCGTAAACGCTCACTTTTGAAGGCATAAACACAACGGGAACGTTTATTCCTCATTAATAAATGATGAATTTGTTATATACATCACCAAAATACAAATGAAAGTGATTCGCAATAGTGTTACCGTATGTTCATCCTAAATAAACTCCCTAAATTACTATGCGCTTTTATCTACTACCTCTCGCGTCTGCCATTACTTTGGCATTAAACCCTTTGTCAGTCTTGGCTGCAGAGCCGTCTTCTGCTGCAGATGCAAATGATCAAAATATTGAAAAAATAACAGTGATGGGCAAGTACACTGTGAGTCGAACCATTGATACCGCCACAGGCTTAGGGCTGTCACTGCAGGAAACGCCACAGTCAGTGAGCATCTTGACCGCTGAACGGATCCAGGATCAGGCACTCAATACCGTTGTTGATGTGGTTAATAACACAGTAGGTTTGTCTTCATCTAAAACAGATAACGTTCGAAATGGCTTTATGGCCCGTGGTTTTGCGGTTCAGAATTACCAGATTGATGGCGTACCTTTATCTTGGAGTTTGGGGGGTGATGCAGGTGAGACTGTGTCTGATATCTCTCTGTACGAGCGTGTAGAGGTGGTGCGTGGTGCAACAGGCTTACTAACGGGGGCAGGGGATCCTTCTGCTTCAATCAACCTAGTGCGCAAACATGCCGACAGTGACGAACTTAAGGGCTATGTTGATGTTGCTACGGGTAGCTGGGATAAAAAACAAGTTACCGCAGATGTTTCTAATGGCCTTAACGACAGTGGCAGTGTACGTGGTCGTATGGTCGCTAAATATGTCAATAGCGATTCTTATCAGGATCTTTATCAAGATCGTAAGACCATTCTTTACGGCGTAATTGATTCAGACATTACTGACAACACTATGCTGCGCGTCGGCGGTAGTTACAATAACAACAATCCCAAAGGAGCGATGTGGGGTGCGTTACCAGCAGTATTCAGCGATGGTTCGGCTACTGATTGGGATGTTTCTACTACAACAGCGGCAGATTGGAGCCGTTGGGAAACGACTAACATCAACTATTTTGCTAACTTGAACCATTATTTCAGCAATGGTTGGCAGTTGGTGGCGAACTATAATCGCATGGAATATGAAACCACCACTAAAATGATCTATATGTCTGGCTTGCTGAATAAAGAAACCGGTGCAGGATTGAGCGGCCAGCGTTATCACAGCCATGGTGAAAGTAACTCTGATAATTTCGATTTTCAGTTGAAAGGCGATTACCAACTCTTTAACCGTGAGCATCAATTTGTGACTGGTGCCTTATACAGCAAACAGAAATCCTATGCAGATACCTATGAACCCATCCGTGAGAATATGACGGGCTGGGACTCAAAGGCAGTTGAAAACTTTTATGATTGGCAAAGCAACGCCTTTGAAGAGCCTGAATGGTCAACAAACGCCAATCGTCAGTTGGATATGGATACTGAGCAGAAAGGTTTCTACGCAGCAACGCGACTGACAATTACCGATGATTTAAAAGTGATTGCCGGTGGCCGTATTTCTAGTTGGAACCGCGAAGGGGTCAGCTATGGTACTGATACCAACTTTGGTGATGATGGCGTGTTCGTTCCTTATGTTGGCGCCTTGTATGACATAAACGAAGAGCATCGTGTTTACGCCAGTTATACCGAAATATTTAATCCGCAGAATAAACAAGATGCTAGCGGTAACTATCTGGATCCACTCGAAGGTAAAGCCTATGAAATCGGTTTAAAGAGCGCTTATCTGGACGACCGTCTACACACCACTGTGGCACTGTTTAAGATTGAACAGGATAATTTTGCTAAGCAAGATACAGACTTTGAGCCGACGGATGAGCAAAAAGCAAATGGTCAGACAAGTGCTTATTATGCAATACAAGGTACTAAAAGTACTGGCTTTGAGTTAGAAGTTGTAGGTGAGTTTATTGATGGCTGGAATATTTCGGCAGGTTACTCTCAATTCACCGCAGAAGATGCAGAAGGCAAAGAACTTGAGACCACGAGCCCTCGCAAACAGTTTAAACTCTTTACTACCTATCAGTTTGTCGATCATTTACCTGAATTAACTGTTGGCGGTGGCGTTAACTGGCAGAGTGATAGTTACGCACAGAATGGTAGCGTTGTAATTGAGCAAGATGCTTATTCACTAGTTAACCTAATGGCTCGTTATAATCTGGCGAAAAATATGGACCTACAATTAAATCTCGAAAACCTGCTGGATGAAAAATACTATGCCTATATGTCTGCAGCATCCTATATGCCTCTTGCATACAGTGTGTATCACTATGGAACCCCACGTAATGTGACCCTGAGCTTTAATTACCGCTTTTAAATTTTCCGCTAAATAAAAGGAGTAGTCGAGTTATCGGCTACTCCTTTTGTATCTTCTATTATTGTTATTCTAAATGTTTTAATGGCTCGTTTAGTGCGTATTAACGACTCAGTACCGATATCGGTAAATATTGGGCTAGCTCACCTATGGTTCGTTCCCAAATCTAATACTGTTATTAACTGAAAGCGGGAAGATGATGCCCTACAATCTAGTTATGGAAGTGCAACATATTGTATTGGTAGTTTTCCTTCTTTCTTGTGCGCATTGTATTGTCAACAATCAGTGCGGCAACGAACAGAGTCAATAGAAAAATATAGGTATACTCATGTCATTAGCCTTATTACAAGGTTGTGGCTTATCGCCAGCTTTTTAAGCTAAAGACCAGATGTTACATAGATTAAGCCGTTGTTGGACTTATAAAGTATTTTATGTTGATAACAAATTATCAATAATTCATATCATCAATAATAGACATCAGCGTTTGACTATTTAGTCAATAATCATTTCAAAACTGCGCTTTTAATGAGGAATAATGCCATTGTTAATATGAGCTTGTTTAGTAAGTTTATTTTTATCAATGCATAGAAAAGTGATTCATTTTTCACAGTAAAGACCAAGGACTCCCGTTTTGAGGAGAATAATATGCAAATAGAAACGCTTTATGATGTTATGCAATGGACTAGAAGTATACACCAACAGCTGCATGCATTTGCGGCACATTGCGCACTTACAAATGATAGCAAAAGAAGCGGATTACTGTTGGAGTATATTTCAGCCCACGAGCAAAAATGGCACTGGTTATCAGACAGTTCGAAGATAATGGCAATAGCAATGCACTTAACACTTATTGTCGGCATTATTATGAAAAAACCGCTATTCCTTTTAACACCATAGGTGAACATCCGTTTAAGAGGATGGATACGGATGAAATAGCGATGGCCACACTTGAGTATCATAAAAATATTGTAGGGCTGTTTGAATATCTACAAAATTGCAGTTCTGCACCTTCCGTAACTGAATTTCTTAGCAATATACTGTCCCTTGAAGAAGCTAAAAAGCGATTGCTGGCACGTAATATGAAACAAATCGATGACTTCTAGTATGTCTGCTAAAAATCACATTATTGTACCTATTGCTCGGTTTAGCTTCGGTATTTATTCTGTAGTTTAGATATTGAAATCTTGACTTCATGTGGGTAACAAGTAGATCTGCCATCACAATAATTATTGATTAGCCTTGAAACTAGAGTGTATGACTTAAACTGCCACCTTATTAAGGATTAACATGAATCAACCCCTGATCATTGATTACTATTCTGATATTCTTTGTGTGTGGGCTTGGGTTGCACAACAACGTATTGATGAGTTAAATCAAAAGTTAGAAAATAAAATTCATTTTAAATATCATTATCTTGATGTATTTGGTGATGTTCAAACAAAAATTGAGACGCAATGGAAACAGAAAGGTCAATATAATGGTTTTGCAGAGCATGTACATAAATCTGCATCTATCCGTGATGACGTTCCCACGAACTCAAAAATATGGACAGAAGTCAGACCGACAACGTCGGCCAATGCTCATTTAGTGCTTAAAGCCATTGAACTTATCTATGACAAAAACACCAGTATCAATATGGCATTGAAATTTCGGAGTGCATTTTTTATCGACGCATTGGATATTGGTAAGCTTGAAATACTTTATGAACTGGTTGATTTCTATGGGCTAGAACAGAAAAAAATCATCTCAAGCGTTCATGATGGTTCAGCTATAGCCGCATTAATGAGCAACTATCAAAAGTCAACACAACAAAATCTACAAGGCAGTCCAAGCTATATTATCGACGAAGGTAGACAAATATTTTATGGTAACGTAGGTTATCGTGTTCTTCTTGCGAATATAGAAGCATTATTGTAAAAATCAGCAGTCGAGGCTAATTGGTGCTAAACAACCTTAGACTACCAGCTGTGGTTTTCTAAGCTCTACAAGATGCTATAAACACCTCTAGATCATTTTAACGTTTTAGAGTTATACCTCTTAGTTCATTCTGAGCTTATTCACTGAATATTCATATGTTTAATGGCATCTATGATATGCCAAAATGTAGCTACATTAGGTATCAGCTGATGTTTCATTGTGTTTTAAGTTAAATTGCGGATTAAAATATTTATAATGTGTACGCTATCGCACAGACACACTTTTAGATAAATTATAAATTGGATACAGAGTTTAGATTGATATGCCTTTAATGGGTAAGCTTTATCTTAATAAGATAGTTTGTGCTATTTAGCTTGATGTTGTGGTTCATCATTAGGATGTCGCTTTAGCTGAAAAAATCACTAGGTAATTAAATAATGGAATTCAGTCATGGTTAATACTAGATTTCAGTAAATAAAATGATCGCCACAATTTATACTTAAGATAAAATTCAAGATTGCTACAAAATATTTCCCTATTTAAACCAATGTTATATTGTAGCATTAATACCTAAGTTGACACGGTATGATTGATGTGGAGCCAGTCACACAATTTTATGAAAACACCGCGGAATTAATTTTAGCCTAATTTCTATGTAGCTTTATTGATATTTTACCAACTAAGATTTTTACTAAAAATATTTAGATGTTTACTAAACGCTATTTACTAAAAATGAACAATAGCTCATAGCTGATTGTTAGCGCTCATTATTATTTAGATGTTATATCAACAACAAAAGGAAATTGACCATGAACAAAGACCAGATAGAAGGTTCAATAAAAGACGCTGCAGGCAAAGTGCAGCAAAAAATTGGTGAGATCGTTGGCAACCCGAAACAGCAGATGAAAGGGGTTCAGAAACAGATAAAAGGTAAAACTCAAAAAGCAATTGGTAATGTAAAAGAAGCGACTAAGGATGCCGAAAAACACAGTTGATGTCAGCGGCTTTTACAATTAAGTAAGCACCTTAAGCATAAAGTTTGGCAGCTTTATGTGGGTATTTAAAAGGATCTTTGTCATATTGATTAAGATTTCTGGTTCGAGTTATATCCATAATGTCTAGGAGACTCTCATGAGTATAGGAACAATATTATTGGTGGTTTTGATTCTGATGCTGATCGGTGTGGCTCCGACTTGGCCACACAGTAAGAGCTGGGGGTACGGCCCGAGCAGTGGATTAGGTTTGGTAGTATTGATCCTCGTTATACTCCTTCTACTCGGTAAAATTTGAGCGATAAAGCCTAAGTCATGTACGACCTCAATATTGAGTCGTCATTTCTAACTGCCGTAGGTAGCTAAAAATAGTGAGTGATGTTTTTAGTCGTTCAAAAATGGCTGACATCGCTCGTTTTTCTTGCACGGCAGTGCTCGCCATTCTGAGATTGAAAGGTCCTATACGCCTAAGATTTACACGCGAGAAAGGTGGCATTAGGTGAAGTCCTTCACGCTAAAAATGAAAGTCACTAAGTCCGTAGAATACAGTGTCCGTAGTAATACATTTGCACGCTAGTATTCTGCAAGGCTGTATGAAATGAGCTAAATGGTGCAATTGTATTATAAGAACGGCCTTTTTAGTGACTAAAGGCGTTTGCTCACGAAAATGGCTTGCTCAAACAGCCAGATTGAATACTTATTTGTGAACAATAGGTGTGTGAGCAACAGGCGTATCTGTAAAAAGGTAATGTTTTAGCTGTTTATCAAAGCTCGGATCTTGTCTCCTTATCCATTCTTGTAGCATTGCAGCATGTTCTTTTTCTTCGTCTCGATTATGTATAAGTATCTCTCTCAACTCATTATTTTTGCACGCATCAACTCTTTGGTTATACCAGTCTATTGCTTCAAGCTCTTCCATCAGTGATGTAAGTGCACGGTGCATGTCCTTGGTTTTATCGGTGAGTTCAGTAATGGGTTCATGATAACCTTCATTCGACATTGGGATTTCCTCGATAAATGCAGATAGGATCGCTCACTATTGAGCGGTGATGATAATTGCAGATGATTGTCTTAACGCTATTTTCAACGAACAGACTTTGAATGCATTATTCTGCGACCTTAACCTTCGAGTGTCTGTTCGATGCCGTACTTAGTCAAAAATTTTTAGGCCGCTCGTTTAAAAGGATTGGAGAGGGTGCAGAAATACCACTGCGAATATTTGATTTAGCACAGGATATTACTATGGATGTTGAACTTTGAGATATTTGGGAATGAATTTTAAATCAAAAGATAAAGGCAGTGAAAACCATAAACACCTGCTTTAAAAGGCAGATTAATTGTATTTAGTTTGATAAGCAGAGGGGATTAATGAAATACATAATAAGAAATGGTACACCCGAGTGGACTCGAACCACCGACCCCTACCATGTCAAGGTAGTGCTCTAACCAACTGAGCTACGGGTGCACTGTTTGAATTTCAAATTTTAGACTCTTTGAAGAGAGTGGTACACCCGAGTGGACTCGAACCACCGACCCCTACCATGTCAAGGTAGTGCTCTAACCAACTGAGCTACGGGTGCA
>NZ_JADWMP020000016.1:0-118499 GCF_015767295.1 Shewanella sp. DW31
AGAAGTGAAACGCAAACGCGCCGATGGTAGTGTGGGGTCTCCCCATGTGAGAGTAGGTCATCGCCAAGCGCCTAATTATCTCATTGAGATGTAACCAAGCCAGCTGAATAAGCTGGCTTTTTTGCGTCTGTAATTTGTGAAATCCAGCCTAGTTTCTATTTAATTAGTCAGTTTTCCTCCTATTTTTCTCTCCTTAACACTCTCTTTCACTCTTCATGACATCAATAATAAGTAATGGTTGTCGATTATTTGTTCGATTATTTTGTCAATGCTCCGATTTTGCTACAGCGATCTTAGTTCTCGATCGAGCCTAGCTATTGCTATTAGTTAAGCGGTTACTTACCTTATGTTTTAATTTATTGGGGTAGATAAGGATCTGAGATGAAGTTAGAGATGATTTGCACTGGGGAAGAGGTGTTGGCGGGACAGATTGTTGATACCAACGCCGCTTGGTTTGCCAGTACTATGATGGAGCATGGTGTCGAGATCCAGCGTCGAGTAACCGTAGGTGATCGCCTCGAGGATTTGATTGCAGTTTTCCAAGAACGTAGCTTACATGCCGATGTGATTCTCGTTAATGGTGGTCTCGGGCCGACGAGTGATGATATGTCTGCTTTAGCGATGGCGAAGGCGAAGGGCGAACCATTGGTTGAGAATGCGGAGTGGCGTGAGCGTTTAGAGGAGTGGTTTACCCGTAATAACCGTGAAATGCCTTTAAGTAATCTCAAGCAAGCTATGCTGCCAGCGTCAGCTGTGATGATTGATAACCCAGTGGGAACCGCTTGTGGTTTTAGAGTTAAACTTAATCGCGCTTGGTTATTCTTTACGCCTGGTGTGCCTTTTGAGCTGAAGCACATGGTTACAGAGCAGTTTGTGCCCTTTATTCGCGAAGAGTTTAACCTTGATGCTAAGGTCGCCTTAAAGAAACTATTGACCATAGGCCAAGGTGAGTCCGCTTTGGCGGATAAGTTAGAGCCATTAGAGCTGCCAGAAGGCATTACTATTGGTTACCGTTCTTCTATGCCGCATATTGAGATTAAGATTTTTGCCCGTGGCGAGAAGGCGATAGCGGTATTACCTCGAGTCGCTGGGCACATCAAAATGGTGCTGGGCACTGCGGTAGTCGCGGAAGACAAAGCCACTCTTGCCGAAGAAATTCATTATAAGTTACTCAACTCCGGCTTGACCTTAAGCGTTGCCGAGTCTTGCACTGGCGGCATGATCACCAGTCAGTTAGTTGATTTCCCTGGTAGTTCATCTTACTTACAGCACGGATTAGTGACTTACAGTAATGAATCTAAAGTTCGCGTGTTAGGTGTTAATCCTTCAACCTTAGATGATCATGGCGCTGTCTCCATTGCGACTGTGGAAGAAATGGCAAAGGGGGCAAGGCAAATATTGGATAGTGACTATGCGCTGGCAACCAGTGGTATTGCGGGACCCGATGGTGGCACAGACGACAAGCCTGTGGGCACTGTGGCGATTGCCTTAGCGACTCGCGGTGGTGTTTATAGCCAGATGATTAAACTGCCACGACGTTCGCGGGATCTGGTGCGCAGTTTAAGTGCTGCTGTGGCTTACGATATGCTAAGACGTGAGCTTTTAGCTGAAGCCGTGATTGTCGATTATCAGTCTATTGGGCGATTCAGCAAGTAACTTTTTATACAAGCTTGAAGATTATACAAGCTTAAAGATTTATTGGTTTACGCCTGTTTAAACGTATTAACAAAAAATGCTCCCGAGGGAGCATTTTTTATGGTGGATGATCCACAAAAAAATCAGTTATTTAGTGAACTTAAGCACTAATTTGCCTGGGGCAACTTGAATGCTTTCAGTCATTTTTGCCATCAGTGCTTGGTTACTGTCCTTGGTATCCAGTACATACACAGGCTGGTTTTCTAAGAATTGTCTTAGATAACCCATCACCTGCGGTGTGGCACTGCTGATCGCCTTTTCAATATCTTTTGGTGTTGACTCTACTTTGACTAATTCGAGCTGGCGCAGATAGACACTGTGCGTTGCGCTGTCATACCAAGGCTTGGCTTCGAAAGTCGTCGTGAGTTTGGCACTCAATGGAAAGATCGGATTCTTAATTGATACTTGAGTTGCGGCACTTACGCTCATAGTGTCAGGTTTTGCACCTAGCTTGACACTGATGTCGTTAATGCGTACTTCTGCGCCAACTAATTGATTGCCTTGTTTAATCTCAAAATGGATCTCTTTACTGAGGTACTGCTCCATTTCGTGCTCGCTGATACTGTACTGCGAGACGCAGCCGCCAAGCAGTACAGTTACTCCCAAGCAAATCGTGTGGGAAAGTTTTTTCATTAACCAGTGTTTCTCATACCCGCGGCCACACCTGCAATAGTCAGCATTAGCGCTAATTGCACATGTTCAGACGCAGGAGTTTCGGTTGTTTCCTTACGTGTCCGCGCTAATAGCTCGGTTTGTAAGAAGTTTAATGGATCGATATACGGATTTCGCAGTTTAACTGATTCGCGATTCCACGGTGTATGCGCCATTAAACTATCCGATTTTGTCAGCTCAAGCACGACTTTAATGCCCAGATCTAAGCGTTGGCGCAAGGTTTCGCCTAAGTGATGTAAGTCCTTAGGTACTAAACAGGTTTCGTAGTAGCGGGCCAAATTAGGTTCCGCCTTGGCGTAGACCATTTCTAGCATTGAAATGCGAGTGCTGAAGAAAGGCCATTCCCGTTCCATCTCTTGCAGTAAGCCCATTTCACCGCGTTCACAGGCGGCTTGAAGTGCTTCACCGGCGCCAAGCCATGCAGGTAACATCAAGCGGTTTTGCGACCAAGCAAAAATCCACGGAATTGCCCGTAGGCTTTCAATCCCGCCATCGACACGACGTTTAGCTGGGCGGCTGCCGAGTGGCAGTTTTCCTAATTCCACTTCTGGCGTTGCCGCGCGGAAATAAGCCACAAAATCAGGTTCATCACGCACTATGCCACGGTATGCACCCACTGATTCTTCAGCGATACGTTGCATGCAATTGCGCCATTCTTGTTTAGGCTCTGGCGGTGGTAGTAGGGTTGCTTCCAATACGGCCGAGGTATACAGGGCCAAGCTTTGAACCGCGAGTTTTGGCAAGCCAAACTTGAAGCGGATCATTTCGCCCTGCTCAGTGACACGAATGCGGCCATCTACCGAACCTGGTGGTTGCGATAGGATTGCTTTGTGTGCAGGACCACCCCCGCGACCAATGCTGCCACCACGGCCATGGAATAGCGTAAGCTTGACGCCTGCTTGTTTACAGACCGCCACTAACTGCTCTTGGGCGTAATACTGAGCCCAAGCCGCCGCCATGACACCGGCATCTTTAGCAGAGTCAGAGTAACCAATCATGACTTCTTGCATGCCTTTGGTGTAACCACGATACCAGTCGATATCGAGCAAATCGGTAATACAGGCCGCGGCGTTGTTTAAGTCACTTAAGGTTTCAAACAGCGGTACCACACGCATTGGGTGCGAACAGCCCGTTTCTTTGAGTAACAGTAAAACCGTTAAGACATCCGATGGTTTACCTGCCATCGAAATCACATAGGATCCGAGTGCTTTTGCCGGATGTTTAGCAATCAAACGACAGGTATTAAGCACTTCGGCCACATCGGCCGAGGGTTGCCAGTTACTTGGGATCAGTGGACGACGGTTGCTGAGTTCGCGTAATAAGAAGGCTTGCTTCTCAGTCTCGTCCCAATGGTTGAAATCACCCATGCCGAGATAGCGAGTTAACTCGGCGAGCACATCGCTGTGACGGCTGGCGTCTTGGCGAATGTCGAGCCTGAGCATATGAATGCCAAAGCAGGCGAGACGGCGGAGAATGTCGAGCAATAAACCGTTGGCGATTAAGCGCATACCGCAGTCGGTTAAACTCTTATAGAGCATTTCTAGCGGCGCTTTGAGATCACTTTCTTGCCAAATCAGGCTCGACTTATCGACTTCAGGATTGTGGCCTTCGATACGAGCATTCAAATAATCTATGGTGTCACGCAGTCTTTGACGAATAGATCGCAGCACGTGGCGGTAAGGTTCGCAGCTGTTATTGGTATAAGCCTTTAACTCATCATTGGCTTCTTCCATCGACAGTTCACCGACCAGCAGCACGATATCTTTTAAGAATAATCTGGCGGCGGCATGGCGGTTACGATCGAGCACCTCTTGGGTGACTTTTGCGGTAACAAACGGGTTGCCATCGCGATCGCCGCCCATCCAGCTTGAAAAGCGCACTGGCGCGATATCAATCGGTAATTGCTGCCCTGTGCGTTGCTGCACTCGATCGTTAAGTTGTCTTAAGAAGTCAGGCACCGCATGCCAGAGTGACTCTTCAATGGTGGATAATCCCCAGCGGGCTTCATCCACTGGGGTGGGGCGCTCGCGGCGGATCTCATTGGTGTGCCATATTTGTGCGATTAATTGGCGTAGGCGCAGATTGATCTGTTGACGTTCTCTATCCGACAGTTGGTCGTTTTCTTGCTCTGTTAAGCAGTCGACAATGGCGGCGTATTTTTGGATCAGGGTACGACGGGAAATTTCAGTGGGGTGCGCTGTTAGCACCAGATCGATATCCAGTGTTTTTAGACAGTCGAGCATTTTAGCTTGGTCGACACGACCATTGAGCATGCGGCCTAGGAGTTGTTCCACTGGGTCTGGTACGCAGACAAGTTCGTCGCAATTACGACTGATAGTATGAAATTGCTCGGATAAGTTAGCTAAGTTAAGAAATTGGTTAAAAGCTTTTGCAAAAGGGACTAATTCTTCGTCTGGCAAAGCTGTCAGTAACTCGAGCATTTGCTCTCTGGCGGCTTGATCGCCTCGGCGTGAGTCTTTGGCAAGCTTACGGATCTGTTCAACCTTCTCAAGAAAAGAGTCCCCAAGATGGGTACGCATAGTATCGCCAAGGATTTGGCCTAACATACTCACGTTCGATCTTAATGACGCATACATATCTGTCATATTGTCTGCCATGGTTACTGACATAGTTACTCCGAATAGAAAAACATGAAAATTCGCTTTGTATATACCCAAACAACCTGAAGATGCAGGATTCAGCGGGAGTTTAACGCACTTTAGGCAAGGCAGTTATTTGCAGGCCTAGCGGGCTAAGTTAAAAATAACCAACGCAGCATAAAGTGCGTTAAAACCCGCCGGGACGGAGCACCTAGGGCACTCCACTTCCGTGTTGCATCAATTTAAAAGGTGGCCGACATTCTTTCATTGATGCGCCTTGAATTGAAGCACCCTAGGCGCTCTGAAACTCGTATCTTCAGGTAGCTTGGGTATATAGCCCGTTAGCACAATACCTATCACTTGGGGCTATGGTCAACAGCAGAACTTATAACTTATACGACTGGCTTATCCGATATGCAACCAATCACGGTATTTGATGAAGAATATTCAATAGAAATGCGAAGTCACGCAATATTTTTTGATGATTAGTGCAAGTGAATATGAAGTGCATCATTTTATGCTTTGCAGACATGTATCTTAGCTGTTAATGAAAAGGACTGATTTTGACTCATGTTGACCCTGGATAACTGTGTTATTAACGAGTTAGCTGAATGGGAGGCGTGTCTTCGATATTCCAGTTTGAGCTTAAAATATGAAAATAAATTAAAAATATATATTCACATATATTGCATAATTAGATCTTTGTGGTAGTCTAGCCATCAGTTGAGATGAGTCACCCCCTGTGACCTGTAGAGTGAATATCATGATGTACAGTATTAGCCTGACAGTGAATAAAATAACAACCTATTACGATTTCCTGCGACGATAGTCTTGTCATCATAGATATGCGCGGTTGCGTGTAAGCTATTCATCTACTCTTTAAGTTTCTTTGATTCGGTTAATAAGACAAAAAACATGAAAAATATCGCCATTATTGGTGCCAGTGGTTACACAGGCGCGCAACTGACCGCTTTAATCCATGCAGAAGCAGAACTGACGATTCAAGGGTTGTATGTTTCTGAAAACAGTTTAGATAAAGGTAAGCCTTTAGCGGATTTGTATCCTAGCTATAGCCATATCGCATTAACGCTGTCGCCATTGTCCGAAGACGCTAAGGCAAAAATCGTTGCCGAAGCCGATGCCGTGGTATTAGCGACTGAGCATTCAGTGAGCTTACATTTAGCCGCTTGGTTTTATAGCCAAGGGTTAGCGGTATTCGATTTAAGCGGTGCTTATCGTTTTAGCGATGTGGCGCAATATCCTAAGTGGTATGGCTTTGAGCATGAATATCCTGAAGTTTTAGCTAAAGCCGTGTACGGACTTGCCGAATGGAATGCTAAAGAAATTGCGGCAACTAAGATGATTGCAGTGCCAGGTTGTTATCCAACCGCATCACTTACAGCGTTAAAACCGCTGGCGAGTTTACTGACATCGGCTTATCCGGTGATCAATGCCGTGAGCGGCGTAACGGGTGCGGGGCGCAAAGCGCAGTTACACACCAGTTTTTGTGAAGTGAGCCTGACACCTTACGGCGTATTAGGCCACAGACATCAACCCGAGATCGCCACTCAGCTTGGTCAAGAAGTGATATTTACCCCGCACCTTGGCAACTTTAAGCGTGGCATTTTAGCGACTATTACCGTGCAGCTAAAACCAGGCACTACGACTGCCGATGTGGCAGCGGCCTATAGCGTGTATGACAAGGCGCCATTGGTCACCGTGAAGCACAATCAGTTCCCGAAAGTGGATGACGTGGTGCTGACACCTAACTGCCATTTAGGGTGGAAGTTTGATGAGAATAGCGGTTACTTAGTGGTAGCCAGTGCCATCGATAACTTGATGAAAGGT
Source organism: Shewanella sp. DW31 (assembly GCF_015767295.1). Taxonomy (NCBI): domain Bacteria; kingdom Pseudomonadati; phylum Pseudomonadota; class Gammaproteobacteria; order Alteromonadales; family Shewanellaceae; genus Shewanella; species Shewanella sp. DW31. Next base: position 6,816 of record NZ_JADWMP020000016.1, read on the forward strand.
GCTGCCAGCCAAGCGCTGCAATGCATAAAGATTCATTTTAACCTTTAATTTTTCATCCTTATTTAAGAGAGTCGTCAAGATGTCTACAAACAACTCAGTATTAGTGCTTAAAGTGGGCGGCGCGCTGCTGCAATGTGAAATGGGGATGGCGCGATTGATGGATACGGCTGCGGCTATGTTAGCCAATGGTCAGCAAGTGTTGATGGTACATGGCGGCGGCTGTCTGGTGGATGAGCAGTTAGCGGCTAATGGTATGGAGACCGTCAAGTTAGAAGGTTTACGTGTGACTCCGCCAGAGCAAATGCCGATTATTGCCGGCGCACTTGCGGGCACTTCGAACAAAATCCTTCAAGGCGCAGCGACTAAGGCTGGCATTGTGAGTGTGGGCATGAGCCTTGCCGATGGCAATACTGTTTCGGCTAAGATTAAAGATGAGCGTTTAGGCTTAGTGGGCGAAGTCACACCAAACGATGGCACTTATCTTAAGTTTATCCTCGCCCAAGGTTGGATGCCGATTTGTAGCTCCATCGCCATGATGGACGATGGACAAATGCTTAATGTCAATGCAGACCAAGCGGCAACGGCATTAGCCAAATTAGTGGGCGGCAAGTTAGTGCTACTGTCGGATGTTTCTGGGGTGCTCGATGGTAAAGGCCAGCTCATCCACAGTTTAAATGGCAAGCAGATAGCAGACCTTGTTAAGCAAGGTGTGATCGAAAAAGGAATGAAGGTCAAAGTTGAAGCTGCGCTCGAAGTCGCACAGTGGATGGGGCAGGCGGTACAAGTTGCCTCGTGGCGTGATGCAAGCCAATTAATCGCATTAGCAAAAGGTGAAGCCGTAGGAACACAAATCCAACCATAAGTGGAGTAGGTTATGAAGCATTTACTATCGATAAAAGACTTAACCCAGCAGCAGTTACAGGATCTAATTGCCTTGGCAAAAACGATTAAAGCCAATCCGGCTGAGTATCGTCATGCGCTGGATGGCAAGAGTGTGGTGATGTTATTTGAAAAGCCCTCACTCAGAACACGCGTTAGCTTTGATATCGGTATTAATAAGCTCGGTGGCCACTGTTTATACCTAGACCAGCAAAATGGTGAACTGGGAAAACGGGAATCGGTTGCTGACTTTGCTTCTAACCTGTCCTGTTGGGCCGACGCAATTGTGGCGAGAACCTATTCACACACCACTATCGAACAATTAGCCGAGTTCGGCTCAGTGCCCGTGATCAATGCGCTGTCGGATCTTTATCATCCTTGCCAAGCCTTAGCTGACTTTTTAACTCTGGCAGAGCAGTTTGAGGATGTCAGTAAAGCTAAATTAGCTTATGTTGGTGATGGTAATAATGTCACTAACTCGCTGATGTACTGTGCGGCTATTCTCGGTGCCACCATGACAGTGATCTGCCCTGCGGGTCACTTTCCTGATGGCTACGTAGTGGCAGAAGTGCAAGAGCTCGCCAAACGATATGGCGGCAAGATAGTGCTGACTTCAGATATCGATGCGATTGAAGGTCACGACGCTATTTATACTGATACTTGGATTTCAATGGGCGATCCAACGCCTTTGTCGGATATCAAAGCGAAGTTTGCACCATACCAAGTAAACAAAGCTTTGATGGCGAAAGCGGGCGCTAACTTCTTTATGCATTGTTTGCCTGCCCACCGTGGTGTAGAAGTAACAGATGAAGTGATGGACGGTGCAGGCTCCTTAATTCTGCAACAAGCCGAAAATCGGATGCATGCCCAAAATGCGGTACTGGTAACCTTATTTAGTTAAATTAACCCTGTTTAGCAGCCTGTTTTCTCCTTGAGAGAAACGAGTCATAGGAATTTAAGATGTCTATCGAGATAAAAAATACTGGCGTGAAAAAAGTGGTTTTAGCCTATTCAGGTGGTCTAGATACCTCGGCCATTATTCCTTGGTTAAAAGAAAACTACGATAACTGTGAAATCATCGCATTCTGCGCCGACGTTGGCCAAGGCGAAGAAGAGCTGGTTGGCTTGACTGAAAAAGCCTTAGCTTCAGGTGCTTCTGAATGTCATATCGTCGATCTAAAAGAAGAATTCGTTAAAGACTATATCTACCCAACGATTGCGAGCGGTGCGATTTACGAAGGCACTTATTTACTCGGTACGTCAATGGCGCGTCCTATTATTGCCAAAGCGCAGGTTGAAGTGGCTCGTAAAGTGGGCGCCGATGCTCTGTGTCACGGTTGTACCGGTAAAGGGAACGATCAAGTGCGTTTCGAAGGTTGCTTCGCTGCATTAGCGCCTGATTTAAAAGTGATTGCACCATGGCGTGAATGGACTATGCAGAGCCGTGAAGATCTGCTGGCCTATTTAGCTGAACGTGACATCAAGACGTCAGCGTCAGCGACTAAAATCTATAGCCGTGATGCCAACGCTTTCCATATTTCCCATGAAGGTGGTGAGTTAGAAGATCCATGGAACGAGCCAAGCAAAGGCGTATGGACACTGACTGCTGATCCTGAAGATGCACCGAACAAGCCTGAATATGTGTCGCTAGAAGTAGAACATGGCCGTATCACTAAAGTGAATGGTGAAGCCCTAACGCCTTATGCTGCACTGATGACATTAAACGCCATTGCTGCGCCACACGGTGTGGGTCGTATCGACATTACCGAAAACCGTTTAGTCGGCATGAAGTCCCGTGGCTGTTACGAAACACCCGGCGGCACTGTGATGTTCGCAGCACTACGTGCGATTGAAGAACTTGTACTCGACAAAACCAGCCGTAACTGGCGTGAGCAAGTTGCCGCACAAATGGCGCATTTAGTGTATGACGGCCGTTGGTTCACGCCACTGTGCAAGTCACTGTTGGCAGCATCTGAGTCATTGGCTGAGTCAGTGAACGGTGAAGTCGTGGTTAAACTCTACAAAGGCCAAGCGACGGCGGTGAAGAAGCGTTCACCTAACAGCTTGTACTCTGAAGCGTTTGCCACCTTCGGTGAAGATCAAGTGTACGATCAAAAACATGCCGAAGGCTTTATCCGCCTGTACTCATTGGCGAGCCGCATCCGCGCACTCAACGCTAACGATGTAAAGTCTAAGTAATAGGTCGTTTCAAAGGGCGCCTAGCGCCCTTTTTTGTTTTTAGGTTTTGATTTAGTTTTTGATTCAGATGAGTCGATTTCAAATAAGCAGTGAGTAAGGGGAGTTAGCATGGCTTTATGGGGTGGAAGATTTCAGGGCGAAACGAGCGCGCTATTCAAATTATTCAACGATTCGTTGCCTGTGGATTATCGCTTGTTCGAACAGGATGTAGTCGGCTCCATTGCTTGGGCGGATGCGATTGCCAGCGTGGGAATTATCTCGGCAACTGAATGCCGCGACTTGAAAAAAGCGCTTAATGACTTGCTGGTGGAAGTGCAGGGCGATCCGGTGATTATTCTCGCCTCGGGCGCCGAAGATATTCACAGTTTCGTCGAGTCGGCTTTGATTGCCAAAGTGGGCGATCTCGGTAAGAAATTGCACACTGGTCGTAGCCGTAACGATCAAGTTGCCACCGATTTAAAGCTTTGGTGTCAATCCGAAGGCAAAGCATTACTCGCGCGTCTTCAATGCTTACATGCTGAATTACTGGCGTTGGCTGAGCGTGAATTTGATGCGGTAATGCCAGGCTATACTCACTTGCAGCGCGCGCAACCTGTGACATTTGGCCACTGGTGTTTAGCGTATGTGGAAATGACTGAGCGGGATATCAGCCGTTTAGCCGATGCGTTAACCCGCGCTAATACCTGTCCTTTAGGTTCTGGAGCATTAGCAGGCACAGCTTATAAGATGGATCGACATGCTCTGGCCGCGGCGCTGAATTTTGCCTCGCCAACGCTGAATAGCTTAGATAGCGTATCAGACAGAGATCACGTGGTAGAGCTTTGTTCAACCGCATCGATCAGCATGATGCACTTAAGCCGTATGGCTGAAGATTTGATTTTCTTTAACTCAGGTGAAGCGAACTTTATTTCCCTGAGTGATGAAGTAACTTCGGGTTCATCCCTGATGCCACAGAAGAAAAATCCAGACGCATTAGAGCTTATCCGTGGCAAAACTGGCCGGGTTTATGGCAGCTTAGTGGGCATTCTCACTACGATGAAAGCACTGCCTTTGGCGTACAACAAAGATATGCAGGAAGATAAAGAAGGCCTGTTTGACGTGGTCGATAGCTGGGCAATTTGCCTCGATATGGCGGCGTTAGTGTTATCGGGTCTGAAAGTTAATCGTCCTAATGCGCTGTTAGCTGCGCAGCAAGGTTATGCAAATTCAACTGAGCTTGCGGATTATCTCGTGTCTAAAGGTATGCCTTTCCGTGAGGCGCACCATGTTGTGGGTGAAGTCGTGGTTGCTGCGATAGCGAAGCAAATTCCGCTGGAGGAATTCTCTTTGGCCGAATTAAAAACTTTTGCCGCTATCATTGAAGATGATGTCTATCCAAATCTGACTATTGAAGCTTGTTTAGCGAAACGTGACGTGCTCGGTGGTACTGCATTGCCACGAATTCAGAAGGCGATTGCGGCCAAGAAAGTACGTTAGCGAGTTATTCAAATCCACAATTCAAGCCAATAAAAAACGCGACATTAGGTCGCGTTTTTTATTGGGCCACAATTAGTGGTAATGACTTTTTAGCATTTGTTTATTGGAATAAGTCGTCAGTTGGCGCATCGATGAAGAGGTTATTTTCATCCTGAGTTTCGCTGATGTATTCCTTCGGCTCTGTACCTGAAATAAAGTACTCGAACGCACTGGTATAGTCGGTTTTACGGGTAAGTTTACCCGTCGCTAAATCGATGCGTACCGAAACTATGCCTTCTGGCGGAATCGAGGTTGTCTCAGGTGTGCCTTGTAAGACACTGTTCATAAACTCGTTCCAGCCCGGACCTGCTGTTTTCGCACCCGCTTCGGCGCCAGTTATCTGATCTTTTTCGCCGTTTGCATTCCATGCGGTTCTGCCCAGTTGGCGACCGTGATCGTCGAAACCGACCCAGAACGTACTGGTGATGACTGGGCTAAAACCACTGAACCAAGTGTCGCGCGATTCGTTGGTAGTACCCGTTTTACCTGCAATATCATGGCGCTTAATCAATTTTGCTGCGCGCCAAGCCGTACCTTGCCAACCCGTGCCTTTACTCCAATCGCCCCCACCCCAGATCACGCTCTTCAGTGCTTCGGTAATGAGGAATGCCGTTTGCTCTGAAATAATTTGCGGAGCGTAGCGACCGGTTTGATTGAAACACTGGGCAACGGGGGCACTAGGCTCAGCACCAGAGTCTCCACTTACGCTGAACGCTATAGAGTCGCTCGGTGTAACTGGTTGGCTAGGCTTACAGGCCAATGTAGGGTTCGCTTTTTCGATAACATTGCCGTAAGCATCTTCTACGCGATCAATATAGAAAGGTTCGAGTAAGAAACCGCCGTTAGCAAATACGTTAAATGCAGTAACTACTTGCAATGGCGTGACGGAAGACGAACCTAATGCAATCGATTCGTTGCGAGGTAAGTCGTTAGGATCAAAACCAAATTCAACGAGTTGAGCAATGGTTTCGTCGAGTCCGACATGTCGCATTGCACGCACAGACATAACGTTAATAGATTGCGCTAAACCCACACGTAAACGAGTGGGGCCGCCATAGATATCGGGTGAGTTTTTAGGGCGCCATGCAGTGCCTTGGCTGATATCGGGTTTATTAATTGGCGCATTGTCTATGAGGGTCGCTAAGGTAAAGCCTTTCTCTAATGCTGCGGCATAGATGAAAGGTTTAATATTCGAACCTAATTGACGTTTCGCTTGAGTCACTCGGTTGTATTGGCTTTGGCTAAAGCTATAACCACCAACTAAAGTGCGAATAGCACCATTTTTGGGGTCGAGTGATACTGTTGCGCTGGCGACTTCTGGTACTTGCGATAGTTGCAAATATTGGCCGTTATCACGGATCCAAATACGCTCGCCGACCTTGAGTATGTCAGAAGCTGATTTCGGTACACTGCCTTGACGCTTATCAGTAATAAATTTACGTGCCCACTTCAATCCATCCCAAGTAATGACTTTAGTTTCGCCTTTGGCGGTCATTATGCTGGCTTGCTGATCTGCAATGCTGATGACTGCGGCGGGTTGCAATTCTTGTACTGAAGCAATCTTGGCTAGTTCAGTTTTGATTTGAGCAGGTTCAGGTTTTTCGTCCGTCCACAACACGGCAGCAGGACCGCGGTAGCCATGGCGTTCATCATAGGCATAGACGTTATTACGCAGTGCCTGTTGAGCTTTAAGTTGTAGATCCGATGAGATAGTCGTATAGACGTTGTAGCCATTGGTATAGGCTTCTTCTTCACCGTACTTCTGTACCATGTAATCCCGAGCCATTTCAGAAATATAAGGGGCATAGAGATCAATTTCAGCGCCATGATATCTGGCCACCAATGGCTCTTGTAGTGCCGCTTGGTATTCGGTTTGGCTGATGTAGCCGACTTCATTCATCCGCATGAGGACGACATTACGGCGAGCTAATGCACGCGAAGGTGACGTGATTGGATTGAGTGTAGAGGGCGCCTTGGGTAGGCCTGCAATAACGGCCAGTTCAGATAAGCTGAGTTCCTGCACGTTTTTACCGAAATACACTTGCGCAGCAGCCCCAACCCCGTAGGCCCGTTGGCCTAAGTAAATGCGGTTTACGTAGAGCTCTAAAATTTCATCTTTGGTGAGCAACTCTTCAATATGATAGGAGATAAAAATCTCCTTCACTTTACGAATAATAGTCTTATCGCGGGTTAAGAAGAAGTTACGTGCGACCTGCATGGTAATCGTACTCGCACCTTGCTTTTTCTCACCAGTGGTCAACATTACTAATGCGGCGCGAAGCACGCCAACAGGGTCTATACCACCATGTTCATAAAAGCGGGCATCTTCGGTTGCGATAAACGCCTGTAGCAGAGGTTTTGGCACTTCGTCTAACGTTAGTGGAATGCGACGTTTCTCACCGAATTGAGAAATAAGTTTGCCGTCACTACTGTAAATACGTAAAGGTGTTTGAAGTTGCACATTTTTTAGTGTTGAAACATCCGGTAAATCCGGCAAAACATAAAAGTATGCTGCCACAATGGCGCCTACGCCCAAAAGGGCTAGACTGAATAGTGCTATAACAATACGTTTTAACCACTTCACCAAAATTTATCCTAATGTTCTGTTAAGTGCGACAGTATATAAGGCGCACACGTCTTGGTGAAGTAAAAACGTGAGACTCACAAAATAGCATTTGTAAAATGATGAAACATTCGATACAAGTAAGTATAACAAGTTGATTTTGTGCTAATCTCTTTTACTGAAATATAAATAAAAAAGTGACAATGGATATGCTTTCAAATTTATGGAAGCGTCAGGCTCCGCAGATGGTGGGAATCGATATCGGTTCCCATGAAGTTAAGGCCATTTTGTTGAGTAAGACTGCTGACGGATACAAAATATTGAGTCATGCCGCGGTACCCATTAAGAAGGGGGCCGTTAACGATCATGATATTCGTGATGCTGATGCCGTTGTTGAATGCCTTAAGCAAATAAAACGTAGCCTGCCTAAATCCGTTAAATATGCCGCTGTTTCTGTTTCGGGTTCTGCTGTGATGACGAAAGTGATCTACATGGATGCCTCCCTTAGTGAGGAAGAAATGGAGGCACAGATAGAAATTGAAGCCGATAATCTTATTCCGTATTCACTCGATGAAGTTAGCATAGATTTTGAAACGCTAAACGTAAACAGTACCGATCCTACTAAAGTTGATGTGCTGTTGAGCGCATGCCGCACTGACAATATTGATGTCAGAGTCGATGCGCTGGATAGCGTGGAACTTGAGGCTAAAGTGGTGGATGTTGAAGGTTACGCTTTAGGTCGAGCTGCCGAGTTAATTCTGGCTCAGCTTCCAGAAGGAGCGAAACATAAAGCCGTCGCTATGGTTGATATCGGCGCGAATATGACGACTTTCTCTGTGGTTGAGTCGGGTGAGACGACTTTTATTCGTGAGCAAGCTTTCGGTGGTGAGCAATTTACTCAGTCAATATTATCCTTCTATGGCATGTCTTATGATCAAGCTGAGAAAGCAAAGATTGAAGGCGACTTACCACGAAATTATATGTTTGAAGTTTTGTCACCTTTTCAAACTCAGCTATTACAACAAATAAAACGTACGTTGCAGATTTATTGCACTTCCAGCGGTAAAGATAAAGTCGACTACCTCGTATTATGCGGTGGGACATCTAAATTAGAAGGTATGGCTAATTTACTGACGAATGAATTGGGTGTTCACACTATTATCGCCGATCCTTTTCAAGGGTGTTTGCATGCCGATGAGTCTGTTAAAAGTGCGCTGCAACCTACAATCAGCAAATATATGGTTGCTTGTGGCTTAGCATTGAGGAGTTACGGTCAATGGCGAACATAAACCTACTCCCTTGGCGAGAAGAGGCGAGAGAAAAACAAAAGCGCGACTATATTGGTATTTTAGCGGCAGTATTTTTAGCGTCGGCGATTTTAGTCTATGTCGCAGTATCTTTATTAGATGTTATGACAGATGAGCAAAAAGCACGTAACGCTTATTTGCAATCGGAAATCAGTCTGCTTGAAACACAAATTTCTGAGATCAAGAAAATTACAGAACGTAAGAAAGACATTGAGCGGCGTACAGAAATTATTCTTAATCTACAGCAATCCCGTAATTTGCCTACTCACGTGTTAGATGAGCTTGTTCGAATTGTACCTCCAGGAATATATCTGTCTAGTCTAGAGAAAAAGGGCAGTTTGTTGCTGATTGAAGGGCGAAGTGAATCGAACAATAACGTCGCCAACATGATGCGAAAAGTGAAAACATCCGAATGGTTAACCGATCCTAATATGCAATCGATCGTGACCCAAAATGAAGAGTTACGGCAACTACAGCGTTTTAGTTTGAGAGTCACTATTAAAGGCGCGAGTGTAGATGAGCCTGAGAAAATGACAAAAGGAGCGAGTAAATGAAACTCGATCTAAGTCAATTTAATGATATCGACTTTGAAAATATTGGTGGTTGGCCAAATCAAGTTAAAACTTTTTTCGCGATCCTTTTAGCACTCTGTGTTTTTGCTGCGGGATATTTTTTGGTCGTCTCCGATTCAGTAGATATTTATACCGCAGAGCAAGATAAAGAAGTGCAGCTCAGAGATGATTTCAAGAATAAGTATCAACTTGCGGCAAATTTAAAACTCTACCGAGAGCAGCTAGCGACGATGGAAGTACAGTTTGCAGAGTTACTGAAGATGCTGCCATCTGAAAATGAAATGCCAGGTTTGCTAGACGATTTAACTTTTGTGGCAACGGATGCAGGACTCAAAATTAATAGTTTGAATTGGGAGGCCGAAATCCAGCGGGATTTCTATATTGAGTTTCCAATTAAAATGTCTGTGACGGGAGATTACCATCAGCTAGGTAGTATGGTGAGTGGTGTCGCTAAGCTGCCGCGTATCGTTAGCCTCCATGATTTTACCATTAAGCGAGATGAAGCCGGCAACTTAGCAATGGATATCTTAGCCAAGACATATCGCTTTAAAGAAGGGGCTGAATTACCGCCTGAAAAACCTGCTAATAAGGGGAAGAAATAATGAAATTCTTACCTTTGTTAGCCTTGAGTCTTTTTTTAATGGGTTGTGTTGGCGATCGTAGTGATTTAGAGCTATTTGTTACTACAACCAAAGCGCAACACGTTGCTCATATCCCGCCCTTGAAAGAGCCGCCAAGATTTGAGCACTTTGCCTATCAAGCCGAGTTAATGCGTAGCCCTTTTGTACCACCTTCACGTGAGTTAACGGAAGAAGTTGTTGATACCAGCAAAGATTGTTTACAACCGGACTTAAAGCGTCGAAAAGGACGATTAGAAACTTATCCTTTAGATAATTTAAAAATGCGTGGCACCTTAAGTGAAGCCGATACAACTTGGGCGTTAGTTGAAACAAATGACGGCAGTGTTTATCGGATGGGCGTTGGTGAGTATTTAGGTCTGTTTAATGGACGCATTTCTAAAGTTACTTCACAAAATGTCGAAGTAGTAGAATTAATTCCAGATGGTTCAGGTTGTTGGTCCGAAAGGACGAGCAATTTAGAACTTTCTGGAGAATAACGAGCGAAGGATGAGGGAATAATGAAATCTTCTGCCGCGATAAAAGTCCCGTTAATTTCTTCAGGCTTAATCAAGTCTGTTATTGGGATCGCATTGGTATTTGGAATTTTGCCATCGAGTTATGCTGCAAACCGATTAATGGATGTTAAGTACCATGCCTTGGTTGACCATCAGTTAGAGCTAGAGTTGGTATTTGAAGAAGCGGTCACTCCGCCAGTTATTGACTCTAATGCCTCGCCTGCAGAGCTCGTATTAACCTTTGATAATAGTATTTCTGGTTTATCTAAGGATCGCTTACCCATTAATCAAGTCGGTGTAACTGACATGATGACTGAGCAGCAAGATACTCGTCTTAAAGTCACCTTAGGTATGTCCAAAGTGAAACCTTACCAAGGTTCAGTCATGGGCAACTCATATCGACTCACTATTAATGATGAGGTTGCAGGCGCTCAGACTCAGGCAGAAAATCCCTTCGTTAACAGCATTAAAAATATCGATTTTCGTCGTAATGAAAATGGTGGCGGTGAGTTATTAGTCTATTTGAATAACCGCTCGGTTGCCGTTAACGTTGAGCAAGTGGGTGCTAAACTCGAAGTTAAGTTATATAACACTGATATTAATAGTGATCTGCTTTATGTTATGGATGTGAAAGATTTTTCAACACCAGTAAAAAGCTTCGAGACATTTAAAGAAGATCTAACAACGCGCATTTTAGTTGATATTGCTGGGGAATATGAGTTCAGTTATAAGCAAGAGGATAATCTCTTTAGACTCTCTATGAATAAAGTTGAGAGAGTTGCCGCCAAGAAAGATGTTAAAAAATACAATGGCCGTACTTTGTCGCTTAACTTTCAAAATATCCCTGTACGTACTGTTTTGCAGATCATTGCTGACTATAACAATTTTAACTTAGTCACGAGTGATACTGTTGAAGGCAACATCACCTTGAGATTGGATGATGTGCCCTGGGACCAAGCATTAGATTTGATTCTACAAACCAAAGGCCTAGATAAACGTATCGAAGGCAACATCTTAATGGTGGCACCGAGCGAAGAGTTGGCTATTCGTGAAAGCCAAAATCTCAAAAATAGGCAAGAAGTTAAAGAGTTAGCACCTTTGTATTCTGAGTACTTGCAAATTAACTATGCCAAAGCGATCGACATTGCTGAGCTGCTGAAAAGCGCAGATTCTAGCTTACTATCGCCACGCGGCTCAGTCGCGGTCGATGAACGTACCAACACTGTACTTGTGAAAGATACGGCAGAAACGATTGAGAACATCCATCGTTTAGTCGAAGTACTCGATATCCCTATTCGTCAAGTACTGATCGAGTCACGTATGGTAACGGTTAAAGATGATGTCTCTGAAGACTTAGGCATACGTTGGGGCGTAACGGATCAGCAGGGCAGTAAGGGAACCTCAGGTACATTAGAAGGTGCTCAGAGTATTGCCAACGGCATCATTCCAACTCCTGACCAACGTTTGAACGTTAATTTGCCTGCGGCAGTGACCAATCCAACAAGTATCGCATTCCACGTTGCTAAGTTGGCAGATGGTACTATTCTTGATTTGGAATTGAGTGCGTTAGAGCAAGAAAATAAAGGTGAAATTATCGCCAGCCCTCGTATTACTACCTCTAACCAAAAGGCGGCTTATATTGAGCAGGGTGTGGAGATACCTTATGTGCAGTCGACTTCAAGCGGTGCAACCTCGGTCACTTTTAAGAAAGCCGTGTTGTCCCTACGAGTTACACCACAAATTACACCAGATAACCGCGTTATTTTAGATTTGGAAATCACCCAAGACTCTCAGGGCAAGACGGTTGACACACCAACGGGTCCCGCTGTCGCCATCGATACTCAACGTATTGGCACTCAAGTGCTCGTTGATAACGGTGAAACCATAGTCCTTGGTGGTATTTATCAGCAAAACTTGATCAGCCGTGTGAGTAAAGTCCCTATTCTCGGCGACATTCCCTTAGTCGGTTTCCTGTTTAGGAACACAACAGACAAAAATGAGCGTCAAGAGCTACTTATTTTCGTAACCCCAAAAATAGTCGGTGAGAAGATCTAAGCACTTGCTATGTATCGACTAAAGCCAGCAGTGATTGCTGGCTTTATTATTACTGGAATACAATTCTTTGCATAAATAGCGCACATGGCTTGCCATAGTAGACCCTAAGCTGAGATAATCCTCGGTCAAGTCTCATAAGAGCAAGGTAACATATAGGTCGGCTTGATGTTGAGTCGATATAGGCATACTTTTCAATAAGATTCAGACGTACAAGAAATGGCTGAAAAACGTAATATTTTTCTGGTAGGCCCTATGGGCGCAGGTAAAAGCACAATTGGTCGCCATCTGGCGCAAATGCTGCATTTAGAATTCCACGATTCGGATCAAGAGATTGAACAACGCACAGGCGCTGATATTGCTTGGGTGTTTGACGTCGAAGGTGAAGAAGGCTTCCGTCGTCGTGAAGCTCAGGTTATTGCTGATTTGTCTGAGAAACAAGGTATCGTCCTTGCCACCGGTGGTGGTTCAGTACAAAGCAAAGATATCCGTAATCATCTGTCTGCTCGTGGCATTGTGGTTTACCTGGAAACCACTATCGACAAACAGGTTGCTCGTACTCAAAGAGACAAGCGACGCCCATTATTGCAAGTGGATGATCCTCGAGAAGTGTTGGAGAATCTTGCAGAGATCCGTAATCCATTGTACGAAGAAATTGCCGATGTGATTGTCAAAACCGATGATCAAAGCGCAAAGATCGTCGCAAATCAGATCATTGAGCAATTAGGTTTTTAGGCAGAATTTATGAAGCAAATTCAGGTTGATTTAGGTGTACGTAGTTATCCCATTTACATTGGCCAGAATTTGATGAGTGATGGCGAGACCTTGTCTCGCTACCTGCTTAAAAAACGTATTCTTATCGTCACCAATGAAACTGTCGCGCCTTTGTATCTTAAACAGATACAAGAGACGATGGCTTCGTTTGGTGAGGTAGAGAGTGTTATCCTTCCTGATGGCGAACAATTCAAAGACTTAGCACATCTAGATACTATTTTTACTGCATTGCTGCAGCAAAACTATGGTCGAGATTCTGTGCTGGTGGCTTTGGGTGGTGGCGTGATTGGTGATATGACGGGCTTTGCCGCGGCATGTTATCAACGTGGGATCGATTTTATTCAAATTCCGACAACTTTATTGTCGCAGGTGGATTCTTCCGTCGGCGGTAAAACGGCTGTTAACCATCCTCTTGGTAAAAACATGATTGGGGCCTTTTATCAGCCACAAATCGTGCTTATCGATACTTTATGTTTACATACGCTTCCAGCGCGCGAGTTTGCGGCGGGAATGGCGGAAGTCATCAAGTATGGCATCATGTGGGATGCTGATTTTTTTCAATGGCTTGAAGATAATGTAACGGCGCTAAAAACCTTAGATACCGAAGCATTAGTTTATGCTATCTCTCGTTGCTGTGAGATTAAAGCCGATGTGGTTAGCCAAGATGAAACTGAGCAGGGCGTGCGTGCTTTGTTGAATCTGGGTCATACCTTTGGTCACGCGATTGAAGCAGAAATGGGCTACGGTAATTGGCTACATGGTGAAGCCGTGTCAGCTGGCACAGTCCTTGCTGCTAAAACAGCTAAGGCACTGGGGCTTATCGATGAGTCAATCGTTTGTCGTATCATACAGTTACTACAAGCTTTTGATCTTCCAGTGAGTGCGCCGGAATCTATGGATTTCGACAGTTTCATTCAACATATGCGACGCGATAAAAAAGTTTTAGGCGGTCAGATTCGACTGGTGCTCCCAACGGCAATAGGCCGCGCGGATGTGTTTAGTCAAGTCACAGAATCTACCCTTGAACAGGTTATTCGCTGCGCATAAAAACTGTGTGGTGGGCGAGTGACGTTTCAGGGTTCTGTCTTGCTTCCTTCTCAGGAAGCCCTCATACAAAGAATGCATCATGTTGCCAGTTATAGCGATCAGCTGCTGGTGCTTTCTGGTGTCAGCGGTTCAGGAAAAACGACCTTAGTTACCGGATTAGCGACCGATTTTGACGAGTCAAATGCGGCATTTGTGATTTGTCCTATGCATGCCGATAACGCTGAGATACGCCGCAAAATTCTAGTCCAGCTAATTTCATCCCCTATTTTTGACGACGACATTCCCCTCGCCGATACGCTGTTGCGGCTTGCGAGTACGCAAACTAAACCTTTACATATTATTATCGATGATGCGCATTTATTACCTAAGGCGCTCTGGGCTGAGTGTATTATTCTCAATCAGATCCAGTGTGCGGGTAAGAATATTGCCGTCACGCTCACGGTTCCACCGGCATTCTTAGCGGACCTATTGCCACAATTACCCGAGCCATTGCGGCGGCAAATATTGCCTATCAGTATTGAGCCGTTAACCATGCCAGAGCGTGAAGCTTTGTATCAAACATTGCTGAGATACAGCGATCAAAACCCTTTTACGCCAAGGGAAATCGTACGCAGTCAGCTTGAGAAGCAAACGGGTACGCCGCAAGAAGTGGTCAATCTGTTAGATAAAGCCTTGCATAGCCCGCAAGAGAAAACATCTTCTTGGATGAAATATAAAGCTGTGATGGTGACAGCTGTGAGCATGTTGTTAGCGCTAGGTATTTGGCTTGGTGTTACTCAACCATTTTCTGAAGAGCAAGCCCTAGAGACTGCGACTTTTCCTGCGATAGATTCCCCCGTTTTCTTGTCCTATGGGCAAAAAATCTTAGCCCCCTATTTTGCTCTGCGCGCTGATCAATTAAAGTTTGCCGCCGTACCCGTGACAGTTAACGAAATAGAAACATCCAAAGCCAAAACAGAACCGGCTGTCGATCCATTAAGTGAATTCCATGGTGAGGCACCACATCCTGAGCCTGATGATGCAGCCTTAGTGAGTGTTGGTGAAGTGAGTAGCAAGTCTTTTGGTGGTGATGAGCCAACTGTGGATGCAGAGCCTCAAGCTAAAACGGTAGGTGTTCAGTCCCCAGCGCCAGAGGTGGCAAAGGTTGATAAAACAGTTTTGGAACCGCAAAAGCCACTCAAAGGTTATACCGTACAAATAGCGAGTGTTGCTCAGCTAGATACCCTGCGTTCGACATTAAAGAGTCTTGAGAATGTCGAGGGCGTTCGAGTCGCAAAGTATAAACAGCGATGGGTTGTCCTCGTTGGTCACTATAGCAGTAGCAAATTGGCTTCGAATGCGGCGGCGCAATTGGTTAAGGAGTATCGTTTTGAGCAACCTTGGGTCAGAAAATGGGCCGATTTGAAAGATTATCAAGTAGAAGAAAGTCTCTCAAATCGTGAAATTTCAGAATAAACAGAGTACAATCATGGCCTTTATTTTTGTCGGCATTCATCAAGTTAAATGATAAAAAAACACAGAGCCTTCCTTAAGTGGGCTGGCGGTAAATTTAAATTGGTGGATGATTTAGCCAGTTATTTACCCGCAGGAGACCGTTTGGTCGAGCCGTTTGTGGGTGCAGGATCCGTTTTCTTGAATACGGATTATCCTAGCTACCTGCTCTGTGACATTAATCAGGACTTGATCGAGTTATATCAGATAGTGAAGCATCAACCGGAAGCATACATTGCCGCAGCTAAAGCATTGTTTGTCGATGAGATGAATCAAAAGGAAGCTTACTATCAGGTGCGTACCGACTTTAATAAATGTCGCGACCCTTTCCAGCGTTCTGTGTATTTTCTTTATTTAAATCGCCATGGTTTTAATGGCTTATGCCGTTATAACCGTAAGGGTGGCTTCAATGTGCCCTTTGGCTCCTATAAAAAACCTTATTTCCCCGAAAAGGAAATCTGGGCCTTTTCTGAAAAAGCGCAACGTGCTGAGTTTAAATGCATTGGTTACGAAAAAGCCTTTGAGCAGACACGCAGTGGCGATGTTATCTATTG
This sequence comes from Shewanella sp. DW31, assembly GCF_015767295.1. Taxonomy (NCBI): domain Bacteria; kingdom Pseudomonadati; phylum Pseudomonadota; class Gammaproteobacteria; order Alteromonadales; family Shewanellaceae; genus Shewanella; species Shewanella sp. DW31. The sequence continues at coordinate 22,904 of NZ_JADWMP020000016.1, forward strand.
CGATCCACCTTACGCACCGTTATCTACTACATCCAGTTTCACGACATATGTTGGTGCAGGTTTTAGTTTAGACGATCAAGCACTGCTGGCTCGTCATTCACGCCATACCGCGTTAGAGCGTGGTATTCCGGTATTGATTAGTAATCACGATATTCCATTAACTCGCGAGTTATATCGCGGCGCGCATTTAGCGAAAATTCAAGTGCAACGCAACATTAGCCAAAATGGCAGTGGTCGTAACAAAGTGGATGAGTTGATGGCGCTATATGATGAAAACTACGATCCAAAAGACGACTAGTTTCAACATAAATAACGTTTAGCTAAGCACTTGTCCTACGAGAAACATCAGACTTGCCACTAGGATGACAGCTAATACTATGCCCATCACTATGTAGGGCAATGGGGAACTGGTTTGAAAATCTTTTTTACGATTTTCGCTAGTTTGTACCCCGAAAAAGGCGGCAACGGTACTGTGGAATACTTGCCAAATGCGGCTAAGCATTAATAGGCGAGATGCGACGTAGTGGGCTTGAGATCATCTATAGGTTTATCTTGATGACCATGTAATAGTTCAAGTAGATCGACAAAGTGGAACTGACTCGAACGGTTTTTACCTGTAAGCCACGTTTTCCAGCTTAAGGTTTGTGCTTGATCGGCGCAGCGATTATTAGGGTGGCTACTGGGCAGTGCATTGTTGTAACGAGTGTCATTGCTACAAGCGCAAGATGCAGTTTCGGTATTTTCCGTAAGTTTTTCAACGCCAAAAGCTAGCGTGGCCACTACAACTGCAGTAAATGCCAACATCATAGATGACTTAAATGTCACCGACCTAACATAGTGTGAAAACTGACTAAACCGCTCCATCATAACGCTTCCTTTGGAATGAACCAGCACTGCGCCTCGAGTATAACAAACTCGCTTAGTTTATGAACAAAAAATTATCAATTCCAGCCAAAATGCTCGGAAATATTAGCTTATTTTACCGAATCTAAGCCCCAATTTACTGCTATAGCTGCAGAGTGTGCTGCTTTACTGACATAGGCATAGCGGATCAATTGCCAGAAATGTGGCTTTAGCTATAGAGGCTTAGCTTGGCTCAGGGTAAAATAAGGCACTTTTTATCCAAATAGCAGCGAGTGTTTTATGCGTCCATTCTTGATTGCTCCATCAATTTTATCTGCCGATTTTGCCCGTTTGGGTGACGATGTAAAAGCTGTGTTAGATGCGGGAACCGACGTAGTACATTTTGATGTGATGGATAATCACTATGTTCCTAACTTAACGATTGGCCCTATGGTGTGCCAAGCACTGCGTAACTATGGTATTACCGCTGATATTGATGTGCATTTGATGGTTAAGCCAGTTGATCGTATCGTGCCTGATTTTGCTAAAGCGGGCGCGTCTATTATTACTTTCCACCCTGAAGCCTCTGAGCACGTCGATCGCACTCTTCAGCTCATCAAAGAGTGCGGTTGCAAGGCGGGTCTCGTGTTTAATCCTGCGACACCACTGCATTATCTTGACCATGTGATGGATAAGCTCGACGTGATCCTATTGATGTCAGTGAATCCTGGTTTTGGTGGTCAATCCTTTATTCCATCAACCTTAGATAAGCTGCGCCAAGTGCGTGCGCGTATTGATGCCAGTGGTTTTGATATTCGTTTAGAAGTCGATGGCGGCGTTAAGGTCGACAATATCGCCGAAATCGCGGCCGCCGGTGCGGACATGTTTGTTGCGGGCTCGGCTATTTTCGGCAAGCCCGATTATAAGGCCGTTGTTGATGAGATGCGTGCCGAACTTGCTAAAGTTGGGGCATAGCCATGTGGGATAAGATTAAAGCGATTGCGTTTGATCTAGATGGCACGCTGATTGACAGTGTGCCGGACCTAACCGTTGCTACGCAGGAAGCCTTGACTGAGTTAGGTTTGAAGAGCTGCTCTGAGGCGCAAGTTCGTACTTGGGTCGGTAACGGTGCAGAGATGTTGATGCGCCGTGCTATGAGTCATGCTTTGGGAACGGATGTTGAGCAAACAACCCTTGATGCGGCTATGCCGATTTTTATGCATCATTATCAAGAAAATCTTGAAAAGCACAGTGCGCTGTATAGCGACGTGCATCAAGTGCTGCAAACTTTGTTTGATGCAGGCTTTAAGTTAGCGGTTGTCACCAATAAACCCTATCGTTTTACCATGCCATTACTCAATGCCTTTGGGATTAACGACTTTTTCAGCTTAGTGTTAGGTGGCGATACCTTAGCTAAGATGAAGCCCGACCCTTTGCCGCTGCAGCATTTATTGCATGAGTGGCAATTGGATAAAACTGAGTTATTGATGGTCGGCGATTCTAAAAACGACATTTTAGCGGCGAAAGCGGCTGGGATAGCGTCAATCGGCTTGACCTACGGCTACAACTACGGTGAAGATATTGGGCTCAGTGGCCCAGATGCCGTATGTGAGCAATTTAGTGAGATTCTGAACTGGGTAAAACCTACCAAGTAATGGGGGGTTACCTGTTCTTTAGTCGATTTTTTAGTCTTTTTATATATAGATAGTGGAGCAATGACGTAATGACCAAACCCATAGTACTCAGCGGTGCGCAGCCGTCCGGCGAATTAACCATAGGTAACTACATGGGTGCATTGCGTCAATGGGTTGCGATGCAAGATAGCCACGACTGCCTGTATTGTGTCGTTGATTTGCATGCCATTACCGTGCGCCAAGATCCTAAAGCATTGCGTGAAGCGTGTTTAGATACCTTAGCCCTGTATTTGGCCTGTGGCGTAGATCCTAAAAAGAGTACAGTGTTTATCCAGTCACAGGTGCCACAACATACGCAATTGGGTTGGGCATTAAACTGCTATACCCAAATGGGCGAGTTGAGCCGCATGACTCAGTTTAAAGATAAATCACAAAAGCACGCTAACAACATCAACGTGGGTTTATTTGGCTACCCAGTGTTGATGGCGGCGGATATTCTGATTTATCAAGCGAACGAAATCCCTGTTGGCCAAGATCAGAAACAACACCTTGAGTTAACACGTGATATCGCTACTCGTTTTAACAATGCCTATGGTGATACTTTCACCATTCCTGAGCCGTTTATTCCTGAGCTTGGCGCTAAAGTCATGTCACTGCAGGAGCCGCTAAAGAAGATGTCTAAGTCAGACGATAACCGTAATAACGTTATCGGCCTGCTAGAAGATCCGAAATCAGTGCTGAATAAGCTGAAAAAAGCCATGACAGACAGTGATGAGCCGCCAGTTGTGCGTTTTGATGTGGATAATAAACCGGGTGTTTCTAACCTGCTGAGTCTCATGTCGGGTGTGACAGGGCAAAGCATTGCGAGCCTAGAAGCCGAGTTTGAAGGCAAGATGTATGGCCATTTGAAAGGTGCAGCAGGTGAAGCGGTTGTGAGTATGTTAGAGCCACTGCAAGAGCGTTACCGCGCGATTCGTAGCGATCGCGCTTACTTAGACCAAGTGATGAAAGCTGGTGCACAGAGTGCGCAGGCGCGCGCCGAAGTGACCCTGAAGAAAGTGTATGAGAAGATTGGTTTGTTAGTGTAATTAATCGATCGATAAATTAAGCCGACGTTCGCGTCGGCTTTTTTGTGCCTGTAAATTCATCCTAAGCCTGTGATTTTAGCCAAGATGAGAAAGCGGCAATCGCAGGTTCTGATAAACGGCGTTGCTTACAAAAGAAGGTAAATTCAAATCCGGTATGCACATCGGGCAGATTCAAGGCGACTAAACGCCCCGTGGTGATATCACCAGCCACCATAAAGTCCGGCGCTAGGGCTAAGCCTTGGCCAGCAATCGCCGCTTCAATCGCCATTACAATATGACTAAATACATGCTGTTGTTCGTTATCGAGTGGTATTCGGTGCGCCGATGACCACTTATGCCAGTCGAGTCCGAGCGGGCCTTCATCAACCACCAGTAGAGCTTGTTGCTGGAAATTACTCAGGCTTATGTCGCGCCATTTAAGGTAAAAACTGGGGCTGCATACAGGAATTAAACGCTCTTTGTGCAGTAACTGTTGCCAATAGCCACGTTGATTTAGCTTACCGGCGATGAAGATATCCGCGGTGCTGGTGCTTAGGTCAGGATCTTGGGTGATCATCTCGAGGCGGATTTTCACGCTCGGATATTGGCGGCGAAAATCGGCGAGTCTTGGGATCAACCATTTTACTGAGAATGAGCTGTAAACGGCTAGGCAGAGCTGTTGATTTGGCGTATCGCGTACTTTCAAGTTGAGGTCGCTTAACTCGTTGAATATCCGCTCTAACTCTAAAAATAGTCCGTGCCCCTTAGGCGTTAACTGCAGTTTACGCCCCTGACGGTCGAACAGTTGCTCGCCAAAATACTCTTCTAATACTCGCACTTGGTGCGACACTGCACTTTGGGTGATGCACAGTTCATCGGCGGCCTTAGAAAAATGCTGCTGTCTGGCGGCAGCTTCAAACACTTGTAGAGCGCGTAATGGCGGGAGCTTTCTCATGATTTTCAATATCTAAAGGCTTTAGTATGAATTTAATTCATCTAGCATGAGAAAGCATCATTTCAGCTTAAGTTTTGCGAGGATTATCATGCCGCCATTGAGATTTATGGATGTTAAAAATGCAACGCCCAGTTGTTATTGGTTTGATTTTATTGATAGTAGGTAACCTATTCAGTGCCTTCTATGATGTGTCGATCAAGTGGTTACCGGACGATGCGAGTGCCTCGACTTTTCTCCTTGTCAGGCAAATCTCTTCAGTATTTATGTTGTTGCCAGTGTGGCTGTATTCGCAGCGTCCGATGACGACACATATCTCAGTTCACCTTTGGCGTGCCAACATAGGCTCAGTTGGCGCGCTTTTTTTAATTATTGGCTTAATGGCATTGCCGCTCGCGACAGTTAGCTCATTGTTTTACTCTGCACCGCTAATGATTATTTTGATGGGGTATTTCTTCCTGAGCGAGAGGATCACCGCTGCTCAGACAATCTGTACTGGCTTAGGTTTTGTCGGCATCTTGATTATCCTGCGACCGAGCGAAATGAACTGGTACGGCATTGCTGTGCTGTTTTCTGCTTTTACCTTTGCAGTGAATCAGTTAGCACTTAAAAAAGTGCCCCATGCTGAGCATCCCGTGCTAACGCTAATGCTATATAACTTGCTGGGTATTCCGGCAACGTTAGTGATTGCAGCGTTTCAGGGGATTGAGGGTTTGAGTTGGGAGCTGGTGGGCGTGGCCTTGCTGAGCAACGCATTTTTATTGGTTTATCATTGGTTTTGTGTGCTGGCTTACCGCAAGGCACAGGCGAGTGATATCGCGATTGCGGAATACACAGGCTTATTGTTTATTGTCTTTTTAGGCTGGTTGTTGTTTGATGAATGGTTGGATAACTTAAGTTGGCTCGGTGCCGCCTTAATCGTATTACCTTCGTTGTTTTTACCTTGGCTAGGATCGCTCCTATCAAAATCGGCACCTAAGATAGCGGATACGCTCACGGGAAAATAGCTGCGAGGGTTTAAGCCTAAGTGGGCGAGTTGGCTCACTTAGGCTCAAGTTTTAAATAGGTAAACTGCAAAATTATTTAGCATACTCAAATACTTTCACCACTTTACGCACGCCAGCAGTATTACGGGCGATATCAACAGCTAAGTCTGCTTGTGAGCGATGAATAACCCCCAGCAGGAAGACTTCACCATTTTCAGTGATGACTTTAATGCGAGTCACATCCAAATCTTTTTCGTTCAGCATGCGGCCCTTCACTTTGGTCGTAACCCAAGTGTCATTGCTGCGGGTGGTGAAAGAGGTTGGATTGCCAATGCGGATTTGATTATGTATTTTGCCGCCGAGCTTAAGATCTTGTACGACCTTGATGGCTTTATCCCTTAACGTAGAGTTAGGGGCTTGGCCTATCATAAGTACATTGCCATTGACGGATACACCTGTGATATTCGTTTGTTTTTTAAGATCTTCTTGCTCTAGCAGTGCGCTGGTGATCTTAAAATCAGTATTGGTATCATCAAGCTGAGTCTTAACAGTACGTTCGTCGTTGGCCATCATAGCGCCACTGACTGCGCCCACCATAACGGCACCGGCGCAGCCTTGAAGCAGCAAGCAAACCATTAACAGCGGGGCAGCGTGTCTCATTGCTGCTCGTCCTGTGGGAAGAGGGTGCGGTCAATATTGTCACACAGGCAATGGATCACCAGTAAGTGCACTTCTTGGATACGTGCAGTGACATTTGAAGGCACGCGGATTTCCACATCGTTCACGCTCAGTAGGCCAGCCATAGCGCCGCCATCTTTACCTGTTAGCGCTACGATAGTCATGTCGCGGCTTAATGCGGCTTCAATGGCTTTAATCACGTTACCTGAGTTACCACTGGTCGAGATTGCTAGCAGAATGTCGCCCGGTTGACCTAAGGCAAAAATCTGTTTTGAGAAAATCTCATCATAGCTATAGTCGTTGGCGATAGCTGTGATGGTTGAAGTATCGGTAGACAGAGCGATGGCCGGTAATGGTGGACGCTCAATCTCGTAGCGGTTTAGCAATTCTGCTGAAAAATGTTGCGCATCGCCAGCACTGCCGCCGTTACCGCAAGCAAGGATTTTATTGCCACCCAAAAGACAGTGCACCATCATCTCGGCCGCTTTGGCGATGGATTCTGGCAGTGCTTCGGCTGCATCGATTTTTGTCTGGATAGATTCAGTAAAGCTGTCTTTAATGCGTTCTAACATGGATAAATCCTTTCAGGATAAAGTGTTGCTATCATGCCATATTTCCACAAGCGTGTTGAGGCACAGACGTTAAAATAATTTGTGTAGTCACTCTTTCACTATTGGCGCTTAAAAGGCATCGACCAGCCAATGAATTTGATCGGCTTCCATGGCGATGACATCGAAACGACAGGGCACATCGAGTCTATTGAGTTGTAAATAGTGGCTAGCCGCTTTGCGAATTCGCGAAATCTGCGCGCTGCTTAGGGCCTGTAATGCGCCGCCATATTGATTTGCCGAACGATACTTCACTTCGACAAATACCCAATGGTTTTTATGGCGCATGATTAAATCAATTTCCCCAAACGGATAGCGGACATTACGTTCGACAAAAGTTAAGCCTTGTTGTTCAAGGTAACGTTGGGCGTGCGATTCTGCCTGCTGTCCGAGTGTCATAACTGGCGGAAGCTACCTCTTTCATAACGTCCCCAGCTTAATTGGCGGTTGACTATTCCATCTGGACTGACAGATAAAGCACCACTGCGACCATTGAATTGATAACCTGTGAATGAGCGCATTTGCGCTAAACGGCCGATCAAATCCATTGCATCATAACCCATAACAAACAAACGTTTCTGACTGTTATTCCAGCCCGAAAATAGTGTGTTGACCATCAGATTTTCTTCGCCGTTTTGCATTAGCCAAGGTGCGTCGCTTAGGGTCAGGTTATTTAAATCCTGCGCCGTTTGTGTGCTTTCATTTTCAACTCGGCTGCGGCTTGAGGTATATAAAGGCACAGGTTGTGTGAAAACGCTAAAGTTTACGTCGATAAAGGCCTTGAGCAGGGTTAGATCCTGTGGCGTTGAAATCATATAAATGGCATCAATATCTTGGCGCGAGCGGAAGTCGGCTTGTACTGAATTGCCTAACAACTCTTTAATACGGGCGATCCGCTCTTGGCTATCGCGCACGCCAAGGGCATCTTGTACTGTGGTGCGCATTTTATCACCGCCATCGAAGTAGTGAACTTCGACAGGGTTATCGCTCTTCTTTTTCCATGCTTGAATAAAGCTTTCGGCCATGCGTTTGCCAAGGGCATCGTTACTGGCCAGCAGTAACGGCATAGTTACGCCATCTTGATATAAATGCTCCGCCGCATCGGCCGCCTCTTGTGCGGGAGATAATGCAAAGTAGAACTTATTCGGATCGGGGGTGAACTTATCTACTTGATTTAAAAACAGTTGTGGCACAGGCGTAGCAGGTGCTGTATTGGCCGTTTTGTCTGGGTTAGCAGTATTAGTCACCGCATTAGTGGCGGCAGTGTTTGCTGCATTGATCACTTGCAGTTGTTCAATTTCCGTAGGCAATAATGGGCCAATAATAAATTCGGCTCCCGCAGTTAGCGCCTGTTGGTAAGCGCTGGCAGCATCGTTTGCCGTGTCATAAAAGTTGACTGCGACTTGGTCATTTTGCTTGGCCATGTAACTGGCTAATATGCCTTGGCGAATTGCATTGGCAGCGTTAGCTCTTGAGCCTGTCAGCGGCAACAGCACAGCAATGTTTTTTGGCGTAAATGGCTTAGCGTTTAAGGCTCTGTCAAGATCGGCGGGCAGCTTAGCCGCTGCAGGATGATAAGGATTTTGTTTCTGCCATTCGCCTAAGTAGCGTACTAACTGTGTCGGATCGACAGCATAATGCTTCGCGATATAAGCCAGTTGTAACCAACCCGTAAACACAGGAGTCTTAGCATCTTGGGTAAAGGCTTTTAAGGTTTGTTCGTGCATTGGCTGCAGTACTTGCCAAATCGCGTTATTCACCTCGTTGGCTTGGGCGGGGGGCAAGTAAGTCGTCAGTAAACTTAGTTCACGCACTTGCTCAATAGGCTGTTTATTCAATTGATATAAATGTGCCTTGAATTGGTGATAAGCCGTCATCTGCCAGCTTGGCAAACTCCAATTGCTTGGATAATTGAGAACTTTAAGTGCATCACTATAGGTGGACGTGTGTTCAAGCACGCGCGCGGTCAAGTATTTATGTTCGGCCAAAAATGTTGGGCTCTGATTCAAGCTTGGCTGTATCGATTTTAGTAGCTTCTGCGCCGCTGCGTAGTCGTTGGCATTGATGTAGGCATGGGCTGCGAGCAGCAGATTAGTATCGCGCTGCTGCGGATCTTTGCTATTGGCGGCTTGTGCCAAATACACATTGGCCGACAAAGGTGCGGATGCTAAAGAGGTGGCCACTGTGGGTGCAGTTCCGGTCGAGGTGGGCGTTGAAGTGCCACAACCCGCCAAGATTACCGATAAAATGGCCACGGAAACGAACTTAGTTGTATTCAGGCTTTTTAACACTGGGCTTCACTCTGGTAAGATGCAGCCTCTAGTTTAACCTTCTCTCGCGCTTGACGAAAGTCTTGGCACTGTCATTACAGAGGTATATATGGACCAAAGCGTCGCACTCTACATAGTTCCTACTCCCATAGGTAATTTGGGCGATATGAGCTCACGGGCAATAGAGGTGCTGAATCAGGTTTCATTGATCGCCTGTGAAGATACTCGCCACAGCGGTAAGTTATTGAGCCACTTTGGTATTACTACAAAAACTACGGCGCTGCATGATCATAACGAGCGCGCTCGTGCTCAGTGGATTGTCGATCAGCTTGCGGCTGGACTGTCGATAGCATTAATTTCAGATGCGGGTACCCCGTTGATTTCCGATCCGGGTTATCACTTGGTTTCCCATGTGCGTCAATCTGGGTTTAATGTGATCCCCTTACCCGGCCCTTGCGCGGCAATTACCGCCCTGAGCGCCTCGGGTTTGCCATCGGACCGTTTTTCTTTCGAAGGTTTTCTGCCGTCTAAAGAAAAAGCCCGCGCTGATAAGTTATTGGCACTGAAAGAAGATCCGCGCACGCTGATATTTTATGAATCACCCCACCGCATCGAGCACAGTCTAACGACTATGGTTGAAGTGCTTGGTGGCGAACGCCATGTCGTCATGGCGCGTGAAGTAACCAAAACCTTCGAAACTTTTTTATCTGGCCCAGTCTCAGAAGTGCTTGCCACTGTTAGTACTGACCCGAATCAGCAGAAGGGTGAAATCGTGCTTATGGTGCATGGCTACCATTTGAGTGATGACGAAGCGATTCCCACCGTCGCTATTAATACGCTTAAACTCTTATGTGAAGAATTACCATTGAAGAAAGCCGCAGCAATTGCCGCGCAAATTCATGGGCTTAAAAAGAATGCTCTGTATAAATACGGCCTAGAGTCTGATTTATAAGCACTAAAACTGTTACGAGCGGATTATCTGTGGTGCATCAGGGTGGCTTAGGCTATAATCCGCGCCGAGTTGGCCAGACAGTCGCCGCGTTCGCAAGAACGGGGAGGAAAGTCCGGGCTCCAAAGAGCGGGGTGCCAGGTAACGCCTGGGCGGTGCGAACCGACGACAAGTGCAACAGAGAGTAGACCGCCTGCCTGATTTATCAGGTCGGTAAGGGTGAAAGGGTGCGGTAAGAGCGCACCGTGCGGCTAGCAATAGTTCGTAGCAAGGTAAACTCCACCCGGAGCAAGACCAAATAGGGTTCCGTATGGCGTGGCTCGCGTTGGAACCGGGTAGGTCGCTTGAGCCTGTGAGCGATTGCAGGCCTAGATGAATGACTGTCCAAGACAGGACCCGGCTTATCGGCCAACTCACCTCATTCAATAAAAAGCCCGTTTGTCGTAATGACAAACGGGCTTTTTGTTTTTTAACTGTTGCAGTTTTAAGTGACCGTTACTTTTTAAATCATTAAAAATCAAAGTGTTGAATTCCACGTTCGTATCCAATCTATATCCTATTTAGCTCTCTGTTCTGTCGCTCTCTTTATCATCCTTCGCTGCAGGTAAAAATTACCCTATGTAGGTAACATCTACCGTTAACTGAGGGCAAGGATATGAAGCATTTCAATCTAAATCTTTGTTTTTGTTTACTTATATCGATTGGCTTAGCCATTGCATTGGTTTGTACGCAAAGTGCAGCATTTTGTTGCATTGCACAATGTTCACCAAGGAGTCTGCTAATGGCCAGTTCAAAAAGTGTAACAGAACAAACTAACAGTAAAGATAACGGCGCATTAAATTCACCCACAACAGCGAAAGCAACTGAAGTGACGCATCATGCCGTTGACGCTGTGGCAGAGAAAGCTGCTGTTGCAGAGGATACTTTGCGTAAAACCGCCGCCAGCTCGCAAGAAACACTGGCGCTCAAGCAGGAGGAAATCAAATTACAACTGCAAAGTTCTTATAGCAAAACCCGTGAGTTGGCAGCGCAAAATCCATTGGCCACAGCTGGGATTGCCTTTGCCGCTGGTGTGGTATTAACGGCTTTATTGCGCCGTCGCTAAGGTGGATTTATGCAAAACCGTGCAAGGTCAGAGGCGCCAGAACAAAGGCCCGTCCAGCATAGTGCACAAACCGCCAAAACTGGGCAGACAGCATCAGCTGCTGCCCAGCATAAAGTTATTGATCAGGCAATGGAGCAACTGGCTGAAATAGCTGTTCTTAGCAGTTCAGTGAAGCAAGCCTATCTCGAGCAGTTGAAGTTGGCTGGGAAAATAGCAACGGCAGAATGGCGGTTAACAGGGCGTAGCCTGATTATTGCTGCGGCTTTAGTCGTCTGTTTTGGTACTGGCATTACGTTATTCTGGGGCAGTATTTTATTGCTGTTGGGCTATATGCTGTTTCAATTGAGCGGTTCGTTATTGGCCACTGTGAGCGCTTTGGTGGTGCTACAGTTTGTTTTATTGCTTTGGTGTTGGCGAAGTCTTGGCTATGTGCTGTCACAAACTGGCTTTTCGAAGACTTGGCAGCAATTACAGCTTTTGCTCTCGACTCGAGAGTCGGAACATCAAAAATAGGAGGTGCGACTATGCTAATTCAACAGTTACTTAAAAAACAGCAGTTGAAGCTGACTGTGCTGACGGAACAAGGCCAGTTGCAGCATGATTTGTTACTGATGAGGAAACGACAATTAGCGCAAAGCAGTCGTGATTTTATAGGATCGACGCCAGGTTTAATCGTCAGTTTTAGCCTTGGCTGCCTGTTTCAAATGCGCCACAACAGCACTGTAAAACTACTGCGTAGCACTTTTGGCTTGCGTTGGATTACCAAACTCATCGCTTGAGAATGATGTAAATGCCGTGATTTTTACCTTAATGATTTCCATTGGTGCGGGTATGGGGTTCGCTGCTATTAGTTGTCGTCAATGCCGCTACAATCATGCCTCGAGTCAGTAAGTGTAAGTATTTTGCTTGTTGTATAGGACAAGGTGTGGGACTGGCGATAAGTTGTTGAATTTGGCTTAAATAAAGAGCTGCTATGCTATGGGCTAATGTGTAGCTTGGAATAATAAATTCGTCAGTGTTGAAGGTGTTGATCAATTTATTTTCGATATGTTGCACAAGTTTAGTTTGTAATTGTTTAGTTGCTGCATCGAGGTCGCTACCTAGTCTAAATGACATGGAACGGCGAAACATGCTGTTTCGGCTAAAAGTAATAAGCAGATTTTCCAATGAGGGTGGTGTGTTAGTTGAAAGCCAGTCTTCGGTTGACCGTAGATCTTCAAAGATATTTTCAAAAATATTTTGATGTAGTGCAATAAGAATATCCAACTTGCGTTTGAAGTAGCGATAAAACGTCGTGCGCCCGACATCGGCTTTGTGCGCAATATCTGCCACTGCAATATCACGATAATCTTGTTGTTTAAGCATTTCCTTGAAGACGTGGAGAACCTTGAGCATCGCTCGCGGGCTTTTCGCTATGTGCATGCAGTGCTTTGTGTGCATATTGGATCCCGCTTTAAATTCAACTCAGTTTAGGCGTGTGATTATACCTTAGCCTCAATGGCTCTTGTGTTGTGATTTTTGCTTAAGTGGAACAGATAGGCTCAGGTGTACCATTTGAAACATTCGGGCGAGTTTGTGCCTGATGGTTAGGAATAATGGGCTTTATAGTGATGATCATAGGGTTAACTGCAACGACAGTGTTACCTGAAATATGAAATTGTCACTACCGATGGAGAATCTGTGATGAGTGAAAATATTGAAACGGCCCAAAGTGATAAAACAAATAATCCAATCAAACACAAATTAAGAGTAGGTATTTTTCTTTATCCCGGCATGACGATGCTCGATGCCTATGGGCCACTACAGTTTTTAGCCTTTGTGCCATCTTTTGAAACCTTCACTTTTGCGAAAACCAGCATGCTATTACCCTGTGATGCGGGCGTTAACTTACAACCTAATTACGATTTCGATAATTGTCCGCCGATAGATATCCTGTTAGTGCCTGGGAGCGCAAATCCTTTGGCGCAAATACAGGATGAGCAAGTCATTTCTTTCTTAAAACGCAAGGGGGAGCAAGCGCAATACATTACATCTGTATGCACTGGAGCCTTGATTCTTGCGGCAACAGGTTTACTTAATGGTTATCGCACGACCACTCACTGGGCTTATGCTTCAGTATTGGCAAAATATCCTCAAATTACCTTTGAAAATAAACGTATTGTGATTGACCGTAATAGGATCAGTGGCGGCGGTATTACTGCAGGGCTCGATTTTGCTTTGGCACTCATTGCCAATATAGAGGGTGAACAACAGGCTAAAACACTGCAGTTATTGTTTGAATATGATCCTAAACCGCCCTTTAATAGCGGTTCTCCCATATTGGCAGACGCTTCTCTGGTACAGAGGGTTGAGCAGGAGGTAAGGCTGATAGCGTCAGGATTATTTTAGGCCACAAGGCGCCAAAGATTGTCTTAAAAAGTACATAGTTCATACGATTATTATGTACCTTAGGTTTAAAAACTGCTTTTCACTAGGAATCGCCATTCCCAGCTGTTTACTGACTCGCCGCCCGTATAAGGGAGTGAAAAATCGATATGGGCTACGTTGCCATAGCTGGATCGAGAGGAATAAATCCGCGCGCCTATGCCTATGCTACCCAGTGGACCGCTGACTTCGTTATTCTCGGCGAGTTGGCCGCCGGAGGCTTGACCCAGATCGGCAAAGACTGCCCAGCCTAATTCAGCCAGTTGGTATAAGTTGATATTGGGGTAGTTGCGTATCTCGGCGGTCAGTAACCACTGATTATCCCCTTGTTGGTATTCGTTTGGATAACCGCGCACGCCAGTTTCATCCCCTAATCCTTTCGTTAGATCCAGATAAGTGTTCTGTGAAAGGCTAGCCCAAGCTTTGCCATAAGCCGTCCACTTAGGATGGATTTGATAGAAGTATTCGGCTTGAATATCAACCTTATAAGTATCTTTTTGGGTGGTACCGATAGTGCTTGTTCCCCCCATTTCTAACAGCCATAGTTGATCGTTAAACTTATACCCGCCAGTGCTTTGCCAGTTAACGTGGTAGCCTAAGGGATTGTTATCACCTATGTCATTGGTTTCTATGCCGAATTGAAAATAGTGATGCCAACCTAAGTTAAAGTCTTCATTGTTGGTGATCAGGTGAACATTATTCAGTACGTGGAAATCATCTTCGATAAACTCGTAGGCGACCCAAGGGTACATAAAGTCCCTGTCTTGAGGGAGCATGGAAGTAGGATAGCGCTCAGAATGGGCAAACTCGTGCTTGTCTTGGGTGACACCAGTAATAAAGCGAGAAAGGTGCTGACTGTTTTTATTAATTAACCAGCCATATTGTAGATTGAGATAGTCGACTGTGTGTGTAAACTCATTCACCTCTTGCCCATTTTGTCTGAGGGTATCTGTACGGTTATCGTCTAAAAACTCCGCCGAATACATGGTACTCGTATTGAGGGAATAGAAGGGCTTACTCACATAAACGTGTTTAGCTTGGCCGTCGCTATTGTCGTAGAACTCAGCGGCAACTGTGCCGTGCTCAATAATGCTGAGCGGCGCTTCGAAAGCAAATTTATAGCCATTCCGGGATTCATTAGATTGATATTTAAGTCGAGTGCGGATCCCCGTTCCAAGCAAGTTGTCTTCTTTGAGCCCGAAGGAGTAACGGGTGTCGCCACCTGAACTACTTAAACTCGCTGTCGGTAATAATGACCAGTTATCCCAGGTCTCCACCACCACGGACTCAACGGATGGATCGACATCGGCTTGGGGATCTTTTTCGGCGACATAAATTTTCGCATCGCGAATGTAAGGCATTGCCCGCAAAAGTCGTTGGGATTCGTCGAGATCTTTTTGTGTAACAGTATCATTTTCGCTGAAGGTTAGATTATCGAGAACCACATATTCTTTGGTATTGATATGCAGGGCGTTAGCCCAGCGGTGAATGAAAAAAGCATCGGGATCTGACTCATCAAAAATGGGGTTATTGACCACCACAATCTTGCTGACTTTTTGTTTTGTTTGATCTTGGTTTGCGGGATCGGCGAGCTTAGCCTCTTCTGCTTGGGCAATCCTGATTAGGTTGCCAACACAACAAGATAGGATGCATGCATACTGAAAAAATTTCTGCATAAAAGGCCACTCCCATGAAATCGACGACTGCAGCGAAAACAATTTCACGTTGCAATTCACAATTTAATAACACATGGAAAACGAGTGTTAGTCAAGGAAACATTTTAATAAGTTTCTTATTTTACTTAAGGTTAGCTTAAGATTATCTTGAGGTAGCGGCTGGGCGCGGGCTCCAGCCGGATTAGCGATTGTTACAGTGTACGCCTAGGTGGGACAGCGACGTTAGCAAAGATGAGCCCCGCAATTAGTGACATAAAAATCAAAAAGATTTGCGAGCCTATGTGCGACTGATTGAGCATGGTCTCACCTGAGATCAGTGCATTGAGTCCGATATAGGTTTTACTGCCGGGGACTAAGATCACTATTCCCTGTAACAGGGCGATGGAGGCAGGCGCCTTCATCCAGCGGGCGAAGAGGTTAGAATAAATTCCTACTGCCAAGGCACCAAAGAAGATCCCCACCGAATCACCAAAATAATGTCCGCCGAGCATGGCTGAGAAAAACGCCACTATCCCAGCCAATACGCCCCAAGGCGAATCTTGCATCCGTGCTTTGAAGATAAAAACCAGCGCCATAGATAGAATCGGAACCGCCGACCAAATTGCCCAGCGAGGTAAACCCTCAGGTTCTATGTGAATCGCTTCGCCGAACATAGCTTTACCGATTGCCATGCCGAGCACTGCGCCAAAGTACAGCTTAAATAATTGCATGCTCGCATCCATGATGCGCGCCGTGCCAGAAATTAAATCCCGTGCGGCGAGTTCAGCTAAACCTAAGGTTAAGGCTAAGCCGGGAATAAAAATAATAATGGAGGAGAGGATCACTACTGGGATATTAATATTAGGATCGATACGCGCTATGCCACAGGCTGCGATGGCGCAAAGGATTGTGGCGAAGGGTTCGAGCACTTCGGCCATGCGGGCCGAGCGTTCGGCACGGTATACCAAGCCATAGACGAATAAGCCTAATAATCCTGACCAAAATACATCGTTCCAACCCGTGCCCATCAGCATAGCGAAAGCGGCGGCAGAAGTTCCAAAAGAAAAGCAAGTTAATACAGGGCCATAGGGATTGGGTTTATTGGCAATTTCTTCTAAGCGATCTAATGCCTCGGCCAAAGTACGTTTACCCGAGGTTAACTCATCGACCAATTCATCGGTACGGGCGAGTGAGCCTAAATCGAGTTCACCAGGCTTAACTCGAGCGGCATGGTTATATTCTTGATCGGTATCATGTTGCAAAACGAAGGTCATCGACGTCGGAGAAATAAGGAAATAGCCTTCGATACCTAAGGTGCGAGCAACGGTTTGTAAGTGGGTTTCTAGACGATAAGCGGGTGTGCCAAACTTATGCAAGGCTTTACCTAGCTTTATGATAAATCTGCGTTTTTCGATAAACTCGTCGTTATCCAATCGGGGTATTCACTGTATAAAAAGTTGTAGGGAATGACGCGCGCATATTAACCTATCTTGTCTATAAAAGGTTAATGGCTTTTAACCTTAATACAAATAAATTGCTGATTTTTTGCAGCTCGGGCTATAGTCAGCTTTTTGATAGGGGGAAATAGGCATGTCTTTGATGGTAACGGGTCTTTACGCTAGCCTCACAGGGCTATTAATTGTCGCTTTGGCTTATCGAGTAGTGAAATTAAGGCGAGGTCAGAAAATCGGCCTAGGGGATGGTGGTAACAGCGCCTTAACTTTGGCTAATCGAGTGCATGTTAACCTGATCGAAAATGCGCCTATCGTATTGATTTTAATGCTGGTGGCCGAAGCGGGTGGCTTGCCTGCATTTTATTTACACTGTTTTGGGACCGTGTGGATAGTGGCGCGCTTACTCCATGCTATTGGCTTAACTCAAGGCCAAGGTGGTTACCATTTTGGTCGTTTTTGGGGCGTATTGCTCACTTGGATAGTGATTATCAGTTTGGCGTTGGTGAATTTGTTGCATTTTGCTCAAGGTTTAGGAAAGGGTCTCTAGGCTCGCAGGTTTGGGCGGTCAATTCCGCCCTAAGCCATATCCATAGCGGATTTAGGGGTATTACGCTTCTGGCTCAAATACCCCTGAAAATGCCTCGATTGGTGTTTTTTTAATCGCATCTATCCTCCATTCCCTGCTATACTCCGCGTCCCTAAATTGGCGTAACTTATTTTCGTGGCGCCTTTATTCGACATTACGTTTTCGGGTCACAATCCATGCAAGTTGAATCCACACTCTTTAGTCATCCCAAGTATTGGGCCACGGGCGATAGCACTGCGCCTTTCTTACCTATGTCTCGCAAGGAGATGGATAAGCTTGGTTGGGATAGCTGTGACATCATCATAGTCACAGGCGACGCTTATGTGGATCACCCAAGCTTTGGCATGGCGGTGATCGGCCGTATGTTAGAGGCCCAAGGTTACCGAGTCGGCATTATTTCCCAACCTGATTGGTCGAGCAAAGACGCCTTTATGCAATTGGGTCGTCCGAACCTGTTTTTTGGCGTCACCGCCGGCAACATGGATTCGATGATCAACCGTTACACCGCTGACCGTCGTTTACGTTCTGACGATGCTTATACCGCGGGTGATATTGGCGGTAAGCGCCCAGATCGCGCTGTGACTGTGTACACCCAGCGTTGTAAAGAAGCCTTTAAAGATGTGCCTGTGATCATTGGCGGGATTGAGGCCAGTTTACGCCGTATCGCCCACTACGATTATTGGTCGGATAAAGTACGTCGCAGTGTGATTTTCGATGCCAAGGCCGACATTTTAATGTACGGCAATGCCGAGCGTCCTTTAGTCGAAGTGGCACGCCGCTTAGCTGCCGGCGAACCCATTAGCTCGTTACATGATGTGCGTGGCACAGCCGTTATCCGTAAAGAGCCGCTGCCCGAATGGCGCGGTATGGACTCGCGCAAGATTGACCAACTGCACAAGATAGAGCCGCTGCCGAATCCTTACGGCGCCGATGATGTGGGTTGTGCTAACTTGTCTGGCCCGTCGGATGTGAAGATATTCGATAACGAAGCCCCTAAGCCTATTAGCGTTCAACCGCCTAAACCTAAGCCATGGGATAAAACCTATGTGCTGTTGCCAGCGTTTGAAAAAGTCTCTGAAGACAAATACTTATATGCCCATGCTTCACGGATTTTACACCAAGAGCAAAACCCAGGTTGTGCCCGTGCGTTATTCCAACCCCATGGCGACCGCGCCGTTTGGGTGAATCCGCCCGCATGGCCGCTCAATACCGATGAGATGGATGCGGTATTCGATTTACCCTATCAGCGCATTCCTCATCCTATCTATGGCAAGGAAAAAATCCCTGCCTACGACATGATCAAGACGTCTATCAACATCATGCGTGGTTGCTTTGGTGGCTGTTCTTTCTGCTCGATTACCGAGCATGAAGGCCGAATCATTCAGAGTCGTTCACAAGAGTCGATTGTTAAAGAAATCAAAGATATTCAGGAAAAAGTGCCAGGCTTTACTGGAGTTATTTCCGATTTAGGCGGCCCAACCGCCAACATGTACCGTTTAGGTTGTACCAGCGAAAAGGCTGAAAAAACCTGTCGTCGTTTATCCTGTGTGTTTCCATCGATTTGCGGCCACTTAGGCACAGATCATAAACATACAATCGACTTGTATCGCGCGGCGCGTGCGGTACCTGGCATCAAGAAAGTATTGATTGCCTCTGGCGTGCGTTACGACTTGGCGATCGAAGATCCAGCTTATGTGAAAGAGTTAGTACAGCATCACGTTGGTGGCTACTTAAAAATCGCCCCTGAGCATACCGAAGAAGGTCCGCTCAGCAAGATGATGAAGCCCGGCATGGGCGCCTATGATAAGTTTAAAGAATTGTTCGACAAGTTTTCTAAGGAAGCGGGCAAAGAGCAGTTCCTGATCCCTTACTTTATTTCGGCGCATCCAGGCACGACCGACGAAGACATGGTGAACTTAGCGTTGTGGTTGAAGGAGCGTAAGTTCAAGCTCGACCAAGTACAGAACTTTTATCCGTCACCGATGGCGAATGCGACCACGATTTATCATACCGAGTTAAACTCGCTGAAAAACGTCAAGCACACCAGCGAAGTGGTATCTGTGCCGAAGAAAGGGCGTCAACGTCGCTTGCACAAGGCATTGCTGCGTTATCACGATCCTGCAGGTTGGCCATTGATCCGTGAAGGCTTAACCGCCATGGGGCGTGAAGACTTGATTGGTAATAGTCCGCATCAGTTAGTTCCGCCAGAAGGCCGAAATGAGCGCGGACCTAAGTGGATGAAAGATGCCAACCAAGGCCAAAAAGCCTTTACTCGCTTCTCGGGTAATCAGTTTGATGATCGCAAGGGCGATGGCAAATCTAAAGGTGCAGCTAAAGGCGGCGCGCAAGCTGGTGCTGAATCAAAACCGGCCGCTAAAGGTGGAAAACCCGCCGCGAATGGCGCTAAGCCAACGGGATCTAAACCAACTGGCTCTAAACCTAGCGGAGCTCATTCGAGCCGTCCGGGAGCGAAGGCGCCCTTCGGCCAGTCTGGTTTTAAGGCCGGAGGCGCTCAGGCTAAAGGCGGAAACCCATCAAAAACGGGTGGCAAATCTGCAGGAAAGCCCTCTCAGGGTCGCCAACAGGCTAAGTAACACTTTTCTCCATCACAAATAATGTTTAAAGGCTGCTCCAGATATGGTTTGGAGTGGCCTAGCTAGCATGGTCATTCCGCTAAAATAGTCCTCAACTGGTATCGCTGGGCGAACTATTATAAGATCCCTGTCTGATGTTTATGTCTACTATTTGTTTATATTCGATATTTTAGCTATACATCTCACCCATATCCGCGGTTCGTTAACTAACATTAGATACTATGAATAAAAAGCGTAGACCCAGTCTTCAAGACGTTGCCGATCAAGTTGGGGTCACCAAAATGACGGTGAGTCGCTATTTAAAAAATCCAACAAGGGTGGCGCAAAGCACTCAAGAGAAGATTGCTGTCGCACTAGAAACCTTAGGTTATATTCCTAATCGCGCGCCGGAAATTTTAGCGCAAGCAACCAGTCGCGCCATTGGCGTGTTAGTGCCTTCGTTAACCAACCAAGTATTTGCTGAAGTGCTGCGCGGTATCGAGAATGTGACCGGCAAACGCGGTTATCAAACCATGCTGGCTCACTACGGGTATCAGGCCGAATTAGAAGAAGAGCGGGTGGCATCACTGCTCTCTTACAATATCGATGGCTTACTCTTGTCCGAAAGTTACCACACGCCGCGTACCGTGCGAATGATTGAAACGGCGGGCATTCCGGTCATCGAAATGATGGATAGCGTGTCGCCTTCGATTCAACAGTGTGTGGGTTTCGATAACACAGCAGCCGCATGTGAAATGGTTAAGGCCATGATTGCACAAGGCTATCGCCACATTGCCTACCTAGGCGCGCGCATGGATATTCGTACTCAGCTTAAGATGCGAGGCTACGAGTTAGCGATGCAGCAAGCTCAGCTTACACCTTTGGCGATGACCACAAATGAGGCATCGTCGTTTTCCTTGGGGGCGTCGTTATTGCAACAAACATTAGCGAAATATCCCTATGTGGATAGCTTTTTTTGCACCAACGATGACTTAGCGGCGGGAGTGATATTTGAGTGTCAAAGACAAGGCATCAAGATCCCTGAACAAATTGGTGTTGCAGGGTTTCATGGCCATGATATTGGCCAATCTATGACGCCAAAATTGGCGAGCATTATTACGCCGAGAAAGGAGATAGGTCGAATTGCTGCTACTGAGCTATTAGACAGGTTAAATGGCAAAGAGATAGCAGAATCGGTTATCGACCTGGGCTATCGTATTGATTTAGGGGAAACACTCTAGACTTCCCCTCGTTCTTTCGCTTAACGGCTAATGCCTAATGCCTAATGCCTAATGTTTGTCATCACAGGTTATCGTTAGAGAAACGCAGAGATGATGACTGCGACTATGCCGCCCGTCGTACCGATAATGGTCTCCATTACGGTCCAAGTTTGCAGTGTTTGTTTTTCTGACAATCCAAGAAAACGGTTAGCGAGCCAGAAGCCTGAGTCATTGACGTGCGAGAGCACAATCGAACCACCGCCAATGGCAATCGTAATTGCCGCCAATTGAGCACCATCTAAGTTTAGTGGTTCAAGTATTGGGATGATAAGGCCGCAAGCCGTTAACATGGCCACGGTTGCCGACCCTTGGATCACGCGCACCGACGCCGACAAAATAAATGCCAGTATTACAATCGGTAATCCCGAACCTGCCAACATATTGCCTAATGCATCGCCGACACCCGAGTCAATCAGCACTTGCTTAAACACGCCGCCAGCACCGGTGACGAGAATAATGATCCCAGCAGGTTGGAGCGCACTGCTACAGATTTCCATGATGCGCTCATTGGGAATATTGCGTCTAACGCCCAGTACATAGAATGCGATTAAACAGGCTAGCAAAATGGCGGTGAATGGATGACCTATCAAGGCGAGCCAATTATGCAGATCGGATTTTTCATCAATAAAGCGTGACACCACTGTCTTTAAACCGATAAGCAGCAGTGGGAACACCACAATACTGATTGATAGCGCGAATGAGGGGATCGGTCCGCCTTCTCGTTCACCTTTTTCCTGCTGCTCGTGGGCAGGCGGCTCAACATGGACTTTTTGGGAGATGAGGCTGGCAAAGAGTGGGCCGCCTAGAATCATCGCCGGAATCGATGCCAATAAACCGAAGACTATCATGTAGCCAAAGTCGGCATTGAGCTGGGAAGCGACCAAAATAGGCCCTGGTGCAGGGATGAGAAATGCCTGACATGTGGCAATACCCGCGAGCAGTGAAATACCAATTTTAACGACGCTGCCGCCCCCTTTACGAACCACGGCAAAGGCGATGCCAATCAGCAGTACCACAGCAACATCGAAGAAGAGAGGTAATGCACAGATAAAGCCTGTAAAGGTCATGGCCCAGTGAGCTTTGTCGTTACCAAATTTATTCAGCAGTGTATGGGCTATCTGATCTAGCGCGCCAGTCTCTTCCATTACCCGGCCAAACATGGCTCCCAAAGCGACCACAACCGCAACAAAGCCCAGTGTTCCCCCCATACCTTGTTGA
The DNA here is from genome assembly GCF_015767295.1 of Shewanella sp. DW31. Taxonomy (NCBI): domain Bacteria; kingdom Pseudomonadati; phylum Pseudomonadota; class Gammaproteobacteria; order Alteromonadales; family Shewanellaceae; genus Shewanella; species Shewanella sp. DW31. The sequence continues at coordinate 45,186 of NZ_JADWMP020000016.1, forward strand.
ATCGTATTGGTAATATCAGCTGGGTTCATACCAGAGAAAAGGCCGACAATGATCGACACTAGTATCAGTGATACTACTGCATGCAATCTCACTTTCATCACTAAGAACAGTAGCAGGGCAATTGAACCCAGCGCTGTCAGAATCAATAACATATCAGACATAAGAGGACTTTTCCTTGTTAGTTAAGTTGTCCACATTTTTGTAGGTTACCGGTAACATGTTACCCGTAATATGGTAGAGTGGGAAGTGACTAAATTCGAGAATTGGCATGAGGTTAACAAAGTGACTGAGAGAAAAAAAGGCAATAGCTATGTGTTCATGGGCGTCTCTAGTTGTGGCAAATCTTCGATTGGTGCCGCGGTCGCAGAGGCTTTAGAGACGAAATTTATTGATGGTGATGATCTGCATCCTAGAGCCAATATTATCAAGATGAAATCTGGCTCACCGCTCAACGATAGCGATCGCGCTCCTTGGCTTGAGCGCATCAACGACGCTGTGTATAGCATTGAGCAAAAGGGGGAGCAGGGGGTTATTGTCTGCTCTGCACTGCGTCGCCAGTATCGTGATTTCATCCGTCAGAACAACAGCAAGCTGGTGTTCATTCATCTATACGGAGATTTTGAATTAGTCAAAGAACGCATGTTTGCCAGAAAAGCCCACTTCATGCCGATTGAGCTGCTCAAGAGTCAGTTCGACACGCTGGAAATGCCCGCGACCGATGAAGCTGATGTTATCCAAGTGAGCATAGATGGCACTTTCGAAGAAGTCGTACAACGCTGTATTCAGGCGATAAATGGCGAAGCATAGGTAAGTCATTGGATCTTAATGCGAGGCTTGGCTGCTTTATCATGATGTTGCAGATTAGTTTTTAAAGCGAAGAGGAATCGGGACGACAGTCGTTGGGATTTCAATTACCGCTGAAGATCGTGGCAAAGGTGGATCTAGCAGCTCATTATTGAAAAAAAGCCACTCCAGAAACTAACTTGGAGTGGCGTAGAGATAATGGTAAGCCTGCGGTACCATCCAATGAGTGTTACGGCGAGCGTTTGTAGACGGAACGTGCGCCGCACCTCAGCCCCAAATAAGCTCACGCATATGAGCGATGACGCGAGCTGCCTATCCTGCTAAACATGATTTAACTCAACATATGATTAGAACTGTCACTAAAGACTGTTACTCAAAATCGTCCTGCTTCATGCGACTAAGCAATGCCAAAGTAGAATGAGCGCTTTAGAAATCTTAGCTAACATCTCCTTTAGTCCTAAAAAAAGTAGTTGATCCCCACTGCGAAGCTGTTGTCTTCCTGTGCTTCGAGTGCAGGATCATCCATATCACTGAAATCTAGCTTCATCTCGGCAAACATCACAGTGTCGTTACTGTAGCGATAATGCAGCCCCAGCATGGCAAATTGGCGAGTCCATTGACCTTGAATAGGCGTAGCTACATCTGTGTCTAAATCTAAATAACTGAGTACAACCATAGGCACAAAACCGTTGTCGAATTGATAGGCAGTCATCAACTCGGCACCAGTGGCGTCGTAGAGATCGCCGTTGACCAGTTCATTATTTTTACTTTGGTGAGCGTTAAAGCCCACATAGAGACCGCTGGCCTCACGTCCTTCGGCATAGTGGTAGTAGTCACCATACATGGCACCAATACCGATGATTTCATTGGTTTCATCGACTTGGGTATTACCTAAGTGGCCTTCAAAATCACCGCGGTTAAAGCCTGCGAGTAGCTTGAATTTGTCGGTTGCCGCATAAGTGATACTGGCGCCGTAGCTGCTGTCAAAACTCAGTTCTGAGTTGGTCATCTCGCTACCGTCATCGTTCTTTAGGCTGACATCACCATTGGTTTTGGCGGCATATTGCAGGGCGATTTGTACTGGGCCTAAATTATTACGGTAAATGAAGGCGGAATCGGCACGGCCTGTACCTGTGAGGCTGCCATCACCGAAGGTGTAAGCGCCAACGCTGTAACCTGCAAATACGTTCGGTAAATCTGTAGTGCCTGCGACATCGTAATAGGCGCCCCATTGTTTACCGAAACTCAGGTTGCCCCATGTATCATGGGACATGCCAACATAACCTAAGCGGTTATAGAGAAAATCATCGGTTTTTTCGGCGGCGAGTTTGCCCCCTTGCATCACTAGCCCATCGTCGCTGGAGACCATGTTGATCCCCCATTCTGTGGTAGCAAAAGCGGTCCAGCCATTTTTCTCGCTCCGTTCGAAGCTGAATCTTAGGCGTGACGAGTCGTCGATAACTGAAGTATCGTGGCTGTCATTTAATGCTGCAAACCCTAACCAACCTGTTAAATTTAATGTGTTTTTTTGATCTTTATAGAGTTCAACCGCCTGACTGCTGGTGGCCGTTAATAGCATAGGTAACACTAAAGCGAGACAAGTCTTATTCATAAATCCCCCGATAATGAGCAAGTATTCTCCAGGGGATCATAGGCTTGGCCTATGATCCCAGAGTTATCGTTAGTCTTGATGTGGATGTTGGTATTAATTGTTTCCGATCATGCGTTAGTCGTATTTAGGCTGGACGTGTGTCGGCAACAGGCGCTTGGTTTGAGATCACGCCGAAAATAGTCCAACCGAAGAAGGTGGCTATGGCGCCAAGCATCACTGCGGTTTCGCCAGAGCTGTACAGAGCATAGAAGCTATACAACGCACCGATTACGGCGATCACGTTGGCAACGCGGGCTTTATTGATAGGCACTTTTTGCTGTCTTTGCATTATGCCAAGCGCGGCCATAGATAAGATATAAGGCACAATGTTGGTGACGACGGCGAGGTTAACGAGTGCTTCGAACTGCTTACTCAGTGATGGGCTAATGGTCATCAGCGATAATGCTGTTTGGATCGAGACGATAATAGTCATGCCCCAAATTGGCGCATCGGCTTTACTGACTTTAGAGAATATTTTAGGAAAAAATCCTTCATCAGCAGAGGCTTTAAACACTTGGGCAATAGTGAACTGCCAACCTAAGAGTGATCCAGTACAGGAGATAATGGCGCAGGCCATCACGATTTTACCGACTACTGGATTAAACATTTGTGCGAAGGCTAAGCCGAATGGCGCATTTGACATGGCAAGCTCGGCATTTGGCACAATACCGGCAATGACGTTAGTGGAAACGATATAAATCACTGCAGCACCTAAGGTACCGCCCATCACGGCGATAGGTACGTTTTTTTCTGGGTTATCGACGGCTTCTGAGTTTGCACAGGCCGATTCTAAACCGAGGAACGCCCACAAAGTCATAGCGATAGAACCGCCTAACGCTTTGAAGAATGGCATATCATGCGGGTTCCATGCGCCTTTATAGAGGTCGATGTCAAACCAGAACCAACCAATTAAAGATACGCCAATCACAGGCAGAATAATCCCCCACACAGTCACGCTACTGACGCGACCCGTGATGCGGGCACCACCGAAGTTAGCAATGGTTGCCAACCAAAGTACGCCAATGGTCGCAAGACAAATTGCCATCGGGCTTAAGTTAACTTCGAGCAACACGGCTGCGTAACCCACGGCAGAGATGGCAATCGCGACGTTGGCGATTAACAGCGAGACGGCATAGGTGTAGTTGGCCATAAAGTTGCCTGAACGGCCGAAGGCATACTCGGCATAACCGCCCATACCACCGGATTTTTTACTGAACATACCGCACTTAGCAAAGGCGAAGGCGAGGGCCGTTGACCCTGCTGCTGTTACTAACCAAGATAAAATGGAGATAGTACCGACTTGAGCTAATTGGGTTGGCAGCATAATAATGCCCGAACCCATCATGTTGACTATGGTGATAATAGTTAATTGGACGACGCCAATTTTATTTTCTGATTTACTCATACTAATAACCTAATTTAGGTGACTTATTATAGGAGGCATGAATTTGACTGCAGAGTGGGGTTAATAAACTCTGCAGTCAGTCTTCATTATTTATTTAGTACATAGCCCATTGCTTGAATTTTGCCGTCTGCGGTATTTTCGAGATAAACACCTTGCAGTTCTGGTGAGAATCCAGGTAATAGGTTGATGCCTTCTTCAAGGGCAAGGAAATAACGCTGAACAGAACCGCCCCATATTTCACCTGGCACCATACATAACACGCCTGGTGGGTAAGGGAGCGCGCCTTCTGCTGCAATTCTTCCTTCAATTTGCGAGAGTGGAACTAATTCTACTTTGCCACGAATAAACTCTAGGTTTGCTTCCTGCGGGTCCATCACTTTTGTAGGGAAATGTGCTTTACGGAACATTTCTTTCTGCAGTTGTTTTACGTCATGGCTGACATAAAGATTGTGCATTTCTTGGCAGAGTTGACGGATAGAATAGTCTTTATAACGGGCTTTATTGGCATTATAAACGTTAGGTAATACTTCAGATAATGGCGCATCTTCATCGACTAATTTCTCGAAACGAGATATTTGTGATACCAGATGTTGCATCTTGGCCATATCTTCCGCAGGTGTCATCAGGAATAAAATCGAATTCAAGTCGCACTTCTCTGGAATAATATTATTTTCCCGTAAGAAGTTAGCCAGAATAGTCGCTGGAATACCAAATTCGGTATATTTGCCTGTTTCAGCATCTATGCCCGGTGTTGTTAATAAGAACTTACAAGGGTCAACAAAGTATTGGCCTTTTTCATAACCTTCGAAGGAGTGCCATTTCTGACCAGGTTCGAATTCGAAGAAGCGTAAGTCATCGGCCATTTGTTCGGTTTCATAGTCTTGCCATAGGCGGCCGTCGATCATTGTTGGCACGAATGGTTTGATATATTTACACTTTTTGAGCAATAGCTTACGTGCTTCGATACCCGCTTTTACCGCTTCGCGCCACAGATAACGACCACTCGCGCCTTCATGCATTTTCGCGTTTACATCTAGCGCCGCAAATAAAGGATAGAAGGGACTGGTAGAGGCATGCATCATAAAGGCGTTATTGAAGCGTTTATGGTTGCAATATCTATCTTGGCCTTTGATATGTTTATCTTTTTTATGGATTTGCGAGGTTTGTGAGAAACCGGCCTGCTGTTTATGCACCGACTGAGTCACGATAATGCCTGGATCTTCAGCAGTTAGTTCGAGCAAGAGTGGTGAGCAGTCATTCATCATAGGGATGAACTGTTCATAACCCACCCAAGCTGAGTCAAATAAGACGTAGTCACAAAGATGGCCAATTTTATCAATCACTTGTCGAGCATTGTAGATGGTGCCGTCATAGGTGCCGAGTTGGATTATCGCCAAGCGGAATGGGCGTTTTTCATTGGCTCTTTCTGGCGCGACTTCACGAATTTGCTCTCTTAAATAGGACTCTTGGAAACAGTGGGCATCAATGCCACCAATAAATCCGAAGGGATTACGTGCCGTTTCTAAATAAACAGGTGTAGCACCTGCTTGAATTAATGCGCCATGGTGGTTTGATTTGTGGTTATTGCGGTCGAATAACACGAGGTCGCCTTTCGCTAACAGCGCATTAGTCGCGACTTTATTTGATGACGAAGTGCCGTTAAGTACGAAATAGGTTTTATCGGCATTAAAAACTTTGGCAGCGTATTTCTGTGCTTCCAGTGGAGCGCCTTCATGGATCAGTAAATCACCCAGTTTCACGTCGGCATTACACATATCCGCGCGAAAAATTGTTTCGCCAAAAAAGTCGAAGAATTGGCGACCCACAGGGTGTTTACGGAAGAATTGTCCGCCTTGGTGACCAGGACAGGCAAAGGTAGAGTTACCCATTTCGACGTATTTTTTTAAAGTACCGAAGAAAGGTGGCAATAGCGCTTGTTCATATTTACTTATTGCAGTCTCAACCTGTTTTCCGTAGAAGTCAGTGTTATCACCGCAGAGTTCAAATACCCCTGTAATCGATGAGCAAACATCATCAGGGAAGGTTTCTTCACAGCAAACTGAAACGAAAATGGGCAGTTTCAATCCGGTGTTTTTAATCTTTTCAACAATACCATTTCTAACATCATCAACAGAGACGACAGCCGCGCCCACATCGCAAAAATCTGTGGTTAATACATTGACAACTTCTCTGTCGATATCGAAACAAGATCTAACAGATAAGCTAGCGGCTACTTTTAATGATTTCATAGTTAATTTCCCTTTTACTTTATAAAAAATAGATACAAGTGTGCCTATACCTAATTAAAAATATTAATGGTATGAAAATTAGATATAGCTATTCCGTGCGCAGATTAAATGTGGTTATGCCAAAGTTACGAAATAAATATAAGTAGAAATATATTTATTGAGCGTATGAATAGCTTAGCCGCAGTAAAACTGCACTGATAAAAGAATGCTTTGATTAAGGTGTTAGATAATAAACCAAATGAAAACAGTACGATAAGTGTTTGCGCCTATTAGAGCAATAGCACTTTAGACCTGTTAATTGGCCTACTACCTACGCTAAGGTTAGCGGAGGAAGATAAAGGAGTGATCGAAATAGTCACGTTGACTAGGCATCATGATATGCCGTGTGCGCCTGATATGCGCCATAATTTTAGATTTCCTCTTCATATACGACTCCATTATGACTTAGAGAAAATGGTTAGGTTTTTATTACGTAATGAAGTTTATATGCGAGTTATAAATAAAATCATGACCTATGTCTTATTTTTAAATAATTAGCACGTCAATTTAACTTAATTTATCAATATTAAATGGAGTCAATCATGCTTAAGTATCTTTATCTAAATTATGAAAGTAAATATTGTCAGCATTATTTAAATAATATTATTTGCATAAAATATCTTATTTCAAATATCTAATCTTAATTTAAAGGCTGCTGTAATCATCATTCTGATTTATACCGCATTACATATTTGCATTGTTATGCAGATATTTTCGTTACAAAATCATCCTTCTGCTTGAAAAATGCAAAAATGATAACTTTTTTCTCACATTTGAGCATTTGGGGCAGAAAGTTGTCGTTTTAGGGCAGATGTTATTTTTTTGATTGACGTAAAGTGAGTCAGGTCGAACATGAATAGGAGATAGACATGAATAAAGGGTGGTTAGGGGCGAGTTTAGTGCTTGGGTTATTCGTTGGACAAGCAAGTGCTATGACATTAACGAGCAAAGATATGAGCGAGGGCAATAAACTGACATCGCAATTAGTGTTTAATGGCTTTGGTTGCCAAGGGGAAAATATTTCGCCGCAACTGACTTGGACTGAGGTGCCCACAGGAACTAAAGCATTTGCAGTGACAGCTTATGATCCTGATGCGCCAACGGGCAGCGGTTGGTGGCACTGGGCCGTATATAACTTACCCGTAGCGCAAACTTCGCTCGCACAAGGTGCGGGCTCGCATGTTGATGCACTACCAAAAGGTGCTATTGCCTTGAAGAACGATTTTGGCACTACAAATTTTGGTGGCGCATGCCCGCCCCAAGGTCATGGCGTTCACAGGTATGAATTTACTGTGTGGGCATTACCCAGTGCTTTAGAATTGCCAAAGGATGCTAGCCCTGCCTTATTGGGCTTTATGCTCAGGGCACAAGCGCTCGGCAACGCCAAGTTGACTGCGGTATATAATCGATAATCCATTGATAATTAGGCTGGTGTCATGATCCGTATGTTTGAATATGATTCGAAGCAGGCACAATCTTTATCTCAAGTCCCTGTACATCAGCCGTCGATTATTCGGGTTATCTATGGTGAAAAGTCTCTGCTCTGGCAAGATGAATCTGTTTTAGTAGGCCAAGGGCAGTTACTGTTAATTCCTGCTGGTTCGCATATTAGTTTTGTTAATCGACCTTTTCTTGGGCGTTATCGGGCGGTGCAGTTATTACTCCCCCACGATTTACCCCAAGGTATTTTATCAAACGCTACCGATTGGCGTGACCCTATGCCAGTCCAAAACGTATCACGCGCTGTGGACTTAGCTTGGAATGCGCTATTACAGAGTTTGACCTTGTCTCTGGCCGATCCTGTTCAACTGCATTATTTGGCTGCATTACTGTTAAGTTTGCCAGATAAACGCAGTGTGAACTGGTTGTATGGACACACCCAACGCAGCGTGACTCAAGCGGCCTTGGCCTTGATGAGTGTGAGTCCTTCGGCGTCATGGCAGCAGGAGGATATTGCCGACAAGTTACACATGAGCACGGCAAGCCTTAGGCGTAAATTGGCCTTAGAAGACACCAGTTTTAGGCAGTTACTGGTAGAAGTGCGGCTTTGTCATGGTTTAGCCATGTTGCAGAATTCGAGTGAGCCAGTATTACAAGTGGCTTTGGCCTGTGGTTATCAATCTGCGGAAAAGTTTTCCTTACGTTTTAAGCAACAATTTGGCCTGACCCCTGCGGCTTATCGTCGTACACTGTGAAGTGGCATGGGTGTATACCCAAACAACTTTAGGGTATTGGAGAAATATGATGGCGGATGAGCAATTTACTGACAGCGGATTTTGGAACAAGATCAAACTCTTTAGCCGTCAAGCAGGTAGAGAGGTCATCGAGCGGGCACTATGGCTTTATTATGCAGCGCAACAACCCAATACGCCTAAGTGGGCTAAGTCAGTCATCTACGGCGCGTTAGCGTATTTTATTTTGCCTTTAGATGCGATTCCCGATCTGACTCCTTTAGTTGGCTTTACCGATGATTTAGGTGCCCTTGCCGCTGCCCTGACTATGGTGACCTTATATATCGATGATGAAGTGAAATCCCTTGCGGCGGATAAACTCGCACTGTGGTTTGGAGATAAGCCGAGCGAACCTAAGACTTAAGCCTATAGCGAACGCAATCGCCTGAGTGATGCAAAATTGTGCTAAAAATATGATTTCATTAGGAGTCGTTGATTTGGTTTTGACTGAGATTTTCTGGGGTAAAAATATTTTTTTGCAAATGTTTCACTATTGCTTGATTGCGCTATATGCTAGCGCTGTTTTGTAAACCCCTTGTGTTTGTTTAGGCAGATAAATGAAAAATATTATGGTAGTGATCCTATGGCTTTTAGGTGTCTCTGCCGCTACCCCCGCGTTTGCCGATGAGGCCTCTCCGGAACAACTCGCCCGTCTTTACCTCGATTTTATGGCACAGAATAGTCGCCAGAGCGAAGCTTTGTGGCCCGGTTTTCGCCTTGAAGATAAAGTACATCTCTTTAGTTATGGTGGTAATGTCTGGCTTCGACAGCCTGGTGGCGAAATAATCCAAGATAACAGTGTGTTAGAGTCGGTCAATCTGCACTCTGGTCTATCGGTGAGTTTCGGCTTTCCGCAATATAATGGCCAGCCAGGCGTATTGATCCAGCTCGAAGTGCCGAACATCCAATTTACTCGCGACACTAAGCCTACGGATTTAGCTTTTTTAATCTGGGCGAGCAATGGCTTGCATGAAGCCTTCCATTTTTATGCCCAATCCGAATGGCGAGTATTGGAAGATGGTAAGCGTTATGAGGGTGAGGTCTTTCCGCTCAACTTCGATGCTCGCTATTATCGTTTACAGTTATTTGATGCCTTAATGGCGGCGCTGGCACAACCCGAGCAACAGTCATTACACCTTAGCTATGCAGCCTATTGGTTGCAGCAATGGCGCCAAATTGCGCCGAATGAAGATAGAGTCGGTTACATCAATGATCTAGTTGAAGGCAGCGCTAAGTATGTGGAATTGGTCGCTGGTGCGCGTGTATTGAGTCAAAATCAAACTTTACTTGGTTATCAGCAAATACTGACAAAATATGTGTATGACTATTATCAACAGCAGAAGATGTGGGTTGGTTGGACGGCTGAGGCGGCAAATATTGGCGCTCTGGCGGGCATATTGTTGGATAGCACTCAAGACCCTTATGTATGGAAAGAGTCGGTCATGTCGGGTATGTTGCCTGTGGATTTACTACTGAACCGCGTAAAGCCAGTATCCCCGTTAGACAAGAAAGACACTAAACAAAAGAAACAGCTGCAGGAGATGCTAGCGTATTACCCTGCCACTCAAGCAAAACTGTCTCAATTGTTGTTGAATGTGCAGGATCCAAAAGTGCCGTTATTGGTTATGCCGAGCGTGAGCGATAGTAGCAGTTTTATTGATGTGGGTGACGTACGTTCTGGCTTTTATGTAGTGCCCTATCAAGAGGAAATGACTCAAGCTTATTTAGGGATGAGCGCGCAATTTAGTAACTTGTCAGTGAGTGGCAGTCCATTACTCGATGTTCCAGTACAAAATTTTTGTGAGGGCATTGAGGCGGCAACTCTGTTACCTTTAGCATTCCCCTTTCAGCGTGAGGGTCAGTATCTGGTATTCAACGAAGCGGAAGTCCATGGAACTATTAGGGTTTCTGCGAGTGTTGTTGATGGAAGAACCCTCTACTGTGCGATGAATTAATAATGAGAAAAAATCAGCTCGAATTTACCTACATGCGTGGCATTGCGATTATCTTTATCGTGCTTGGCCACAGTATTTACAACTCTGGTGAAGGTTTCCCGCTGTTGCTGGAAAATCTATTGCGTGGTGGCACGGCGTTATTTGTGTTTATCTCGGGATACTTTTTCCATCGCATTTTTTATAAGGATTTCGACTACAGCAAGTTTATGAAGAACAAAGTACAAAACGTACTTTATCCTTTTTTAGTTGTGTCATTGATTGGTCTATTTTGTTTGTGTTTGCGCTGGATATTTATGGAGCATCAGCCGCTCGATAATGTCTTGCTGAGTATTTTTTATACTGTGCGTAACGGTTATATTCTGTATCCGCACTGGTACATTCCCTTCATCATGGCGGTGTTTTTATTCTCGCCGATTTTTTTATGGTTTATCCGTTGCTCGCAGCAGATGCGTTGGACACTATTTGTACTGAGCTGTGTGGTAGCGATTCTATTGCATAGACCTATAGGTAACGTCAATTTCATCCACTCAGTCGTGTATTTTGTACCTTTCTACTTGATTGGTATTTTATATTCGCAAGATGAACATATTGTGACGCGCTTTGGCTCTATTTTCACCGCACTAGCGATGATTTTTTTAGTGGTGAGCTTAGTCGAACAAACTTACATAGTGCAGCATATTGGTAACTATCATAAGGCACCGTTTGATTACAACGGTATCGATTGGCAGTTTATTCAGAAACTTTGTTTATGTGTATTAGTACTGAATTTCTGTGAATGGTTGTCGGGACGAAGTCGTTTGCCTTGGTTAGTCGAAGTCGCTGAGATGAGTTTTGCAATTTTCTTTATTCATCCACTCTTCGATATGCTATTTAACACAGCTGCAACCGTAATGCGTTTCCGCTTTCCACCAGGTTCTGCTGTGACTAGCGTGCTCTTTTCCGCTGGGATTTTCATTTTCATGATGGTAGGCAGTATTATGACGGCTCGCTTTATCAAAAAGCGTCTGGGTAATCGATCGCGTACTTATATCGGCTGGTAATCACTTGGCTTATCATCACTAACACTAGGTGAAATTCAGTTTGAATTTATTTCCTAGTGTTAGGGTGTTTTTCATCTAAAAAAGTGGAGAACATAATGAATCCCAACATTACCCTACCGAGCCTCGGGCTCATCAGTTTGTCTTTTATCGCGTTGCCATCCATCGCCGCTCAAGTTGAGTCGCTATCCACCAAGACGCAGAATACTTTTTTCGCACAAATTGCGGCCCATTGTGGCCAAGCCTTTGCGGGAAAAGTGGTATCGGGTGACAGTGCCGATTCGGCCTTTAGCGGCAAGTCGTTAATTATGCACGTGCGTGAATGTAGCGACACTGAGCTTAAGATCCCGTTCCATGTGGGTGATGACCACTCGCGTACTTGGGTGCTGACTAAAACGCAGCAAGGACTTAAGTTGAAGCACGACCATCGCCATCAGGATGGAAGTGAAGATGCTGTAACCATGTATGGCGGCGACACTATGAATGATGGGACAGTACAGAAACAATCATTTCCAATCGATAGGGAATCTATCGATAACTTCGTTAAGAATGGGCTAACCCAGTCGATCACGAATGTGTGGCACATGGAAATTACGCCAACAACGTTTAGCTATCAACTTACACGCGAAAATCGCGATTTCAAAGTCGATTTTGATCTTACTCAGCCAGTAGCATTACCACCCAAACCTTGGGGACACGACTAGTGTTGTTATTAAGCTAGCTCAAAATTGTGTTCATCACCTGCTTATGTTGCCCGTTTATGTGGATAACGACACTACGCGGGCTCAGCCTTGCATTAAACCCAGTCAAATCATTGTTTCCTAAAGCGATTCAGTGAACAGAACTTTTATGGCTGTTTAAATATTGGACGATATGCTGGGTTTCAGGCATAACCAGCACTATAAGCTTGTTCAGAGCCCTTATCATGGTGTAAGTCTCTCCCTCCTGAGCGTTATCATTTCGCATCCTCAAAGTAACACTTCGCAGATACTTTATCCTGTACATGGCGCTTTTTGAGATGACCGGCGACGATAACTGTACAGTTTCTTCTATTGCTTATTTGAGCCATGAAGCTTTTGCCTACTGACCGCTAAGTTATTGGGATGCTCTTATGCCATAACGCTGTGGCTTACTTAGGAGTGAAAAGCAATAAGGCACGTTTTCGACGAACAACTTCGTGGCAGGGCAGTGATAATGGCTAAGTCGCTAAACAAACGTGGACGGCCTTTCTTGCGCAACTTAACTTCGGCTTTCCACTTGTTTGTGGCGTCTTATCAATCCAGAAGGTGGGTGAACTGCGGTTGATTAAGGCTTGGTTGTATTGCTTCCAGTTAGTCGTTTTATAGCGAGGTTTCGGCTTGGTTGATGGCAAGTTACAGAGAGTTTTTAGCTGGTTTTAAGGATTTAGGTGCTCACTCGTGTATTTGGAATGTACTTATTTGGCGTGATGGTTCTTATCTGGAGCAAAAGTTGGCGCTGGGCTAATCTTTTGCTCCATAGTCGAGAATACTTTTAGTGTTTAATCTATATTTCTTTTTGATTTACTCGGGTTGATAGCTCTGAAGCGCTTTCTTTGCGTTCGCTATATCGGTTTGTGAGGAAATTAACATTGCCCCTCAGGAGTAAAGTGAATTTCATCAATTCCTCCATAACATCAACTACACGATCGTAGTAAGGCGAAGGCTTCATTCGGCCTGCCTCGTCAAACTCTAACCAAGCTTTTGCGATTGAAGACTGGTTGGGTATGGTGAACATGCGCATCCATCGACCCAATATACGCATTTGGTTTAGTGTGTTGAAGGACTGTGAACCACCACTCACCTGCATTATTGCTAATGTCTTACCTTGTGAAGGCCGGACAGCACCTTCAGCCAAAGGGATCCAATCGATTTGGGCTTTCATAATACTGGTCATCGCACCGTGGCGTTCTGGTGAACACCACACCATACCTTCGCACCAACGTACCATTTCTCTTAGTTCCATGACTTTGGGATGACTGTCAGGCGCATCATCAGGAAGTGGAAGTCCAGAAGGGTTAAAAATACGCACCTCTGCGCCCATGTGTGTTAATAGTCGAGCGGCTTCTTCCGTCGTCAGTCGGCTATAGGAGCGTTCTCGTACTGAGCCATAAAGCATCAGTATTCTAGGCGGATGGGTTAGAGGAGTTAGATTAAAACAGTTCATATCCATGTTATTAACCATTAATTCTTGTTTGAGCGCTGGCATATCGTGGTTTAGTGGTTTCATGTGCGAACTCTTTGTCCCTGTTCATTAATGATGATTTCGCCATCTTCTTTGGTGAAAGGGCCTTGTTGTGCTTTGGTCAAAATATCAAGCACTGTCTCAGACGGGCGACAGAGTTTTGTGCCTCGCGGCGTAACGACGATAGGACGGTTAATTAAAATGGGATAAGTCAGCATAAAGTTAACCAGTTCTTCATCAGTAAATGTGTCTTCAGAAAGTCCTAGTCGTTCAAATGGTTCAACATTGTTACGTAGCAATGAACGTACAGAGATTTTCATCTCATTAATTAGCTTAAGTAATTCATCGCGGGAGGGTGGCGTTTCTAAGTAGTGGATGATTTGGGGTTCGACTCCACTATTACGGATCAATGCTAAAGTGTTGCGCGATGTTCCACAGGCTGGATTGTGGTAAATCTTAATGCTGTCATCAATCATATTAGTCATAACATGTCTCTGAAAAATAATCGCTTATAAATTTATCCATAGGCACCTCTAGTGCCCATGGACGAAGATTAGAAGGAGAGGCGCAGTGCCAGTGCCGCTAGGGTGACAAATAGCACAGGTAGCGTCATCACTATGCCGACGCGGAAATAATAACCCCAGGTAATATTAATATTTTTCTGCGCCAGCACATGCAGCCATAGCAGGGTTGCTAAACTGCCGATGGGGGTGATTTTAGGACCTAAATCGCTACCAATCACGTTAGCGTAAATCATGGCTTCTTTAATCACGCCAGTTGCATTGCTACCGTCTATCGACAGGGCGCCAATTAACACCGTTGGCATGTTGTTCATGATGGACGATAAAAAGGCGACCAAGAAGCCTGTGCCCATAGTGGCAGCCCAAAGCCCTTGTTCAGCCAAACTATTTAATACGCTTGATAGGTAATCGGTTAAGCCTGCGTTGCGAAGACCATAAACAACCAAATACATGCCTAATGAAAAGATCACTATCTGCCAGGGCGCGCCGCGAAGTACCTTAGTGGTATCTATGGCATGGCCTTTTTTCGCGACAATAAACAGGATTAGGGCACCCACGGCAGCCACTAAACTCACGGGCACACCGAGGGGTTCTAAGCCAAAAAAGCCCACCAAGAGTAAGACTAATACGCCCCAACCGGTTTTAAAGGTGTTGAGGTCGCGAATGGCGGCCTTAGGTTCGCGTAGTTTTTGCAAGTCGTAGGTCGCGGGAATATCTTTGCGAAAAAACAGATGCAGCATGACTAAGGTGGCACTAATAGCTGCAATATCGACGGGCACCATCACAGAGGCGTATTCGTTAAAACCTATGTTGAAGAAGTCCGCCGAAACAATATTGACTAGGTTAGAGACAATTAACGGCAAACTTGCGGTATCGGCAATAAAACCCGCCGCCATCACAAAGGCTAAGGTTGCTCCGGCGCTAAAGCCCAGAGCCAGTAACATAGCAATCACTATGGGGGTGAGGATCAGCGCCGCGCCATCATTAGCGAATAAGGCGGCAACAGTCGCGCCGAGTAACACTATGTAAGTAAAGAGTAAACGGCCACGACCTTTGCCCCAACGGGCCACATGCAGCGCGGCCCATTCGAAAAATCCCGACTCATCTAATAATAAACTGATAATGATCACGGCAATAAAGGTGGCGGTCGCATTCCAGACAATATTCCATACCACAGGAATATCCCCTAAGTGCACCACACCCAGTAGTAGGGCCAATACGGCGCCCAAGGTAGCACTCCAACCTATGCCTAACCCCTTAGGTTGCCAAATTACTAACACTATGGTGAGAACAAAAATTGCCCCAGCTAACCACATACAAGCTCCTAAAAGGGCAGAGACTGTCTACCCGTAATCATAAAATAATGCCCTCACCTAACGATATTGTCGGTGGGTCTGAATGATTTTTTATATGTGAATTTTCGTATATATCTTAGTATTGAACACTATACTCAAGCACCATTTTGACTAATGCGTAAAACTTAAGTGATCTTATATACGGATATTTACATATATGAAAATTCGTATATATTGTACAAGGTCTTTCCAAAAGATCCATAGCCATGAAAAACGAGTGTTGTTTCTTACCGCTTGCTGTTTGAATGAGCCTTAGGAAAGTTAACAAAAGGATCAAAATGTTTGTATTAGTTCAGTCTAAGGGCATCAATGATTAATCCAACCCAGTTTTTTAAATGTTTAGCCGATGAAACCCGCTTGCGTTGCATGATGTTGATCCAGCAAGAGGGGGAGCTCTGTGTCTGTGAATTGACCGAGGCATTGCAAGAGACCCAGCCTAAGATTTCGCGACATTTGGCCCAATTACGTAAATGCGGTTTATTAGTTGATCGGCGTCAGGGGCAATGGATTTTCTATCGTATCAATAATGACTTACCCGAATGGAGTCAGTTAGTGCTGAGTGAAGTTACCAACCAAAACACTGTATTCCTTGAAGAAAATATGCGTAATTTGTGCAAGATGGGCGGGCGTCCTGACCGTGCTAAAGCTTGCTGCTAGAAGACTAGCAGCAAAAATTTAACCTCAAATATACGTTTTTTCATATGTTTACGTGTCTAAAGTTTTGTTTAATATTAAGGTGGCGTAACAATGCTGCAAATATTTTCAGATTTAGCAAGCTGGTTAACTTTTGATTTGATGGGTTTAGAGCTCAATACTAAGCTCGCCGACGCCATCCATTTTTTTATTGAAGATACCACTAAGATTTTTGCGCTCCTGTTGCTGATGATTTATGGCATCGCTTTGGTGCGGGCCTCGCTCAATGTTGAGCGTGTTCGGGATTACTTGGCGGGTAAAAATCGTTTTGTCGGTTACGTTATGGGATCGGGTTTTGGCGCTGTTACCCCATTCTGCTCATGTTCGAGTATTCCGGTTTTTTTAGGTTTCACTTCCGCGGGGATCCCCGTTGGGATCACTATGGCATTTCTGATCACTTCGCCGTTAATTAATGAAGTCGCCGTTCTGTTGCTTGTGAGTCTGCTGGGCTGGCAGTTCACTGTGATCTACGTGCTAGTCGGCATGTCAGTGGGTATGTTGGCGGGGGCATTTTTGGACTCGATTCGCGCTGAGCGTTGGCTGCAGTCCTTTGCCGCCAAAGCACTCGAACAAGGTCAGGCGCAAGCAAGTCACGATAATAGCGAGGGTATGACATCAACATCCATGACGTTAACCGAGCGACATGAGTTTGCGAAAGGCGAGACCCTAGAGATTTTTGGCCGAGTGTGGAAATGGGTCATTATTGGGGTTGGGCTTGGCGCCGCACTCCATGGATTTGTGCCTGACGGTTGGATCGAAGCCCACTTAGGCGATGGTCAATGGTGGTCGGTTCCTGTGGCGGTATTGATTGGTATTCCTCTGTATTCCAATGCCACAGGGGTTATTCCTATCATGGAGAGCCTTATCACTAATGGCTTGCCCGTAGGGACGACATTAGCATTTTGTATGTCTACGGTTGCCGCCAGTTTTCCCGAGTTCATTTTGCTCAAGCAGGTGATGCAATGGCGTTTGCTGGCCATCGTTTTTGCCATTTTATTGATTTCATTCACCTTAATCGGTTGGATCTTTAACGCTATAGGTCCCGTTCTGTGAGAATTGTAAAAATGTTAAATATCAAAGCATTAGGTAGTGGATGCGCTAAATGCACTAAAACCGTTGAGATTATTACCGCCATTGCCAACGAGAAGGGCATCAGCGCGGTTATATCGAACAGATAACGCTTTAATATTAAACAAATAATATAAAACACCTAATATAAAACTGAGTGTGAAGGATGCAGGTATGACAATCAAAATCGGGATAAATGGCTTTGGCCGTATGGGACGTTTAGCTTTGCGCGCTGCTTGGGGCTGGGATGAGGTTGAGTTTGTGCAGATTAATGATCCCGCAGGGGATGCGGCGACCTTAGCCCATTTGCTGACATTCGACTCTGTGCATGGTCGCTGGCAGTACGAAGCCAATGCCGATGGCGATGACATCATTATCGATGGCAAGCGTATTCGCTGTACACGCAATAAAACCATCGGGGAAACCGATTGGTCCGGCTGTGATGTGGTGATTGAAGCCTCGGGTAAGATGAAAACCAAAGAAGTGCTACAAGCTTATTTAGATCAAGGCGTTAAACGCATTGTGGTCACAGCGCCCGTTAAAGAAGAGGGCGTGTTAAACGTTGTCATGGGAGTGAATCATCAACTCTATGACAAAGCCATTCATCCTATTGTGACTGCGGCCTCCTGTACTACTAACTGTTTGGCGCCAATCGTTAAAGTGATCCACGAAAACCTCGGCATAGTGCATGGTTCCATGACGACTATTCACGATATTACCAACACTCAAACTATTTTAGATGCACCGCATAAAGATCTCCGCCGTGCGCGGGCCTGTGGTTTAAGCTTAATCCCCACAACGACGGGCTCGGCGACAGCCATTACCCATATTTTCCCTGAACTCAAAGGTAAGCTCAACGGCCATGCCGTGCGGGTGCCGCTTGCGAATGCCTCATTAACCGATTGCGTGTTCGAGGTGAGTCGCAAAACGACCGAAGCTGAAGTCAATCGCCTGTTAAAAGAAGCGGCAGATGGACCGCTAAAAGGCATTTTAGGTTATGAGGAACGTCCATTAGTCTCGGTCGATTATAAAACCGATCCGCGTTCGAGCATTATCGATGCGCTATCGACCATGATTATCAATGGCACTCAGGTCAAACTCTACGCTTGGTATGACAACGAGTGGGGTTATGCCAATCGCACCGTCGAATTGGCCCGCATGGTCGGTCTGATGGATAAGGCATAAGTTTTATGGCTAAGCTGACAGGGTTCTTGTCTAACATATCACCCGAGATCCGCCAGTATTTGGTAGTCACAGGCAACTATTGGGCATTCACGCTCACCGATGGCGCATTACGTATGTTAGTGGTGCTCCATTTCCATGGCTTAGGTTATAGCCCGCTGCAAATTGCCATGCTATTCCTTTTCTATGAAATCTTTGGGGTGGTAACGAACTTAGTCGGCGGCTGGCTCGGGGCGCGTTTAGGCTTAAATAAGACCATGAATGTGGGCCTATTTATGCAGATTGTCGCCCTTAGCATGCTGCTTGTGCCTAGCAGTATGCTTACGGTTGCTTGGGTGATGGCGGCGCAGGCCTTGTCGGGTATTGCTAAAGATCTCAATAAAATGAGCGCTAAAAGCAGTATCAAGTTGTTGGTGCCCAATGATGCTCAGGGTGAGCTGTATAAGTGGGTTGCCATGCTCACTGGCTCCAAAAATGCGCTAAAGGGCGCGGGGTTCTTCTTGGGCGGTGCCTTGCTGACCCTGTTTGGATTCCAGCTGGCCGTGTTAGGTATGGCAATTGTCCTATTGCTGGTGTGGATTTTTAGTCTGTTAAGTTTGCAGCGCGATTTAGGTAAAGCCAAAAACAAACCTAAGTTCACGGAAATTTTCTCTAAGAGTCCGGCGGTAAACACGCTTTCTGCCGCACGCATGTTTTTATTTGGTGCGCGGGATGTGTGGTTTGTGGTGGCTTTACCCGTTTATTTGGCCTCAACCTTTGGTTGGGATCATTGGTATGTCGGCGGTTTTCTCGCACTCTGGGTGATAGGTTATGGCATAGTGCAAGGCTTCGCACCTCGCTTGACGGGGACAAAGTCGGCGAGCCAAAACAAGGTTCCCGATGGACGTAGCGCCTTAGGTTGGGCGGCGATATTGAGCATAGTGCCGGCAGGCATTGCGCTGGCGATAAGTTATGACTTCCATGCCGCGAATATACTGATTTGGGGATTGATGCTTTTTGGCGCCTTATTCGCGATCAACTCTTCATTACACAGCTATCTTATCGTCAGTTATGCGGATGAAGATGGCGTATCGTTAGATGTGGGTTTTTACTACATGGCTAATGCTATGGGACGCTTGATCGGGACTGTGTTGTCTGGCTGGGTGTATCAAGTGTATGGCATGGCTGCTTGTCTGTGGATATCGGCGGCATTTATTGCGTTAGCGGCGCTTATCTCAATCAAACTACCTCGGCATAAAGCGATATCAGATGGTGCTTAATACTTACCTAAGCTATCCCTGAGTTGTTGCGGTTTTTTTATTCAATGCCCGCCAAAGTATGGCGGGTATTTTAATCACTCTGATGTTAACTGAAGTTTTTTGATTTTGAGCAAACAACTCTCTATACTCCGGCCTGTTTTATACACGTCATTATGTCGCTATTCCCAATAGCACAACTATTTTTAATGCAGTCAAATTTGAGTTGGCTCATATAAGTGAGGTTATTTTTCGGTGATGAGCATTAAGCCGCATTAGTTTAATCCTTCCTTCTTGGATCGTTAAGATCCGTCCTTAGTAGCTACCGACTCGGTAGTTGTTTTGCAGTACCCCATAATCCCAATTGCATTCCGTCACCTTGACGCATAAGTACCTTATTGGCTATGCGCTGACATTTGAGTCAAGTGTTGATATTAGCTATTGGAAGATATGATTAAATTTCAATCAGAGTGAGTGACATGATACAAACCATGAAAAAAGAGTGGTTCTCCAACATACGCGGAGATCTGTTAGCCGGTATTGTGGTTGCACTGGCGTTAGTCCCTGAGGCGATTGCCTTTTCTATTATTGCAGGCGTCGATCCTAAAGTCGGCCTGTATGCTTCATTCTGTATCGCAGTGGTCATCGCGTTTACAGGTGGCCGTCCTGGTATGATCTCTGCCGCAACGGGTGCTATGGCGTTGTTGATGGTGACCTTAGTGAAAGAACACGGCCTCGAGTATTTACTCGCGGCGACCCTATTAACTGGTGTGCTGCAAATTGCCGCGGGTTACTTAAAGCTAGGAAGCTTGATGCGTTTCGTCTCCCGCTCTGTGGTGACGGGCTTTGTGAATGCACTGGCGATTCTGATCTTTATGGCCCAGTTGCCCGAACTGACCAATGTGACTTGGCACGTATATGCGATGACGGTAGCTGGCCTCGGTATCATTTACCTATTCCCACTCATCCCTGTGATTGGTAAATCCGTACCTTCGCCTCTCGTGTGTATTGTCGGATTAACGCTTTTTGCGGTTTATATGGGGTTAGATATTCGTACTGTCGGCGACATGGGACAACTGCCTGATACTTTACCTATTTTCCTCTGGCCTGAAGTGCCATTGACCCTTGAAACTCTGATGATCATCTTCCCATACTCGGCCGGCCTTGCCGTGGTGGGTTTGCTAGAGTCTATGATGACCGCCACCATAGTCGATGACTTAACCGATATCCAAAGCGATAAGAATCGCGAGTGTAAGGGCCAAGGTATTGCCAATATCGGCGCGGGTTTAATGGGTGGTATGGCTGGTTGCGCTATGATTGGTCAGTCGATCATCAACGTTAAATCGGGTGGTCGCGGACGGTTATCGACCTTTTCAGCGGGGGTATTTCTACTCATATTGATTGTATTCCTCGGCGAATGGTTAAAGCTCATCCCTATGGCGGCACTGGTTGCCGTGATGATCATGGTGTCTATCGGTACTTTCTCTTGGGATTCAATTCGTAATCTTAAGCATCATCCAATATCAACCAACCTTGTGATGGTGGCGACCGTTGCTGTGGTGGTCGCTACCCATAACTTAGCTATGGGAGTATTTGTGGGGGTATTACTCGCGTCTCTGTTCTTTGCTAATAAAGTGGGCCGTTTTATGGTGGTTAAGAGTGTAACGGCTGCTGCCGACGCAGGTCGCCATTATCAAGTTATTGGGCAAGTCTTTTTTGCCTCGGCAGATAAGTTCAGTAATTCATTTGATTTTAGGGAAGTGGTTGATAAGGTGACTATCGACTTATCTCAAGCGCATTTCTGGGATATTACTGCGGTATCGGCCCTAGACAAGGTAGTGATTAAATTCCGTCGCGAGGGAACTGAAGTGGAGTTGATTGGCCTTAACCAAGCCAGTGCAACCATAGTCGATAAATTTGGGGTGCACGATAAGCCTGAAGACGTTGAAAACATGATGTCTGGTCACTAAGCCCTTAGCAACACAGTAAAAGGAAAATAACGATGACAAATGTGATTGCCTGTATCGACGGTTCAAAAGTGACACTCGCCGTATGTGATGCCAGTAGCTGGGCCGCTCAGCAACTGGATGCCCCAGTAACTCTATTGCATGTATTGGATAAGTCAGCCTATCCGATAGAGTCAAATCTGTCAGGAAATATTGGCCTAGGTACACGGGAGCACTTGCTCAATGAAATGGTTGAGCTCGAAGCGCGCCGAGGCAAACTCGCACTTGAACAGGGTAAGTATATGCTGCAAGACGCAAAAATCCGCGTTGTTGAGAAGCAGCCTAGCAGAATGGTTGCAACCTTGCAGCGTCACGGCGATTTAGTCGAAACCCTGTTAGAGCAAGAATCCCATGCCAGACTGGTGGTGATGGGCCGTCAAGGGGAGCAGCATCAAGACCAAGCGCAGGCCATTGGCAGCCATTTAGAAAATGTCATTCGCACGCTTAAGCAGCCTATTTTAGTGGTGATGGACGAGTTTACTGCACCGAAGCGATTTATGATCGCCTATGATGGCAGCATTACTGCGAAAAAAGCCCTTAATCAAGTGCTAACGAGTCCGCTCTTGAAAGGGCTCGAATGTCATTTAGTGATGGTGTCTGATGATCAATCGCTGGCGACAGCTGAACTGGCGTTGGTGACCGAATCTCTGATTGCGGCGGATTTCAATGTGGTTACCGCCGTTTGTCAGGGAGAAGTGCAAACGGCCCTTGAGATCTATCAACTTGAGCATCAAATCGATCTTATGGTGATGGGCGCCTATGGTCATTCGCGTATTCGGGAGTTTTTTGTGGGTAGTAACACCACAAGGATGATCAGTAAAAGCCATATCCCCTTGTTATTACTTCGTTAGGTTAAATATACATTTCAATTTATTTTGCTCAATCCTAATGACTTGGTTTTAGTTAGAACATCTGAGTCAGAAGCTTGAGGTAATTATTTAAGAAAAAACGGCGAGCATTTAGGCTCGCCGTTTGATATCACAGTCGAATGGTTCGTGTTAGTTAGCTTTAGGCTCGAAGCTAAAGGCTTGACCCGCAAGAGCGGCTTCAAACATTAAGCCGCCTTTTGCTGCGGTAAATACTGCCATACCGTTGATATAAGAGCCGCTTGCTGAGCGATTACCACCCGATTGGCCTGCGCCTGCTGAGTTGCCTGTGGTTCCTGCTTGAGCGCTTGCTCCCATGTTGATGGCAACTGCCGACGCTTGGGCGTCAAACTCGAAACTGCCGCTCGTGAAGGCTTCATAGGCTTTGGCATCTTTAAAGAAGATGATCTCGCTGTAGGCTTGTCCACCTAATTGAAAACCGATGGATAATTGAGTCAGACTCGAATCACCCATATAGGCACCGCCTTGGTAGACTCGGCCCTTGCCATAGGCTGCACCGATCCCAATTCCGCCTTTACCCACAGTTGGGAATAAAGCATAGCCATAGGCTGTGTCGAAAAATTTACTGGTTTCTTTCGCTTTTTGGAAATTGACTACAGCCTGATCGTAGCTTTCATCTGCATGTACAGTTGGGGCAGCAAATAGGCTCACAATAAGGCATGTTGATGCCGCAATGGCTGTTAAAAATGATTTCATGGTAACGCCTCTTCAAGTCTTTAGTTGTTCCAGACTAGCCTTTATCGACACAAATGACAGCCAAAAGTGACATATGTGTCAGCTTAGGTTCAGTGTTCAACTTAATGGTTGGAGTGATATTGGTGGTGATGATTGGAGTGCGGTTTCGCCAATTAGTTCTTAGGTGGTGAAGAACCTTGGTTTTTTTCTGCATCGTCCTGCTGAACTTGATGCAAAAATTCATACTCCTCTGGGGTGAGAATATTTTCAATGACGAGTGGGCGTTGCTCTAACTCTGGTTCGGCCATGCGGCCTTTTAAGTAGGCAGAGCGGGTGATTTGCTTTAGCCCATATACCGCCAGCATATACATGCTCAGTAGTAAGGTCAGCCTTGGCAATGCGTGGGAAAGTAGCGATAGATTATCACCAAGATAGAAAGGCAAAATCACCACAAATACGCGGATTAACCAATTCAACAACATGGCCAAGGTCAAGCTTATCAGCCAACGAAACCGAATGGTGCCGAGCGCCTCTTGGGTTTGAGTGACATCTCTTTGATTGCGTTTATGTCGACGAAACAACATCCACAGCGCGATAAAGTAAAAACAGGTTTGTACAGATAACAGCGCTGGGAGTAGAGCGCCCCATTGGCTGATACTCATTTCTTTAAGCATCAGAGCTATGGGTTGCCACTCGTTGATGGGATGCGCAGTTAATCTTAAGGCAATATCTAAAATGGCGAAAACTAAGGTGAATGCAGATGGCCAGTAATGCTTTGAAAATCCTAGCGGTTTATTGGTTGGTGCTAAACTGCGTTTGCAATATAGATAGAGCAAAGGCATGAGCAAAAAATAGATAGGGTTAATCAGATTGAATAGGATATGAATGGGAATTGGACTGTTATCGCGGTTCAACATACCCGTGAGGAAGTATAGAGCAATAAGACTTAAGAAAGCGGCGAGGAGTTTTTGGTTAGCGTCTGGGTGATAGAAATAGCGAATATAAATAGCTAACGCGAGGCAATGTACGCCTCCAAATAATGACAGCCACCAATAAGCTTGAGTGAAAAAACTATGAAACTCGTTCATATGCGATACCTCGAGCCCTGTTATATCAGGGAAATCGGCTCGGTAAAAGTATCGCCGTTAGTTTTTCTGTTGGCTTGCTATGCGCTGATGGCGATTTGAAGCCGCCTCGGGCACAACGCTGGGAACAGGGATGCGTTCCGCGAGTAAGTGTTTGATTGCACGAACGGGATGCGGTAATAACATCCGTGGACCAGAAAAGATCATGATCTCTTTGACGATTTGTTTCTGCGCGGGTTTGTAGCAATGCACTGGGCATTTATTACAGGTGGGTTTGTTTTGTCCGTAGGGGCAGCGATCTAGGCGTGTTGCGGCATAATCCAATAACTCAATGCAATCTGCACATAGGCTCGTCGCGTCTTGGCCTTGGTGTTTCGCCTTGCAATAAATTGTCACCATTGCGGCAATGGTTTGGTGTTCGTACAGGAGTTTGCCCGTAAGCAGTGTGGCTGTGCCCATTGGAATACCTTAGCTTGTCACTCGGATATCCCATCATAGGCAGTGAAATCGGCGCTGACAAAACGAAAGCGCCAATTTATGAAGGTGCGCACAAAATGGGGCTTTAAATAATCCAACTATCCCCAATGTCACACCTAAAAATAAATCTTAGATATGCATCACTTTGTCGGCGGCCAGTGTCCAGCGAGTTAAATCTTGCAGTGTGCCTATATGCGCACCTTCGATAATCATTTCCGCAGTGACGCCTCGTGCTTGAGCGCAGGTCTTGCAAAGTAGAATAGGAACTTGCTGTGCCGAGAGAATTTCAAACATCTGCTGCAGGTTGTAGCTTAAGTCAGGTGTGGTTTGATTTTTGAGTGCGCCAAACACGGCATCTGACATGAGAAAAAGTTTAAGATCGACCGCTTGCTCGTCCTGATCCTTCAGGGCTAATGCGATGCGTAAGCTATTAAATAGCTTTTCTGTTCCGTAGGGACTGGCATGGGCCACGATAAGAATACTTTGCATCAGGTTTTCCTTATGTTTGTTATAAGCAGGTGGATGGGGGGATTAGGGAACTCGATTGTGCCAGTCTAGCGCAATTGGCTATAACTATTTGAGCGCAAGATCGTATAAAAAGGCATAAATACTTGATTTGCACCGACACAATGGACTTTAATAGCGGTTAATCTCTGCTCAATTTTTAGCTAGACTCGGTTGCCATAGACACTGTCCTGATGGACGTTGGCAAACCCATTGACACGGCTTCTGATGAGAAGCGGCCATCAAAGGTGAACAAGAATGAAGATCTTAGTCGTATTTATACTGATTGCTGTCGGGGTGTTTTTATTCCTTCGCGCGCAGCGATTGGCGAAAGAAGAACAAGAGGCGATGAAACCCAAGTCGACCTCGGTAAAACCTGTAGTTCCCACCGAAGAGGCACCTATTTTCTCCGCTGCTGAGCCCGAGCGTGTAGAACCTGAGCCAGTTAAAAGGATTGAGGATACTGGCGTGGCTGAAGTAGAGCCCGTTATCGAAGTTGAAGCCGAATTAATGCCCCGTGAGACCGAAAGCCCTGCGAGCATTTCGGTGGCGCTAGACACAGATATTATCGAAGTCGATATACCTGCAGCCCATAACGAAGAGGCGGTGATCATTTTAGGCACTACGCCTACAGATGAACAAGCTGACACCCAAGATGACGCAGAGCCAGCATCGAACACACGTTCTGAGGTCGGTGCGCCAGGGGCTTGGGCGAATGTGACTTTAGTTCGGGCCTTTGAGGAGTATCAAGGAGCGACGTCAGCCAGTGCTCGCTATACCGCGCTGCAAAACATGATTGCTGAATGCTACAAACAGCGTAAATCGGCGGATTACCTCAACTATGGTGCTCAATTAGCGGAAGAGTATATTGCACTGTTCCAAGCGGCTAGCGCCGAGCAAGGCAAAGATACTGAGCTTAAATCTTCCGGTTTCCTGCATTTAGCCACCTTGCTAAATGATACCCAAGCCTTCGATGCCGCCATTGTCATCTGTCGTAAAGCACTCGAGCTTGGGCTGAGCGATGGCACTGTCACTGGCTTTGAGGGCCGAATCAACCGGATTGAGAAAGCACAGACTAAAGCAACCACGGCTTGATATGTTGTAGGGAGCGCTTAGCGGGTAAACCCTTAGTCGAAAAGCGGTTATTTCCCTCGTCTAAGCAGTGTAGAATCCCTGCTAACTGAATGCGCAAAAGGCGAACTAAGGTTCGCTTTTTTTATGGGCTTAATAGGGGAAAAATGAAACTAAGCTATGCCTTACCGAATGTCTTATTCGGGCTTGGATTATTGCTACTCAGTGGCTGTACTAAAACCCCAGAATGGACCCTATTTTATTATCCCGATGTGAGTGCCATTCCGGTGACACCTTTGCAGGCCGAAGATATTAATGGTTACTACGATACTCTAGAGCAATGCCAGAGCAAGGCTCATGGTATGCAACGTCTAAGTCGTTCTGGCGTGAGTGGTTTTGGCCTTGGATCTTATCAATGTGGGCACCTATGTGAGTTCGACGATAAGTCGGTGCTGGTTTGCAAGACCATGAGCCAATAGGTGGACAAGATGAAGTTTAAACAGGATTTTTTTACTCAGCTGCCTGAGTTTTACTCGCAAGTATATCCACAAGGGATAACTAAGCCTGAATGGCTGGCATGGAGTAATGACGCCGCGCAATTGATTGGCTTGAGCCAACCCACCGATGAGTTGTTATTGGGCTTATCTGGCAATGCGGCCGTCGATGGCGCGACCTACTATGCCCAAGTGTATAGCGGCCACCAATTTGGCGGTTACACGCCGCGCTTAGGGGATGGACGCTCGATCATTTTAGGTGAAGCGATTGGTCCAAATGGCGCATGGGATGTCGCCCTTAAAGGCGGCGGTCCGACGCCTTATTCGCGCCGTGGTGATGGCCGTGCTGTGATGCGCTCCGCGGTGCGCGAGTTTTTAGTCTCTGAGGCGCTGCATCATCTGCATGTGCCGACGACCCGCGCCTTGGCTGTGATTGGCTCTGACTTGCCCGTATGGCGTGAGAGCCAAGAAACCGCAGCCATTACCGTACGTTTAGCTCGCAGCCACATTCGTTTCGGTCATTTCGAGTTTTTCTGCCACAGTGAGCGCGGTCGTGCCGATAAGCTGACTCAATTACTCAACTTCACTATTACTCAGCATTATCCCCATTTGAGTTGTGATGCCGCAGGTTATAAAGCGTGGTTTTTACAGGTAGTGCAAGATACCGCTAAGATGATTGCCCACTGGCAGGCGGTCGGTTTTGCCCATGGCGTGATGAACACAGACAATATGTCGATTCTAGGTGACAGTTTTGACTTCGGTCCCTTTGCGTTCCTCGATACATTCCAAGAAGACTTTATCTGTAATCATTCTGATCCCGAAGGTCGCTATGCCTTTGGTCAGCAGCCGGGAGTCGGTTTGTGGAACTTGCAACGTTTAGCGCAGGCGCTCACACCAGTGATCCCATCCGATGACTTAATTGCCATTCTTAATCAATACCAAGAGGCGCTAGTGCAGCCTTATTTGCGCTTGATGCGGGCAAAACTAGGTCTATCTGCAGTTGATGTTTCGTCGGTGGAGCAAGACAAACAGGATCTCGAACTTATAGGTCGATTTACTGTGCTGATGGAGAAAAATCAACTCGATTACACTCAAACTTGGCGTCAATTAGGCAAGTTAGATCCGACCAGCAAACACAGTGCGCTGCGGGATGACTTTATTGATGTCAGCCAGTTTGATGTTTGGTATCAAGTTTACCAACAGCGATTGGGCGCAGTAGCGGATATCCCTGCGTGGCAAACTGAGCGCAATAGTGTGAATCCCAAATATATTTTGCGTAACTATTTAGCCCAAGAGGCGATAATCGCGGTGGAAGAGGGTAATCTTGCGCCGCTGCATTTGCTGCAAAAAATCTTAACTCAGCCCTTTGCCGAACACGCAGAGCATGAAGACTTAGCCAAGCGTCCACCGGACTGGGGCCAAGGTTTGATCATGTCATGTAGTAGTTGATGGGATAACAAGCATGAAATTACCAAGCACACATTTAAAAGCCATGAGTTTAGATACCATTAGCTTAGATAAAAGCGCCTTAAGTTTAGCGGTCAGTGCGGATATCGATTTTGATCGTTTCGCCGACTTTGCCGAACCTTTAGCTGCGGCGCTCGATTGCACTGTGCGCGAGCGTCAGTGGGGCGCCGACAGGCATCAATGGTTATTAGAATTTGAAGGCAGCCAGTTATGGCTCAATTATGAGTTTTACGGCAACATTTGCTGGCTCTCGACCGAACGAGAAGCCGATTTTGAGGTGCTGGAATACTTAGCCACTTTGCTGCAACCTCACCTAAGAGTGAACTGAATATGAGTCAGAATATGACGCCACCAACCACGAGTTCTAGCGGCGCAGAGTTCCATTTTCAAGCCCTAACACCGGATTTGATCTTAGATGCGATCGAAAGTCTGGGCGTGTACCCAGAAACGGGCTTACTCGCGCTGAACAGTTACGAGAACCGCGTGTATCAGTTCCGTAGCGATGAAGGGCTGCGTTATGTGGTGAAGTTCTATCGCCCAGACCGTTGGAGCGATGCGCAGATCCAAGAGGAACATGATTATGCGCTCGCACTCGCGGCAGAAGATATCCCGATTGCCGTACCTGTAATTATCGAAGGCCATACGTTACACAAGTACCAAGGTTATCGATTTACCCTGTTTCCTTCCTTGGGTGGTCGCGCCTTCGAAGTCGATAATTTAGAGCAGCTGGAATTAGTGGGTCGGTTCATCGGTCGGATACACCAGTACGCGGCGCAAACGGTATTTGCTGAACGTGAACCGCTGAATCCGCAGATTTTAGGCGCTGAGCCGCTCGCGTGGTTAAAGCAATCTAATTTGGTGCCTAATAGCCTACGCTTGCCGTTCTTTACCGTAGTAGAGCAGGTGCTGGCTAAGGCGAATGCGATTTGGGATCGCCAAGATTTTACGGCCATTCGTTTGCACGGCGATTTACACCCAGGCAATATTTTGTGGACGCCAGACGGTCCCGGATTCGTCGATTTAGACGATGCTCGCATGGGGCCGGCGATTCAAGATTTATGGATGATGCTCACCGGGGATAGAGCGCAGCAACTGATGCAGCTTGAGATCTTACTCGAAGCCTATGAAGAATTTTGTGAGTTTGATACAAGACTGTTAGCCTTGATTGAACCGCTGCGGGCGCTGCGTATGGTGCATTACAACGCGTGGATTGGCCGTCGCTGGGACGATCCGGCCTTCCCGATGAACTTCCCTTGGTTTGGGGATGAAAAGTATTGGGAACAGCAGATTTTGGCGTTCAAAGAGCAATTATTTGCCCTTAGCGAACCACCACTGAGCCTAGTGCCGTATTAGCATTGAGCAAAATATGATTTCACAGACGTATCTTGTGACATTAGATTGAACTCTTAAGCTTGAGTTACACTCAAAAAATGGAATATGTTAGTCTCCAGCCAATTTATCAAAACGATTTAAGGAATTTTCATGAAAAAAGTATTACTCATGGCCGCGGCTCTGTTACTGGCGCCACTGGCAGTATCGGCTGTGGAATACCAAGAAGGTGTGCATTACACAGTGATTAACGATGGCCCAGCAACTGCGAAGCCTGAGATTACTGAGTTTTTCTCTTTCTATTGTCCGCATTGTTTTACTTTCTCTAAAACCGTAGTGCCAAAAATTCTCACCGAGAAGCCAGAAGGCGTTGCGTTTAACCAAGCACACGTTGATTTTATCGGCAAAGAGATGGGGGTTGAAATGTCACGCGCATTTGCAGTCGCACATCAGTTAAACGTCGATGAGAAAATGGATGCGGCGTTATTCTCTGCTATTCATGAGAAGAAACAGCATTTTACTAATCGCGATGATGTTCGTGCTGTGTTTATTGCTAACGGTGTCGATGGTAAAACCTTCGATGCGGCTGCAGAGTCTTTCATGGTAAAGGCGCAAATGGCAAAGATGAAGCGTGATACTGAAAATGCTAAGCTGACGGGTGTACCTGCTCTGGTTGTTAACGGTAAGTACCGTGTTGAAACAGGGGCAATCAAATCCTACGACGAGCTGTTAGAAATTGCTTTCTACCTAGCAAAAAAATAGTTCGATAGGCGTTACCCGCACTGCTGTCATATGAGCGGATGATAATGCTGTATCGATTGCATGTTAAAGAGAGCCTAAGGGCTCTTTTTTATTGGGGCGGTTGGCAACAACAAGGCAAATAGCGCTTTGATAGGGAGTTTAACGTACTGAGTTAGGCCTCTGTAGGCTAGTCGTTTGAACTTATGGAATAAAGACGAGGCAAAAAATGGGCAAAAAAAACCGTACTTCTTGTAAAAGAAAGTACGGACTTGAGCCAGAGGACTCATTTTTACCCTGAGTAACGCTAATAATTTAGCAGAGTGTCAAAAAATTGGCAAGTGACATTATTATGGCGTTCTTCTTTTTTACTCACAGGGTGACATATTCATAGTTTAACTAAATCAAACGATTAAGTATTTTTGGCGATAAAAGATGAAAAATACCACTCTAACGATGAAACTCAAGTGGCAAAGCTTCTGTCAAACAACTGTAATCAATAACAACAAGAATGCTTGTAGGTGGTCATATGAGAGTTTTTCCTGTCTACGCACCTAAGCTTATCGTTAAGCACGCGCGTATTTTTCTCACTGGTGTTATTTGGGTTAAAGATTTAGGACGATTGGAATTTGAGAAGGGACGGTTTTTACTGCCAAGAAAAAGCCTGCCAAAAGTGAAGCAGGCTATTTTAGAATTGAACGAACTGATCGAAGCGCAGCATCATCAAACTAATGCAGTTTAGATTTCGCTGTTTAACAAGCCAACAAGGCCAGTCACTTTTTCGTTCCAAGAAGTGAGTTCTTCTTGTAGTTGCTGGTTTTGCGCATTCAATTGTTGATTGTGCTCACTCAGCGTAGACGCTTTTTGCTTCTCTTCTTCAAGCTCCATTTTTAGAAGCTCGATAGTTTCGAGTGCAGCCTGGATTTTGGTTTCCAGTTTGGACAGTAATTCAAGGCTCATCTGGAGAGTCCTATGGTTTCTGGATGGGACTGTGATTCTAGCAGTGCCTAGAACTTAAGGAATAGCGATTCTTGCCGTTTGGTTAAAAAACACCCTATTACTGGGTTCTAAATTAAGTTTTTTTGCATTTGTTATTAACTCGTTAGTATTCTTGGTTTTATTTTTTATCGGAATGGTCCATGTCGCCTAGTTTGCTCGCCATACTCCCGCTACTGTTGACCTTAACCTTAGCCCTATTTTTACGCCGCACACTGGTGGCGTTAGGTGTAGGTATTGTCTCTGGTGCCCTATTAATCGCCCAATTTGATCCTCTGCAAACGGGGTTGTATTTGCTTGATACCGGTGTAAAACAATTTTATGCCCAAGGTGCTTGGCAAGCGTGGCATCTCAATGTGCTATTGGCCATGTTACTGCTCGGTAGCATGACGCAATTGTTAGCACGTGGTGGTGCCGTGGGTCAGTTTGGTGATTGGCTGTATAGCCGTATTCGTACTGAACGTCAGGCGCGTCTTGGGGTCGTATTTCTTGGTTGGTTAGTGTTTATCGATGGGATTTTCAGTTGTCTTGCTGTCGGCCATGTGTGTCAGCCGCTCAGCCAGCGTTATGGTATTCGCCATGAGCAGCTCGCCTATTTAGTTGATTCCAATGCTTCGCCTTTATGCGCGCTATTGCCTTTCTCCAGTTGGGGCCCCTATGTGATGGCGCTTATCGCGGGGATCAGCTTTTTGCCCGTGTCGCCGCTGGAAGCCTTTATTGAGGTGGCCTTATTTAACTTTTACGCCATCGTGACCTTAGGCTTGTCCGTACTCGTCGCTTGGTATGGCGTAGGTTTTCACTCTTTTGTTGCTGTTACTGCTGTGGAATCCTCCAATACGGTCGAGGTTAAGGGAAATCCTTGGCTGCTCGCAATCCCTATGCTGACTCTGCTGTCTGCTTCAGTGGGATTAACTTTGTGGTCTGGGGCTCAGCAGGTCTCTTCTTGGGATGTGTCACTCTGGCTTGCTAAGGCTGATATTGGCGCTTCTATGCGCGATGCTTGTTTGTTGGCAACCTTAGTCACTCTTGCCATGTTAGGCTTGTCTGGGCGACGTTTAACGGCATTAGTGGGGGATTTGAGCCACGGAGTTCGCATGATCGCCTTCGCCATTGCGATTTTACTCTGCACTTGGATGATTGGCGCTGTGATCCAAGATCTTGGCGTCGCTAAATTGTTGGCTGCTTGGGCTAAGGCTTATCTTTCTCCGCACCTGCTGGTAGCGGGAATGTTTTTACTCTGCGCGATAATGGCTTTTGCGACGGGTTCAAGCTGGGGAACATTTGCAATTATGATCCCTATTGGCGCAGAGATTGCCCATAGCTTGGATCCTCATTTGTTGTTACCTGTACTGAGCGCTGTGATGGCTGGGTCGGTTTTTGGCGACCACTGCTCGCCCATTTCAGATACCAGCGTGCTCAGTGCGACCAGTTCTGGTTGCGCTCCCCATGACCATGTGGTGACTCAGTTGCCCTTTGCTTTGATCGCGGCATGCGCAGCCTTAGTCGGATTTCAATTAGTCAATTTAGCCGTGGTGACACCGTTAGTGTGGCTGGCCGTGGTGAGCTGTAGCCTAGGATTATTTGCCTTGATGGCACGTTTTTATTCACCTTTGCCTAGATTCGTGGCGCAGACATAAAGCCAGTTTATCGCTAAAATGGCCGATTCGGTTCTTGCTGAGCCATTTATTTAAGTGCATCTGATTTAAGAGATTATCAATATGAGTATTACCCGTTTAGATGTAGGTACCCGTATGAGCAGTATAGTGATCCACCAAGGTACTGTGTATCTGTGTGGCCAAGTGGCGAAGGACAAGTATCAAGGCATCACCGAGCAAACTGTCACTATGCTTGAGGAGGTCGATACCTTGTTAGCGCAGGCGGGAAGTTCGCGTGAGCATTTACTGTCAGCGACTATTTATCTGAAAGATATGGGGGATTATGATGCGATGAATGCGGTATGGGATGCTTGGGTGCCTAAAGGCCATGCGCCAGCCCGCGCTTGTGTGCAAGCCGCTATTGCCGAGCCAGAATATTTGGTTGAAGTTTCTGTGATTGCGGCGGTTGCGGTTTAAGCGCTAAGCTATTTTTCGTACCGTTTAGAAGCCTGTTTCGATCCCTATTTCGAATCCTGTCACCGAGTGTCATGACTCGGTGAAGCTTTTCCGCAATACACCTCGTTAACTAAACCTGTATTGTTCAGCAGGTCCACTCTCTTCTAACAAAACCCTTTAGCTTAAACCTAATAAGTATTCCATTAAATGTGCAGGGACAAGCGGCGGATGATCCCCATATTGTTCTGAGAGTGCGCTGGCGATAGTCTCAATATCTTGTTGGGCTAAGCCTTGTTCGATAATGGCAAACGCCCAAGGAGCCTCGGTTTTGAGTTTGAGGAAATAAGGCGTTTCGACAAATTGTGCGAGTGCGTAAGCGGAGCCTCCTAAACCATGCCCCCAACCTTCGCTGACTTGAAAGGGTCTATCTAAATGTGCCATATCAAATTCAATGAGATGGGGGTATTGGCCGTTATGCCCACCGATCCAGTGACCGATTTCAACCGATAAAATCATAGTTGCCATGTTATATCCTTTGCTAGGGTTACTTGGCCGCAATGAGTACTCGGCTAAATTCAGCATTTGGCTCGAGGGGCGTGATGGCGGCGATATGGTCGAGTCTAAGGGATTGTTTAGTTTGTTGCAGTTGGATGATAAGCCACTCAGTTTTGTCGGCTCTTGTCTGCGTGGTGATGGCTTTACCTTGGCACTGGGTGCCATCAATAAGCTCAATGTTGAGTTGATAACCACGCAGGCAGGCGAGTTCGAGATAGTCGTAGTGAGCGCAGGGGATCATTTTATAATCTGACATAGGATCATCTCATTGGGAGTTCGACCCTATTGTGGCAAAAATACTTGCCATTGGCATTATTGTGGATTGTTTTATCCTGTCTCTGAGGCCGTGTGAAAAGTTGAACCAAGCGTGTTAGCGAGTTTTTTATTTGCTTAGACCTTTAGATATGCGCGCCCCTCTTGACTTTATTCCTGTCGCTCCCTAGTCTGCTTGTTCAGTAATCAAGGTGGTATGCGATGGAAATAACTTACAATTTAAAACCTGCGTCCGAGCGCCGTACTGAGCAATTCAAGCCCGAGGGGAATGTGGGCTTTGGTAGCCTCAGAACCGATCATATGTTTTTGATGGATTATCATGATGGACAATGGTGCGATCCGCGCATCGTCCCTTATGGACCATTTGAAATGGCACCGGGTGCAATGGCGTTGCATTATGGCCAGTCGATCTTCGAAGGCGCTAAAGCCTTTATGCATGAAGACGGCGAGATTTATACTTTCCGTATTAATAAGAATGCCGAGCGGATGAATCGCTCCGCCGATATCGTCTGTATTCCCAATATCGATGAACAAATGCAGATGGATGCGATCAATGCGTTGATCGATGTCGATCGCCTGTGGTTCCCGATGCAAGAAGGCGCGTGTCTGTATATTCGTCCTTTTATTTTTGCGACCGAAGACCGCCTCTCTGTGAGCCCAAGTTCGCGTTATACCTTCTGTGTCGTGTTAAGCCCAAGTGGCGCTTATTACGCGGCTGGCGTGAACAAAGGCATACGCTTACTGATCAGCAAAACTTTCCATCGTGCAGTATCGGGTGGCACTGGCGCCTCAAAAGCCGCGGGTAACTATGCGGCTTCGTTGCGTGCGGGTAAAGCGGCGGCAGCCTTTGGTGCATCGCAAGTGTTATATCTCGATTCGACCAATCAACAGATTGAAGAAGCGGGCGCGATGAACCATTTCCACATTCTGAAAGATGGCACTGTGATTATTCCAACCTTCACAGATACTATTTTGAAGTCGATCACCTCGCAATCCATTATGGAATTGGGTGAGATGCTCGGTTGTGAAGTGCGCCAAGAGACTGTCATGCTTGATAAATTTATCGCTGATATTGAATCAGGTGAAATTATCGAGGCGGGTGGTTTTGGGACGGCGGCCGTGGTTTCTGCTGTGGGCTCCTACATTTTTGAAGATGGCCATGTTGTCACTGTCGGTAATGGTGAAGTGGGCGAGCATGTTCAGCGCATCTATAAACTGTATACCGAAATCCAAAAGGGCCATATTAAAGGTCCTGAAGGCTGGGTTAAGCGTGTTGAACGTTTAGCAAAGTAAGGAATTTGTGGTGACGTTTAAAGGCTCCTAGGAGCCTTTTTTATTGGCTGTTTTTGTCGATAATGCCTTAAATCAAAGTGGCTGTGGCTTAGATTGATTTTTGAGTAAGGTTAAACAATCTTCGGCATTTAAGGGTTTACTCAGTAAAAAACCTTGTACTTGATCGCAACCCTGCATAGCCAAGAAGTTGAGCTGTTCTTGGGTCTCTACGCCTTCGGCGACGACATTCAGTTCTAAGCTGTGAGCGAGGGCAATAATGGCGCTGGTGATGGCGGCATCGTCGGGATCGTTGGTGATGTCTCTGACAAATTCTCGATCGATTTTGAGTGTGTCTATCGGGAAACGTTTGAGATAGCTTAGGCTCGAATAACCCGTACCAAAATCATCCACGGCTATGGTCAATCCTAGGGCCTTGAGTTTAGATAGGATGCTGACCGACTCCTGCGGATTGCCCATGATCATTGATTCAGTAAGCTCAAGCTCAAGGGATTGAGCCGGGAGACCTGATACGGCTAAAGCGACTTCGATGGTGGAGATAATGTCCGCCTTCAGTTGGCGAGCCGATAGGTTGACGGCAATAGTGATCCCGTTAAATCCTAGGCTATTCCATTCGGCTAATTGCTGGCAGGCGTGGTTGATCACCCAGTGGCCAATTTGAGTGATGATACCCGTTTCTTCCGCCAGTGGAATAAATTCCACAGGTGAAATAGGACCAAGTTCAGTGTGATACCAACGTAAAAGTGCTTCCAGTCCTGTGAGTGAACCATCTCGTAAACAGAATTTAGGTTGATAAACCAAGCTTAGTTCTTTGCGTTGGATAGCTTCCTTTAAACCACTTTCGAGTTGTACATGACGGGTGGCGATTTCATTCAACTTAGAGGTATAAAACTGGAAGTTATTTCGACCTGATGATTTTGCGTGGTACATGGCGGTATCGGCAAATTTAATCAGTGAGTCGGCATTGTCCGCATCGTTAGGGTATAAGCTGATACCAATTGAGGTCGAGATGGTTAGCGTTTTATCGTCCAATAGGAAGGGTGTTTGGAATGCTCTGAGCACTTTTTCTGAGATCAGGGTTGCGGCTTTTGTTTTCGCAACACCTTCTAAAATAATAGTAAATTCATCGCCACCTAAGCGTGCGACAGTATCGCCATCACGCACTGCATTTTGCAGTCGTCTTGCCACGGCTTTCAGTAATAAATCTCCGACATGATGACCCATAGAGTCGTTGATATGTTTAAAGCGGTCGAGGTCTAAGAACAGCAAGGCAACGATATTATTCGCTCTGTGCGCTTGAGTAATCGCGTGATTGAGCCTGTCTTGAAATAAGGTTCGGTTCGGTAAGCCAGTTAATGTGTCGAAGCTGGCGAGGAAACGCAGATCTTCTTCGGCTTTTTTCCGCTCTGTGATGTCGGTAAATACTGCAACGAAGTGACTGGTTTCGCCTTTGATATCGATCACTTGGTTGATTTCAAGCCAGACTAAAATGGCCTGACGTTGTTTATTGCGGATCCAAAGTTCTCCGACCCAATGTTTGTGACGCAGTAGCTGTTGTTCAATCGTATTGAACAACTCCCGCTGTTGGCGACTAAAGGCTAAGTGAATGAAATGCCTGTCGGTTATTTGGCGTTCTGTGTACCCTGTAATGGCACAAAATGCAGGGTTGACCGAACGAATTCGATAGTTTAATCCTCCCACTACAACGGCTTCGTTCATACTGTTGAGCACTTGTGATGACAGTACCAACTCGTTTTCAATCAGTTTGCGCGAGGTAATGTTACGGTTGGTCCCTGTCATGCGGATCGGATTATCTAGGCTATCTTTTTCCACCACTTTACCGCGGTCTAAAATCCATACCCAATTACCGGGGGAGCGTTCGACTCGGTACTCTGCTTCGAAGAAAGGCGAACGACCTTGAAGGTGTTCGTTAAGCTCAAATTTGAATCTTTCCCTATCCTCTGAGTGCATGCTCTCATGGGCTATATTGCTGCTATTCCAATGGGGGACTGAAGAATCCATATTGGTACGATAGACGCGATTTTCTGGTATGTTCCAGTCCCACATGCCATCGCCAGAGGCCCAAAGTGCAAGTTTGAGTCGCTCCTCTGAGGCGCGGATACTGGTTTCAAATTCGCGCTGTTGCTGGCGTTTTCTTTTACGCCAGATAATGATCCAAGCCAACAGCCATAGAGAGAGCAAGCTATAGAGGGCGTAGGCGAACTGAGTTCGATAGAAGGGCGCTTGTACATGAAGATCGACAGAAAGGGCGTAGTCACCTTGAGTGTTGTATTGCAGCCCATGGCGAACATGCAGTTGGTAGTGACCAGGATTAATATTGGTGAAGGTGATTTCATTACCTGTGGGGAGCTCATGCCACTCGTTATCAAATCCCTCAAGAAAATAGCTGAAGCGGTTTTTACCCGTATAGCTGAAATCCAATGAGGTCACCTCAAAACTGATCAGCTGATCGCTATAGTCCATTACTATGCTAGGTGGATGGCTCAAATCGAGAATAGTGTGCCCTTTACCCGCAATACTATAGCCAGTGAGTGCGACTTTAACATCGGGTCGTTGATCTGGAATTGACTTTGGATTGAAACGATTTATGCCATTAATGCCACCAAACCAGAGATCGCCATCGCTGTCTTCAAGTTTTACGCCACCGTTAAACTCCAGTGCTTGTAGCCCTTCTTGCTCATTAAATATGATGACACGATTGGTTTTAGGATTGAGCTTTCCTATCCCCGCATTACTACTAAACCAAATGTTGTGTTCTTGATCCTCGAGTAAGGCATAGATGGTATCACTTGGTAATCCCTGATTGCGGGTATAGTGGCTAAAACCTGCATCAGTCTCTTGAGACGGTAACTTGCTGATCCCACCATGGGTGGCAAACCATACCTCGCCCGATTTTGTGACTAAAATATCGCGGACACGGTTGTTGATCAGGCTGTTTTTGTCTGAGGATTGATGGAAGTAGGATTTACCTGTGCCTGTTTTCATATCCAGCTTAAGCAGGCCATCGAGTGTACCTATCCATAGCGTATCTTTGTGTGTTCTGAGGATTAAAAACTGATTTTGTGCCGGATAGAAATTATCAATATGTGCCAATGAGATAAAAGTAAATTCATCGGTATCTATCGCCTTACGGTAGAGGGCATTGGTTGTTGCCACCCAGAGGTGACCTTGCTCATCAATATCTAAACTACGGATATAATTGGTTTCTGCGCCTTGATCAGTGCGTTCTGTCACCTTGAGTAACTGGAAGTGGCCATCTAGCGCCAGTCGACCTAGCCCATAGTTAGTGGCAAACCAAAGCACGCCATTTTTGTCTTGGTCTATATCTCGCAGGATAAGATTCAAGTTGCGTTGATGCATCCCTAAGGCGTTAGCAAAGAGCTCCGTGTAGTGTTCATATTTTCCATTGGCCAACATGCGTTTAAGCCCAGCACCTTCGGTTCCTATCCATAGCGCATTATCTTGGCTGCGGAACAAGGTGCGAATGTTGTTACTTTGTTGCGACAGGTTAGGGGTGGATTCGTAAATATGCTGAAAATACTGACGACGGGTATTAATTTTATCTAGACCAGAATAACTGGCACCTAACCATAAATTGCCAAAGGGATCTTGCAGTAAGCTCAGCATGTTATTTTCACTGATACTGTTGGTACGCTTAGGATCATACCTGTGGTAGGTCGCAGTAAATGCCTTATCGTTTCTCTCGAGTTGAATAAGACCGGCTTCTGGCCCAACAACCCAAAAGTCACCCTGCTCAGTTTGGATAAAATCTTTAATGTAAGGCACATTATCGTCTGTCTGCCAGAGGATTTCGCCCTGTTGTGACGCCAAGTTGTAATGCCATAATTGCCCACCCAGAGCTAAAGTGATCGCATTAGCGGAATGTGCCCTAATTTGATGTGCAGTGAGATTCTGCGGGACATTTAAGCGAGTAATAGTATTGGCACTGACAGCAAAGGTGCCGCTATCTTGTGTTCCTGCCAGCAGATAAGTGTCTTCAACATTGGCTAAGCTGGTGATGTGGGGTTGAACACTATTACCTAAGTTCACTTGGGTAATGCGTTTGGTTTTGGTCGATAGGGAAAATAGTCCTGCTTTAGTACCAATCCAGAGTGTATTGCCTACAACGCTGAGTTTGGTTGTGCGTGGATCGGTAAGCCCTTGTTCTTGGCCAAAGTGTTCAAAGGTCCCTGTGCTCAAATCGAGTCGATTTACCCCTTGGCTGAAAGTCGAAACCCAGATATTACCTTCTGAGTCTTGAATAATGTCAGAGACATAGCTCTCAGAAATACTCCTCGGATCATTGGGTGAATGGGGGAAAATATTGAAGCTGTGACCGTTATAAGCATGCAAACCATCTTGAGTGCCAATCCATAACATACCTGCATTGTCCATAAACAGGCTGGTAATCGTATTTTGGGTAAGGCCATCTTCACTGCGAATATGTTCAAATTTGAGCTGTGTGGAAGCCGCGCTCAATGGTTGAGCTAATCCATTGCACGAGATCCCCCACAAACTTAGGATAAAAAGCGTACTAAATATTAGCTTGTGGATTAGTTGACTCAAATTTTCCCCTACCAAAAACGGACCCATCCTGATTAGGTTTCTATTTAGTTTAGTTCTTAGCCTAGACCTTACATGCCATTTTGCTGTAAAAATGCGACTTAAATTGCTGACTTGGTTTAAAAATAACCAAAATCGATGGGCGCGATTCTGTAATAGATCATGCAATATATTAACTGTACCGTTTCACTGCCAATATTCTTTTTATGACGAGTTTGTATTCTGGCGTTTTTGCTAAAGGATCTTAGCATTGTTTCAGGTATGTCAACATATCATGCTAAGACAAATACGGGCGAAGCAGATTAAAATGATGGGTGAGAATAGAAAAAAGACCTTGCCGGAAGGGGGAGAAGCAAGGTCTTTGGTTGAACTGTTTACTTAGATAAAATTACGCAGCGGGCACCCGCACAAAACCTTCCATCAGTACGCGAGCGCTGCGGCTCATAATGGCTTTGACGACTGTCCATTCACCGTTGACCATTGACGCCTCAGCGCCAACGCGCAAGGTGCCAGAGGGATGGCCAAAACGTACCGCATCAATTTTATCCTTAGTGTCTCCGCCTGCGGCTAAGTTGACTAAAGTGCCGGGAATTGCCGCCGCTGTACCAATCGCAACGGCAGCCGTGCCCATCATAGCGTGGTGCAGTTTGCCCATAGACAAGGCGCGTACCAGTAGGTCAATTTCATCTGCATTGACGGTTTTACCGCTCGATGACACATAGGCTTTAGGCTTAGCGACAAAGGCGATCTTAGGCGTGTGTTGGCGTGCAACTGCTTCATCAATATGCGAAATCAAGCCCATACGCACGGCGCCATAGGCGCGAATGGTTTCAAATTTGGCAAGGGCGGCATTGTCACTATTAATATCATCCTGTAGCTCAGTGCCTGTGTAGCCTAAGTCTTCTGCGTTGATAAAAATGGTGGGAATGCCCGCGTTGATCATAGTAGCGTTAAAGTTGCCAATGCCAGGCACTTCTAGCACATCTACAATATTACCCGTAGGGAACATGCTGCCACCGCCGCCATCCTCGTCAGCAGCCGGATTCATAAATTCGATTTGCACTTCGGCGGCGGGAAAGGTCACACCATCGAGCTCAAAATCACCGGTTTCTTGCACTTCACCCTTGGTGATTGGCACATGGGCGATAATCGTTTTGCCTATGTTGGCTTGCCATATTCGGACTGTGCAGATGCCATTCTGTGGAATGCGGGCCGTATCAATTAAGCCATTGCTGATGGCAAAGGCACCGACAGCGGCGGTCAAGTTGCCACAGTTACCGCTCCAATCGACAAAAGGTTTATCGATCGCCACTTGGCCGAAGAGGTAATCGACATCGTGATCGGTTTGGGTGCTAGGGGAGAGGATCACGGTTTTGCTGGTGCTCGAGGTGGCTCCGCCCATGCCATCGATTTGTTTACCGTAAGCGTCTGGGCTGCCTATCACTCGCAGTAACAAGGCATCACGGGCGGCACCTGCAACTTGTGCGGCCTTAGGTAAATCCTGCAGACGGAAAAACACGCCCTTGCTGGTGCCGCCGCGCATATAAGTCGCGGCGACTTTGATTTGTGGCGGGAAAAAATTCTTACTCATGCTATTAACTCCAAGGGGAATAGCGATACAGGTTAGCGTTGCTATCAAAGGTGGCGATTCACGTGTGGAGTCGCCACCTGTTGAAAGCGAGTTTTACTTCAGATTCGACTCTAAAAAGTCCTGAGCAAAACGCTGCAATACGCCGCCCGCCTCGTAGATAGACACTTCTTCGGCGGTATCGAGACGACACGTCACCGGCACTTCGATGCGCTCCCCGTTTTTACGGGTGATGACGACAGTCAAATCCGCTCTTGGCGCTGGCGTGCCGAGGACATCGAACACTTCTGTGCCATCTATTCCATAAGTTGCACGATTGTCGCCCGCTTTAAATTCAAGTGGCAACACGCCCATACCGACTAAGTTAGTGCGATGAATGCGCTCGAAACCTTCGGCAACAATGGCCTCAACGCCCGCTAAACGCACGCCTTTGGCAGCCCAGTCGCGGGACGAACCTTGGCCGTAATCTGCGCCCGCTATGATGATCAGCGGCTGCTTACGTTCCATATAGGTTTCAATCGCTTCCCACATACGGGTCACTTGGCCTTCTGGCTCGATACGCGTCAGTGAGCCTTGTTGCACTTTGCCATCAACCAGCGCCATTTCGTTTTTAAGCTTAGGATTGGCAAAGGTTGCGCGTTGGGCGGTTAAGTGATCCCCCCTGTGGGTGGCGTAGGAGTTAAAGTCTTCCTCCGGCAAGCCCATTTTGTGCAGATATTCGCCTGCGGCGCTGTCCATCATAATGGCGTTAGAAGGCGATAAATGGTCCGTGGTGATGTTGTCACCCAGCACCGCCAGTGGTCGCATGCCTTTTAACGTGCGCTCTCCGGCCAATGCGCCTTCCCAGTAAGGTGGGCGACGAATATAAGTAGATTGCGGACGCCAATCGTACAGCGGGCTGATTTTTTCGCCGTAATCGACGGCTAAATCGAACATGGGCTCGTACACTTTACGGAACTGCTCAGGTTTAACACTGGTCGCAATCACGGCATCGATTTCTTCATCCGATGGCCAAATGTCGATAAGTTTGACGGGGTTGCCGTCTTTATCTAATCCCAACACATCCTTTTCGATATCGAAACGTATGGTGCCGGCAATTGCGTAGGCGACGACCAATGGCGGCGATGCTAAGAAAGCTTGTTTAGCATAGGGATGAATACGGCCATCGAAGTTACGGTTACCCGATAACACAGCGGTGGCGTACAAGTCGCGGTCGATCACTTCTTTTTGAATCACAGGATCCAGCGCGCCGCTCATGCCGTTACACGTCGTGCAGGCAAACCCAACAATGCCAAAACCGAGTTGTTCAAGCTCAGGTAATAGCTTGGCTTCTTCTAAATATAATTGCACCGCTTTAGAACCGGGTGCCAGTGAGGTTTTGACCCAAGGTTTGCGGCTTAAGCCTTTAGCATTGGCGTTGCGGGCAATGAGACCTGCAGCAATCACGTTGCGTGGGTTACTAGTATTAGTACAGCTGGTAATCGCCGCAATAATCACAGCCCCATCGGGCATTAAGCCGGGCTCGTTTTCGACTACGCCGCTAATTCCGCGCTCAGCCAATTCTGATGTTGGCACCCGTGCATGTGGGTTTGATGGCCCTGCAATGGTGCGCACCACCGAAGATAAATCAAAATGCAGTACGCGTGGATAGTGCACTTCGGTCAAGCTGTCGGCCCACAAACCTGCAGTTTTTGCATAGGTTTCAACCAGTTTGACTTGCTCGGCTTCGCGGCCAGTTAAGGTCAAATAATCCAGAGTTTGTTGATCGATATAGAACATGGCGGCGGTGGCACCAAATTCAGGCGTCATGTTCGAAATGGTGGCGCGATCGCCCAGTGTCAGCGCCGCGGCGCCTTCGCCGAAGAACTCTAAGTAAGAAGACACAACTTTTTGTGCGCGTAAAAATTCGGTCAGCGCCAGTACGATATCGGTCGCTGTGATGCCAGCTTGCGGCCTGCCCGTGAGCTTCACGCCGATAATGTCCGGTAGACGCATATAGGATGCGCGGCCCAGCATCACGCTTTCGGCTTCTAAGCCGCCGACACCTATGGCGATAACGCCGAGCGCATCAACGTGCGGCGTGTGGCTATCGGTGCCGACTAAGGTATCGGGGAAGGCCACGCCATTGCGTGAATGCACCACCGGCGACATACGCTCTAAGTTAATTTGGTGCATGATGCCGTTACCCTGGGGGATAACATCAATGTTTTTAAAAGCTTTTTGCGTCCAATCAATAAAGTGGAATCTGTCTTCGTTG
This sequence comes from Shewanella sp. DW31, assembly GCF_015767295.1. Taxonomy (NCBI): domain Bacteria; kingdom Pseudomonadati; phylum Pseudomonadota; class Gammaproteobacteria; order Alteromonadales; family Shewanellaceae; genus Shewanella; species Shewanella sp. DW31. The sequence goes on from NZ_JADWMP020000016.1 coordinate 89,140, forward strand.
CGTCTGTCTTCGATGGCGCGGTTTTTGGCAAAGGCGTCTTTATCAAAACCACCAAATTCGACAGCGAGTGAGTGATCCACAATCAGCTGGGTTGGCACAACTGGGTTCACTTTGGCGGGATCGCCACCTTTAGCGGCAATAGCGTCACGCAGACCTGCAAGGTCAACTAAAGCGGTTTGCCCCAAAATATCATGGCACACCACGCGGGCAGGAAACCAAGGAAAATCCAGTTCTTGCTTAGATTCGATAATCTGTTTTAGCGAGTCGGTCAAAACGGCCGGATCGCAGCGACGGACTAAGTTTTCAGCTAAAACGCGCGAGGTGTAAGGTAGCTTGGCATACGAGCCAGCTTGAATGGCTTCTACGGCTTCGCGGGTATCGAAGTAATCGAGTTGAGTGCCGGGTAAGGGCTTGCGATATTGGGTATTCATAGCAGTGCTCATAACATCATCCATTTCGGAAAATGAAGTTGGCGCGAGACTTACATTGAGTGAAATCTCGCGCCAAGTGTGGTCAATTTTGCTTAACGGTTGGCAATTGGTACCACTTTGCGCGGCGCCACGCCCACATAATCGGCACTCGGGCGGATGATGCGGTTGTTAGAGCGTTGCTCCATCACGTGCGCCGCCCAGCCAGTGACGCGTGAACACACGAAGATTGGCGTAAACAACTTAGTCGGAATATCCATGTAGTGGTACGCGCTGGCGTGGAAGAAGTCAGCATTACAGAAGAGTTTTTTCTGTTCCCACATCAGGGCTTCACAGGCAACCGATACCCGGTATAGACGGTCGTCACCGTTGGCGGCAGCCAGTTTTTCTGACCATTCTTTGATGATGGCATTACGTGGATCGCTGTCGCGGTAAATTGCGTGGCCGAAGCCCATGATCTTATCTTTACGCTCGAGTTTGCCCATTAAGATGTCGCGCGCATCGGCTTCATCTTTCATGTCTTGGATCAGTTCCATCGCCGCTTCGTTCGCGCCGCCATGCAGCGGACCGCGCAGTGAACCAATCGCCCCTGTGACGCATGAATGCATATCTGACAGGGTGGAAGCACAGACGCGAGCGGTAAAGGTTGATGCGTTAAATTCATGTTCTGCATAAAGAATTAACGATACGTCCATCACTTTAGCATGCAGTACCGACGGCGCTTTGCCATGTAATAAGTGGAGGAAGTGTGCGCCAATTTGATCGTCATCGGTTTCAGTATCGATACGCACGCCATCGTGGCTAAAGCGATACCAGTAACAGATGATCGATGGGAATGCGGCGAGTAAACGGTCGGTGATTTCACTCTGTTCGGCAAAGCTGTGCTCTGCTTCTAAGTTACCTAGCATAGAGCAGCCAGTACGCATCACATCCATAGGATGAGTTTCAGCAGGAATGCGCTCTAATACTTCTTTTAATGCTTGTGGCAGACCGCGAAGGCCTTTGAGTTTGGTTTTGTAGGCATCAAGTTGGGCTTGAGTGGGCAGCTCGCCGTAAAGAATAAGGTAGGCTACTTCTTCGAAGGTGGCATTTTCACCGAGATCTTTCACATCATAACCGCGGTACGTTAGGCCGCTGCCTGACACGCCCACTGTGCTCAATGCGGTTTCGCCTGCGCTCTGGCCACGTAATCCTGCACCGCTTAGTTTTTTAGCTTCTGACATAATCCTTCCCTTCCGTTAACTCTGTTTGGTTATTGCTGGCGGATTTCAGTGCTCGTTTCAGAGCACTTATTCGCCGACATTTATTGGTTAAGGCTGCACTTTTTATTTAATTTGTTTAACGCTAAATCTGTTTTAACGCCAAACCCTGTAGGGTTGCAGCTTTTCGGTTATTTATCTTGGCTGAACAGTTGATCTAACTTGTCTTCAAAGGCGTGGTAGCCCAAGTATTTATACAAGTCTTTACGGGTCTGCATAGTGTCTAGTACGTTGCGTTGATGACCATCATTCATCAGCGCTTGCATGACGTTCAGTGCGGCTTGGTTGGCTGCACGGAAAGTACCGAGTGGATAAAGCACCATGTCGGCACCCGCCTCGGCGAGTTCTTCTTTATTGAACAATTGGGTTTGACCAAATTCAGTCATGTTCGCCAAAATCGGTGCTTTTACCTGTGCTTTAAAATGGCGATATTGGTCTAGCTCAGTTAAGGCTTCGGCGAAGATCATGTCGGCGCCGGCGGCGATATACGCTTGAGCACGTTCAATACCCGCTTCTAAACCTTCCACGGCGACCGCATCGGTACGCGCCATGATCACAAAGTTAGGATCGGTACGGGCATCGACGGCCGCTTTAATGCGATCGACCATTTCTTCAATGCTCACGACTGCTTTGTTGGGTCTATGGCCGCAACGCTTTTGCGACACTTGGTCTTCCATGTGCACAGCGGCGACGCCGATTTTTTCGAATTCTTTGATGGTACGAGCAATGTTGAATGCGCCGCCCCAGCCAGTATCGATATCGACCAATAAAGGCACCTGCGTGGCGGAGGTGATGCGACCTGCATCAATCAGCACGTCGTTCATTGAGGTCATGCCTAAATCTGGCAAACCGTAGGAAGCATTGGCAACGCCAGCGCCCGAAAGATACAAGGCTTGGAAGCCAGTTTGCTCTGCCATTAAGGCAAAATAGGCATTGGTGGTACCAACGATTTGTAACGGTTTGGCCTTAGCAAGAGCTTGGCGAAAACGTAATCCTGCGCTTTGAGTCATGGTTTTATCCTTTTCCATTTTATGGGAAGTGGGCATATTGAGCCGTAAGAACTTAGCTAATGTTGGCTAAGGTTTCTTTTGCGGCTGCATTGGCTTGCAATTCAATTAAGCGTAATTCGGTATTTTTACGCCCCTGTTCGATATGGCGGCGCATCAGCAAACTGGCCAACTCACCATCGCGCTGGGCAATGGCTTCGACTATGCGTCTGTGTTCGGCAATCGCTTTCACGGGGCGATTTTTATTAGTGCACTGGTAGCGATACATACGTAGCAAGTGATACAGACCACCGACTAAGGTTTCCTGCAGATGCTTGTTACCGCTGGCTTGAATAATTTGGTAGTGGAAGTCGACATCGCCTTCCTCTTGGAAGTAAGTATCGCCCTTGGCGAGCGCCGCTTCTTGCGTTGCGAGCAGATCTTCTAGCTTGGCTAATTGTTCTGGGGTAATACGGCTGGCGGCGAGTTCGCAGGCCATGCCTTCAAGTACGCTACGTAGTTGATATAAATCGTTAAGTTCAATCACCGTCAGTTGGGCGACGCGGGCACCAACATGGGGCGCACGCACCACTAAACGTTGTCTTTCTAAGGTTTGCAGTGCTTCGCGGGTAGGGCCGCGGCTGATGCCGTATTTTTCGGCCAGTGCTTGCTCGTTAATCTTGCTGCCTGCAGGCAGTTCGCCCTTGATGATGCTGGTTTGGATCTGCACCAAAATTTGATCGGCTAATGTGGTTGACGTCTTATCTGCCGAGGTCGATTTGACCTTGTGCAGGTGGGGAACTTGAGTGTCATCAGAAACGAACGTCGTGTCTTGCTTCAACATAGAACGCATCACTATTAATAGGATTGTCGACAATGGGTAAAAAATAGCCCTCCCTTGGCAGATTGTCAACAATGTGTTTACTTAGACGTAAGTCTATATTTCAATGAATTTCTGTTTTTATTGTTGATTTTTATCATTTTATTTTTATTATCTCGTTATTAATATTTTATGTTATGAATATTTAAATATTAAATTGTCAACAATGGAGTGGTTTTAACCTTCCAACCTTGTTGCGGATGTTGATGGTTTTGGGGAAAATCATCCAAATGCATTTGGCATGTTTATCCTTCACGTTATGCTATGGGCGGAATGAGACATTTGGGGATGACAGTGGAAAAAGTGTTAGTGAGTAGTTGTTTACTCGGACAAGCGGTGCGCTACGACGGTGGCCATAACTTGATGGAGAGCGAGCTGGTGCAAACGTGGCTCGAGCAAGGGCGGATTGTGGCGATTTGTCCCGAATGTGCAGGCGGTTTGCCAACACCTAGACCGCCAGCGGAGCGGATTGGACAGCGCATCTTAACTGCCCAAGGTGAGGATGTGACCCACGCTTTTAGTCTGGGAGCTGATCTCGCGCTTAAGCTGGCGCTGCAACACGGGATTAAAGTGGCGATTTTAAAAGCCCGTAGTCCATCCTGTGGTAATAGGCAGATTTACGATGGTCAATTTGTAAAACAGTTAATTGCGGGACAAGGATTAACAGCTGAAAAACTCAGTGCCGCAGGAATAACCGTATTCAATGAATTGGAGTTATCCGCTGCAGCGGCATGTGTTGCTGAACTAGAGCAAAGCTAGAGGCGAGCTAGCTTGCTTGAGTGTGATTTGGGCTGGTGGCCTTATTATTCACACTTTGATGTGTTTGGAGTAAAGCATGAATTTGTTGATCTTTTTCCGCCCACACTTGGTTTAACCAGCGTTGGAATTCGACGCGGTACTCAGACTCAGAGAAATAACGCGCCGCATCTACCTGAGGTACGGGCAGGGCGTTAATTCGCACAATAATCTTACTGACCTTACCATTCATTACCCCAAACAGAATATCTTCAGGCGCATCTGGGTAGACGATTGTCATATCCAGCAGGTTAGTAAATTGTTCGCCCATGGCTGATAAGGTAAAGGCGATACCACCCGCTTTAGGACGTAACAAATGTTGATAAGGCGAGTTTTGGCGCTGATGTTTATCTTGGGTAAAACGGCTGCCTTCAACATAGTTAATGATTGACGTGGGCATATTGCTAAACTTGGCACAGGCGCGGCGTGTGGTCGCTAAATCTTTGCCCTTAAGCTTTGGATTCTTTTTAAGTTTTGCTGGGCTGGTTCTATTCATAAATGGCATATCCAGCGCCCAACATCCTAGGCCCATGATGGGCACATAGATGAGTTCTTTTTTGAGGAAGAACTTCAGCATAGGGATGTGGTTACGTAACACGTAAGTTTGCGCGGCGATATCGAATCCACTGAGGTGGTTGCTGATCAGCAAATACCAGCTGTTTTTATCGAGTCCTTCGAGCCCTTTGACATCCCACTCAATTTTAGCGATCAAATACAAGATGCCACCGTTGCAGCAGGCCCAAGCCCACATAAAACGGTTCATGACCGTAGTCACCGCATTGCGCGCATTTTGTGCTGGCATCACAAGTTTCACTAATCCGCCAATGCTGATAAGCGAGCCCCAAACGGCGGTATTAATGATCAGCAAGCTTAAGCTCAGAATAAACAATACTGAACCAGGCAGGAAATTCAACATAGTGGCGTTACCTTTATTCTTTATTCGCTTGGCTAGCGAGTTGGCTTAACACTTGATCCTTAGTGAGCCAGAGTTGATTCAGTTGTTCTTGGAAGCCAATTTTAAAATCGCGGTCATTCATATAATCGCCGCGCATTGCAGGATCAATATCGGAGACCTTGATGTGTACTTTAACGCTTGGCAACTTGCCTGTCAGGTAGTCCCAATAGCTCGGTACTGCGTCTGGGTAGTAAATGGAGACATCGACTAGCTTGTGGATCTGTTCACCCATGGCTGATAGCGCGAAGGCCATACCGCCCGCTTTAGGTTTTAGCAAATGTTGGAACTGTGAGTTTTGTTTTTGATGCTTAGCCTTGCTGAAGCGCGTGCCTTCGACAAAGTTCATCACACTCACAGGCTTAGCCTTAAACTTAGCACAGGCTTTACGTGTAATTTCAATGTCTTTGCCCTTTAACTTAGGATTCTTACGCAACTGCGCTGTGCTATAACGACGCATAAAAGGAAAATCGAGTGCCCACCAAGCTAGGCCTAATACAGGCACAAAAATCAGCTCTTGCTTGAGGAAAAACTTTAAGAAAGGGATTTTTCGGTTAAAAATCCGCTGCAGGATCAGGATATCGACCCAAGACTGGTGGTTGGCAATCACCATATACCACTCTTTAGTGGAAAAGTCGGTGTCACCACTCAGTTCTATTTTAACGGGATGTAAGCAACGCTCAATCACGCCATTGACGCTGATCCAAGCGCTGGCACAAAAATCGAGCACATGACTAGTCGCAGTCCTTAATGGACTGATAGGTATCAGTTTTATAAAACTGATTAACACGATTGGGATAGTCCAAAAGACGGTATTTATAACGTAACCTAAAAATGCAATACAGCCTTTTATCTGTGAAAACAGCATTCCCATCCGAGCCCCCTGACAAAAATTGGAGGCCTATGTTACTCGGTGTAGGCGTTTGGCTCAATCTTAGGCACTGCTGGTCGGTGCATTTGTTCATCTTCACTGTAAAGCGGCTGACTCAATATTGCTGGGATAGTCGTGCTAGCAACCTATCCATAGCACGATAACCCAGTGCTTGGGCAAGATGGCGGCGTTCGGTGTTAGGGGCTTGTTCAAGATCGGCGATAGTGCGGGCGACTCTTTGTATACGATGAAAACTGCGAACCGAAAGGCCAAGCTTCACCACGCTTTGCTCCAAAAACACTAAATCAGCATCACTGAGCCCACTGAAGTGTTTCAATTGTTTCCCTGTAAGTTCGCTATTGAGCACACCAGCACGGGCGAGTTGTAGCTCACGTGCTAGCTTAACTCGTTTGGCGATATCTTGGCTGGTTTCTGTCTGCGGCGCGGCTTGAGTCAAGGTGCCCGCGGGGAGTTTGGGGACTTCAATGGTTAAATCGAAACGATCGAGAAACGGACCTGAAAGCCGTGAAAGGTAACGTTGGATTTGTTCAGGGCTGGATCTATGATGGCTATCCAAGTCGCCACTAGGGCTAGGATTCATCGCTGCGATTAATTGGAATCGACTCAAAAATGTCAGCTTAGCGGCGGCGCGGGAAATCACTACTTCGCCGGTTTCCATCGGTTCACGCAGGCAATCTAAGACTTTACGAGGAAATTCAGCCACTTCATCCAAGAATAATACACCGCGATGGGCGAGGGAGATCTCCCCTGGTTTTGGGATACTGCCACCACCAACGAGGGAAATCGAAGAACTCGTGTGGTGCGGCGCCCTAAATGGTCGCTGTAAAAAATGCTGCGGTTTAATGTCGAGTCCAGCAACGGAATGAATTGCCGCCACTTCTAACGCTTCCTCATAATTGAGTGCAGGCAATAGTGCCATCATGCGGCTGGCAAGCATGGTCTTGCCAGTACCCGGCGGGCCTAGCATCAAGAGGTTGTGGTTACCCGCAGCGGCAATTTCGAGTGCTTGCTTGGCCTGATATTGGCCAATCACATCGCTCAGGCAAGTATGGGACTCGGGTGTCTCTTGGCTTACCCATTCTAACTGTGGCGCCAGTGTGGGCAGTTGATTTTGCCCTTGTAAATACGCGGCTAGACTTTGCAGATGCGAACCAAACAACACATTGGGATAGCCGACTAGCTCGGCATCGTGGCGGTTATCTAGCGGTAAGACCAAGGTATGGTCTTGGCGCTTTGCAGCGATAATTGCGGGCAATAATCCTTGGCAGTAACGTATGTGCCCTGACAGTGCCAGCTCGCCGACAAACTCGATATTTTTTAAACTGTTAATGGGAATCTGTTCCGAAGCGGCCAATATGCCCACGGCGATGGGTAAGTCGTAGCGGCCACCTTGTTTAGGTAAATCAGCTGGCGCGAGATTGACGGTTATCCGCCGCATCGGAAACTCGAATCCCGCATTGATCAAGGCACTGCGTACTCGCTCACGGGCTTCTTTTACCGAAGCTTCGGGTAAGCCTACAAGATTAAATGCTGGTAAGCCGTTGCTGAGATGCACTTCAACTGTGACTTGTGGAGCTTCGACCCCACAACTGGCTCGGGTATTGACACAGGCTATCGCCATAAACAAATCCTTTTGTTGATCTTTTTCGCTGAATTTGAGTGTAGCAGTAATTAATGGGAGGGGTTTCCTATCGCCTAGATCGTTGCTCTTCTCATTAGCAAGCCGTTGACTCCGGCTTTGCTAATCGTGTGATAGGCTTGGCAATTTGCCTTATTTGAAGATGGCAAATAGTTGATAGAAATGATAAAAAACAAACATTGGAGTCGTGAGGTAAATATGGATATGTTGTTAGCAGAAAATTCCCCCATTCGTCAGCAGCTGCTAGAGCAAAAGTTGGCGCAGTTTAAAGACCCGCATCTTGCCCATACGCTTTCGGCATTTATTCGCAATAGTGTCGATCTCTATCCCTGTGCAATCGAAGATTATGCTCAGTTAGGTAACAGCCGGCTGGGTGGATTGCCGGATTTGCCTGTTGGCATGGATTATCCGGTGACTTTGGTCGGAAGGGAGGAGATGTTGGATGGCTATGTTGAGAGCTTTGGCCATACCCGCGAGTTTATTAATGAGCATTGGCGGGAGGACTGGCAGGACGATTGGGAGACTGATGAGGAGCATAATTGGGATTGGGACGAGGCGGCGCAAGCCTTCCGTGTGCCCATGCAATTTATCGCACAGCTCAACTGCAGCGACCTGAAGGCGTTTCAATCTTATTTGCCTCGAGAAGGGCGATTGTTGTTCTTTTTGGAGCGCTGGCGATTCTCGGAAATGCTTCGCGGCCATGTCTATTATGTCGCTGAGGATCAGCAACTGAACTCTGGAAAAGCGATTGCCGAACCTAAGTTCGACGATGCGGTATGTGCAAACTATGAGTATGAAGAGGCTTATCAACTTCAGGGAATTGCCAGCATTAAGATGATAGCCCCTGACATGATTAATAGTGACAACCCGCATTTAGTAAAGTTAGCCAAGGCACGTTTACAAGCGCTACCAGAACCGCAACAAGCTATGGTGCTGGAGGCCCTAGCGGTTGTGGATGATGAATTGGCACCAGAGTGGCAAGATCAGCTCAAGGGCTATGAGCTGATACAATTGAATGAGCACGGATTTATCCCTGGTCAGATTCTCACTCAATCGCAATGGGCTAATACCGACTGGCAGTCATCCAACCTGCAGGAATTGCTCGTCCCCGAGCAGCCGCTGCCCTATTACGATGGGATAGCCTGCATTAATGGCCATGGTGATAGCCGCTATAAAGCACCCGAACTCCGCGCCGCAGCTGAATTAGGCGGCAATGCCGAAGATTATCTAGTACTGTTCAAAGTCGTCTACAGTGAGCATTCTATGCAATTGAATTTTATTATTCACCGGGACGATTTAGCGTTAGGAGAATTCGATCGCATTTACTGCATATATGATTATTAGTTCATTGAAAGGTTGGCTACTGCCAACCTTTTTGTTTGGCGATGCGGGCTACACAGCAATTGGAGTACACCGAGACGATTGAAGGTGTATGTTGCGACGGATTAGAAGAAGAGTCGCAAGCACAATTTAGTGCCTTTGAATGAATATGAGTTATAAAGGATTGATTCTGGGAGAAATGATTACGACTGAATAGATTAAGTGATTGATAGTTATATTTAATTATTTCAATCAGTTAATAGAGTTTAGTCAACCTATGCGATTATATGAGGGCATCGATGAGCAGTCTCATTTGGTTTACCCTCCACTGAAAATCATGGTTCCACTCCCCACGACCTTGATTCAACTTGACCGCTAGGCTGCATTAACGTCTGAGTTCTAACTTGTATTCCTTTTAAGTCCCCGTCATTTTCTCCGTGGTTAGGTCGCAAGACTGACCATAAGGCCGCCACTTACATCCCCATAAACATTCTGCTACTGAGCCACTCGAACCCCCTATACCGACAGGGTGTCGGAATAAATAGTCAGCATATAAAGTATACTTTGTATCATTTTGTGGTTTAATCGAAACATCTGCTGCCGATTTTAGCAACATTTTGGGCGGCGATGCGGTAACAAGGTTGTGAATCGATAATAATAAAGTGACCTCTTGTGAAGGATGACATTTGAGGGAACATGGTCGAGGAGAACTCGCCTATGCGTTCGTGGATGTTAGCGTGTGTGTTTATCTGTACTGCGGGTTTTGGTGGGGCAGCATGGGCAAAACTCGATGTGGTTTTTTTTAATCCTGGGGCTGTCGATGACAGTTTTTGGGGAGATGTCGACCAATTGATGTTGGCGGCATCGACGACACTCGATATTAAACTCGATATCATTCATTCCGATCGCAATCACTTCAAGATGATCACCCAACTCGATGAGTTGTTAGCTTCTGCAAAGGCGTTACCTAATTATGTTATTCTGGTTAATGAAAAACAATCCGCGATAAAAATGTTGCAGGCGCTTTATCCTCACCCTGTCTATGTGCAATTGATTTTAAATGATATTTCCCCTGGCGAGCGTGATGCCCTGCTGCAAGATCCCCATTGGCAAGAATATCTGTTACCCGCCATTATTCCCGATAATTACGCTATTGGTTCGGCGACCGCTAAGGCCTTAATGGACGACTTAGAGGGAAAGGCGGCTAAAGTTCTGTTGATTTCGGGCGATAAATCGACACCTGCTTCAGTGTTACGTACCCAAGGCGCCAGCGACTATTTCTTTATGCAGTCCAATGCCACTCTGACTCAAACGGTTTATGGCCAATGGAGTGAGGCTGTGGCTTATGGGCAAGCGTTAACCCTGCTGAATCGTTATCCTGATCTGAATGTGATTTGGACCGCCAGTGATCGTATGGCGATTGGGGTGCTTAAGGCATTGAAGGAAACAGGTTTGGTGTCTGGTAAAGATGTATTTGTCGGTACGATCAATACTTCACCTGAGATTTTACAGCTTTGTCGCCAGCACTCTGTGAGTGTTATTGGTGGCGGGCATTTTTTGGTTGGCGCTTTAGGTTTGGTCGAATTGCAATATTATCAGCAGCATAAAAAATATCTCCCCTATGACAATGTTGCCTTGTTCGGTGTTTTGCAACCAGATTCGGCATTTTATCAAATGTTAGTTGCTCGAGATTGGCCACAGATTTTCCAGTCTCAGATTTTGAATAAGTTGCCCCTCAAGGCGTAATAACAGGTGTACATGAAGCATCGTAATCATTCTATTAGCCACAAGATGACGCTGATTATTATTGGGGTGAGCTCGTTTTTTGCTGTGTTAACTATGCTGGTACAGTTGATTTGGAACTATCAGGATAGTATCGATAATGCGACTTCGGATATCCGCGAGTATTCAGAATCTATTTTGCCAAGCGTGGCTAAGTCACTGTGGGACGTCGACCGTAGCTTGTTATCGGATTTGCTCTCTGGACTGGGGATGATGCCATTAGTGTCGAGTGTACATTTAGACAGTATCGATGGCGTCACTATGCATCTGGGTAAACCTTTGTTAACCGATGACGAGTCGCAAACTCTATTTCACTATCCTGTGACCTATCAAGAGCAGTCGATAGCGACTTTGACCGTAGGGTTAGATACCAATCGGCTTTACTACGAGCTGTGGCGGCAGTTGATTTTTATCGTGCTTGGTAATGGGTTAAAGACCTTATTGATGATTTATTTGATTTTGACCTTAGTGCGACTCATGGTGACAGATAGATTGTCGGCACTGGAAGATTTCACTAATAAAATCAATCTTAACTCGTTAAAAAAGTTATCTGTGCCCGAGACGGTAACCGCAAGACCCGATGAAATAGCCCATGTGGCATTGTCACTTAAAGGTATGTATCAAAGGATACGTAATGATTTAGCCATCAATAAACGTCAGCAACGTGCACTGCAACAACAGCAGCATTTATTGTCTGACTTAGTCAAAGAACGAACTAAAGAATTAGATTGGCAGTCGCAGTCGAATCAATTGTTGGCCGAGATTTCATTGCAATTTTTGAGCATAGATACCTGCAATGTGGATAAAACCTTAACTGAGGTATGCCACAAAATAGGTCAGTTATTTGATGTTGAAAGGGTGAGTCTTCTCGAATTCAATCAGCAGCATGCCTATTACCGCAGCTTTTGGACCAGTGACTTACACGCAAATAAGGTCCAAGTGATTTCGGTAGATAATATTGCTCAACTGGCTAAAAAATTCGAGACGGAATCGACCTTAGTGATTGAGGATCTTGAGGCGTTAAAGGCTTTTTCACCACAGGAATATGAGGTAATGAAATCCGTGGGGATATGTTCGATTGCCGCCTTTGCGATTAAAAATGCTGGGGAGTTATTGGGATTGCTCTCGCTGTCGACTGTGTCGCGGCCATTAAATTGGAACGCCCAGAAAAAGAATATGTTGACCCAATTCGCCTCCGCATTGAACGAGTTACTGCTACGCGAACAGAAAGAGCGTCAGATGATAGTGCTACAACAAGCGCTGGTTGCCGCGAATAGCCAATTAAAGGTGATGGCTGAAACCGATGAGTTAACTGGCTTAGCTAATAGACGACCCTTTACCGAAAGATTAGCTACTGTGCTACAAGCTAACACTCCAGCGGGATTGTTAATGTTGGATATCGATTATTTCAAATCCTACAACGATACTTATGGTCATCTTGAAGGCGATACTGTGCTCAAGCAGGTGGCTGATGCCTTAGCACAGTGCGATATCCTGCCGCACAATGCTCTATTGGCTCGCATTGGTGGTGAAGAGTTTGCTTTGGTCGTCGAGCAGGTCACGCCAGCACAGTTAACGGCTATTGCTACGCAACTGTGTTATCTCGTTGAGCAACTCAATATTCCCCATCAAGTATCTCCGTTGGCTGTGGTGACGATCAGTATTGGCAGCGTGTTTTTGCCATTAGATAAGATCTCGGGGTTTAAGATGGCCGACGTATTACGCCGCGCCGATGTTTGCCTCTATCGCGCTAAGGATAAAGGTCGCAATAGAGTCGAGGTTGAAGTGATTTAATGGGAGCCGGTTGCAGGTGACGTTACTCTTTCGCCAAGATATCCCAACGCGTTGCTGGATTGGCTACTGAGCTTCAAGTGTCTAGGCTCTATGCTGCAAAATTGGAGACATATTCGGTTAGCATCACCACGCCACAGACGTCCTCAATCATGCTAACTAATTGATAACATTTATGTGAAACACAGCTGTAGATAAGTCGCTAAGATAAAAATTACTCAAGGTGAGGTAATATTAGGCGGCAGATGAGATATAATCTGTCGCCTATTGTCGATTTAGCGATGCACTCTGAGTGACATCCATGCTGCCATTCTGGACGTATTTTACGTAACGCAATTAAGCAAAGCCACGACTGCATAGTCAATTCTGTTGGTTTAAATGTACGTTCTAGCAGCTCAATATCAAAGCCATCGCGCTCGGATGTCTAATGCCATCGAGTCGAGTAAAATAATTAAATGCTGTATATTCAGTCGTTTCGACATAAAAAATTACTTAAATGATGCAAGTGCATTAGCGCTATGCGTGGGCTGCGAGAGCGGAGTCACGCATAACTCGTGAATTTGCAGATATACTGAGTGCACCCTAAGGATTGTCATCTAAGCGCTCATTTATCTCAGGGGTGAAAGTGGTCAATACAATCTTGTTGTGCAGCGACCAGACAAAGCAAACTTTGCTCAAATACAATGAATTCAACTGACTCGCGAGCAATAAAGCGCGAGTTGGTCCTAGTTAGTCCAGTGTTAAATGAAAGGTGTTACATGAGTCTCTTTGATAACGTGATGATTATATTGTGTCTAATCGGCGCGAGTTGTTTTTTCTCTATGTCAGAAATTGCACTTGCCGCTTCACGTAAAATTCGTTTACGTCAGTTAGCCGATGAGGGCGATGCACGGGCAGAAAAAGTGCTGCAGTTACAAGCTGTTCCCGGTAGCTTTTTTACGGTAGTACAAATTGGTCTTAATGCCGTTGCCATCATGGGCGGTATTGTGGGTGAGTCGGCATTTCGGCCTTACTTCTATCAGTTGCTTTCCCCTTTAGTTGCCGAGCCTTGGCTGAGCCAATTGAGCTTTGTTTTATCCTTCATAACGGTAACCAGCGCCTTTATTTTAGTCGCCGATTTAATGCCAAAACGCATTGCCATGGCGATGCCTGAGCCTGTCGCTTTAGCTGTTGTCGGGCCTATGTCTTTCTGTATTGTGCTATTACGCCCATTAGTGTGGTTTTTCAATGGCATGGCGAGTGGTATCTTTAAACTGCTGCAGATCCCAACCGTGCGTAACGATGCCATCACCTCCGACGATATTTATGCCGTCATGAATGCGGGCGCCGAAGCTGGGGTGCTAGATCGCGGTGAGCAACAGATGATGGAAAATGTGTTTGAAATGCAAACCGTTTCTGTGACTTCGGCCATGACGGCCCGTGAAAGCTTAGTGTACTTTTTACTGCAAGACAGTGAAGAAGATATCAAGCGTAAAATTTCTGAAGATCCCCATACTAAGTTCCTCGTCTGCGATGGTCAGTTGGATATGATCAAAGGCTTCGTGGATGCGAAAGAATTGCTGATCCGTGTGATCAACGGTGAGAATATCATCTTAAAAGGCAGTAACTTAATCCATACTTCGCTGATCATTCCCGATACGCTGAGCCTGTCAGAAGCGATGGAATACTTTAAAAATAGTCGCGCCGATTTTGCCGTGGTAATGAACGAATACGCCTTAGTGGTGGGGATTGTCACGACTAACGATCTACAGCGCGCCGTAATGGGGGCTTGGTCATTGCACGAGAGCGAAGAGCAGATCATCGCCCGTGATAGCAACTCTTGGTTAGTCGACGGTGTGACGCCTATTACCGACGTAATGCGCGCCTTTGGTATTGAGGAGTTTCCGCATAATCAGAACTACGAAACCATTGCTGGTTTTATGATGTATATGCTGCGTAAAATCCCTAAGCGTACGGATTTCGTGAACTATGCAGGCTATAAATTTGAGGTGGTCGATATCGATTCGTACAAGGTCGATCAGCTATTGGTGACCCGTATCGATCCTATTGATAAGCTCAACTCGCCGGATGTGTAATCCTGTCATCTTGTGTTGATTGCCTTGCGATAGAAATCCTGTGGCAATAGTTCGTTAGCACCAATTTGATAGCAACTGTTCGATAGTGAAGCGGTTCTTTTTAGCTAAGTTTTTAGCTTTTTGAGAGCCGTTTCGGTTTTCTATCTCGTTGAAACTCTTCACTCGCACTTTTATTTTGTATTACTTTCCCCGTTTAAATTACATCCAAAAACGCATTAACGATGGGATCATCAAGTCGTTTCACTTTGCAGCAGCAACCTAACTCGAACGATGGAATAGCAACCGGCGACGAGAGTAGCTGAATGCGATCTCGCACTGGGCTATTATTGATCACCACTTCGGGGCTCATGCTCACGCCGCAACCTAACGCTACCATAGAGGCGATCGCTTCCTGTCCCGAGACTTGGGCGTAAATATTAGGGCTGATGCCCATTTGTTTGAACCAGTTATCGGCGCGGCGCCGTCCTGGGCCGTGATCTGGGATGATAAAGGGCACGCTCGACCAATCTATGGGCGTTTGACTCACTTGTTGCTGTACTGCACAGCGGATCGTCGGTGCGATAATCGACAGTGGCACATCGTCGATTTTGGCAAAATGTAAGCTGCTGGGGAAAGGATCGGGCAGGGCGGCGATGGCGATATCGGCGCGATTCTGCTGCACTTCTGCTAGCGCGTTGGCTGCATCTCCCGTGGTTAAGGCGATTTCGACGAAGGGATGCTCTTGGCGGAATAGATCCAATAAACCCGGTAAATGACTGTAGGCAGCAGTGACCGAGCAATATAGATTTAACCGACCGCGCAGTACGTCCTGCTTGAGATCGATACTGTGCTTGAGTGTGCTCCAATGGTTCAAGGTCTGCTCGGCGAATCGCTTAAACTCGTGTCCCGCGTGGGTTAAGGTCACGCTGCGATTATCCCGCTCTAACAGTTTAGCGTTCACTTCTTCTTCTAATCTTTGCAGTGCTCGGCTTAAGGTCGATGGGCTCACATGCATCTGCTCCGCGGTCTTGGCGAAGTGCAAACTGTCACATAAGTGCAGGTACAATTTGAGGGTACGAATATCCATAACTTATCCTGTTTAGCCTGAGCTTGAGTGCTGCATATTGCCGCCGATGTTGCTGCCAGTGTTACTGAGCGTTATTGCGGCTGACGTTGCGCATAATGCAATATGAAGTTCCGAATATATCATTTTAAGCAATGATAAGCATGGGTTATAGTGATTTCAATCACAACCAAGTCGTAACATTATGTTAGTTTGGTTGCGTCCAAAATTTCTGACTTATAGGTGGTATATCAGATGGCTAACTATTTTAACTCTCTGAATTTACGTCAACAATTAGCACAGCTTGGCCAATGTCGTTTCATGGAACGTTCTGAGTTTAGCGACGGCTGTAACTACATCAAAGATTGGAATATTGTTATTTTAGGTTGTGGTGCTCAAGGTCTTAACCAAGGCTTGAACATGCGTGACTCGGGTCTGAATATCTCTTTTGCCCTGCGTCCTGAAGCGATTGAACAGAAACGTGCCTCATGGCAAAAAGCAACCGATAACGGTTTCCGTGTCGGTACCTTTGAAGAATTAATCCCTGCGGCGGATCTGGTGCTTAACCTGACGCCGGACAAACAGCATTCAAACGTGGTTAACGCAGTTATGCCACTGATGAAGCAAGGCTCTACCTTGTCTTACTCACACGGCTTCAACATTGTTGAAGAGGGTATGCAAGTTCGTTCCGACATCACTGTGGTGATGGTTGCTCCTAAGTGCCCAGGTACTGAAGTGCGTGAAGAATACAAACGTGGTTTTGGTGTGCCTACCCTTATCGCAGTTCACCCAGAAAACGATCCAAACGGTGATGGCTTAGAGATTGCTAAAGCCTACGCTAGCGCAACGGGTGGAGACAGGGCCGGTGTTTTACTGTCGTCTTTCATCGCAGAAGTGAAGTCGGATCTGATGGGCGAGCAGACCATTCTGTGCGGTATGTTGCAGACGGGTGCCATCTTAGGTTACGAGAAAATGATCGCCGATGGCGTTGAGCCAGGCTACGCGGCCAAGCTTATCCAGCAAGGTTGGGAAACGGTCACTGAAGCGCTGAAACACGGCGGCATCACTAACATGATGGACCGTTTGTCTAATCCAGCCAAGATTAAAGCATTTGAAATTGCAGAAGATTTAAAAGAAATTCTGCAACCATTATTTGAAAAGCACATGGATGACATCATCAGCGGCGAATTCTCACGCACTATGATGGAAGACTGGGCAAACGATGATGCGAACTTACTGCGTTGGAGAGCCGAAACTGGCGAAACAGGTTTCGAAAATGCGCCCGTATCGAGCGAGCATATCGACGAACAAACCTATTTCGACAAAGGTATTTTCCTTGTCGCTATGATCAAAGCGGGTGTGGAACTGGCGTTCGATACCATGGTATCTGCAGGTATTGTGGAAGAGTCGGCCTATTACGAGTCACTGCACGAAACCCCACTTATCGCTAACACGATTGCCCGTAAGCGTTTGTACGAAATGAACGTAGTGATTTCAGACACAGCCGAATACGGTTGCTACCTGTTTAATCACGCCGCCGTACCTATGCTGCGCGACTACGTTAATGCCATGTCATCTGAGTATTTAGGTGCTGGCCTGAAAGACAGCGCAACCGGTGTCGACAACCTAACGCTCATCGCTGTTAACGAAGCGATTCGTGAAACGGCAGTGGAATATGTTGGTGCTGAGCTTCGCGGTTACATGACAGATATGAAGAGCATTGTTGAGGCTTAAGTGATCGTTAGTT
Source organism: Shewanella sp. DW31 (assembly GCF_015767295.1). Lineage (NCBI taxonomy): Bacteria > Pseudomonadati > Pseudomonadota > Gammaproteobacteria > Alteromonadales > Shewanellaceae > Shewanella > Shewanella sp. DW31. The sequence continues at coordinate 106,728 of NZ_JADWMP020000016.1, forward strand.
AAGCCCAGCATTGGGGGAGAGGGTTGAGACTCAAAGGACTTGGGTCTCAGCTCAGTTCCCAAGCAAGCTCAAGATAGTGAAACGCGCATCTTGAGCTTGCTTAGTGATAAATCAGTTAGTGAGAAACAAATTTTTTCCTGTTCAGTGGGTTGTCGAGCGGGCAAAAACGACACAGTTAGTGAGTCTATCGTTCAGTAGGTGAATCGCGCCGACTGAGGCTCAACAGTTAACGTTTTACTTTGTTGTTTTGCATTGTCTCGGCAGGGAAGCTGAATTTTTTTGACAAAAGATATTTTTTATTGTGTTTGGCCGTTGCTTTATGGTAAAGCTAATAGCTCGCGCTAGGGCAAAGCCCAAAGCGATACTAACTTTCATGCAATATCCCAATTTTAGAAACACCGATTAGGAATCCATATTGATGTTTAACCAAGCTGCCAAGCTCATTCTCGTGATTATTACCGTCGTGATTATTAAATCACAGCGGGGGCGGCGCATGGCGAACTGATAGACCTAAAAGGTTAAAAGTTTCGAAAGAACCCCCCGCTCCGAAAGGACCGGGGGGTTCTTCGTTTCAGGGCCTAGAGTAAGGTTCTAAGCTTCGAAAGAGTAAAAATTAGCGTCGATTTTCGGCAATTCAGGACTAACGTAGCGAGAGAGAATATGGAACCAGGGCAGATGATCAGAGGCGCAGACGCGGTAATCAAGGTGTTAGCAGCACATGGAGTCACCACAGTGTTTGGTTACCCAGGTGGTGCCATTATGCCAATATACGATGCCCTCTATGGAAGCCCTGTTGAACATCTCTTAAGCCGTCACGAACAAGGCGCCGCCTTTGCCGCCGTAGGATACGCAAGAGCCAGCGGTAAAACCGGCGTGTGCTTTGCGACCTCAGGCCCAGGCGCGACTAACCTGATCACTTCCTTAGCCGACGCGCTGTTAGATTCAGTGCCTATCGTGGCCATTACGGGCCAAGTCTCTACCGCCGTTATCGGCACTGATGCGTTTCAAGAAATCGATGTGCTGGGCATGTCACTGAGCTGTACTAAGCACAGCTTTATGGTGACAAATATCAACGACCTGATCCCAACCTTGTATCAAGCCTTCGAAATCGCCGCATCCGGCCGCCCTGGCCCTGTGTTGGTCGATATCCCGAAGGATATCCAACTCGCTTACCTCGAATACCGTACACCTTTACTGGCCGTCACCAACGAACCCCAAGCCGAGATGAGTGATATCGAGGCCGCCCGTGCGCTGTTGGCTGAGGCTAAACAACCTATGTTGTATGTCGGCGGCGGTGTGGGCATGGCGGGCGCGGTCGATCAACTGCGTGAGTTTATCAAAGTGACGGGCATACCTTCGGTCGCAACCTTGAAAGGGCTGGGCAGTATCGCCCATGGCACACCCGGCTACTTAGGCATGTTAGGTATGCATGGTGGCAAGGCGGCTAACTTAGCGGTACAGGATTGTGATTTGCTGATCGTGGTTGGCGCCCGTTTCGACGACAGAGTCACCGGCCGTTTAGCGAGCTTCGCCGACAAGGCCAAAGTGATCCATTTAGACATAGACGCCGCTGAGCTGGGCAAGTTACGTATGCCAGAGGTGGCGATAGCCGGTGACTTACGTCAAATCCTGCCTGCCTTAGCCATGTCGATGAACATCACGCCTTGGCAGGCCGAGGTGGAGCATTTATGTCGTAAGCATCAATGGGATTATCAACACCCCGGCAGTTTGATCTATGCGCCTGCGTTGCTGCGTCGCTTAGCCAATAAGTTACCCGAAGACAATGTTGTTTGTTGCGATGTGGGCCAGCACCAAATGTGGGTGGCCCAACATATGTGGTTCCGCCGCCCAGAGGATCACCTGTCCAGCGCGGGTTTAGGCACTATGGGCTTTGGTTTGCCCGCCGCGATTGGTGCGCAAGTGGCCCGTCCCGATGCGACAGTGGTGACTGTCTCTGGCGATGGTTCTTTTATGATGAATGTGCAGGAGCTGACCACCATCAAACGCCGTAAGCTGCCGGTGAAAATCGTGCTGGTTGATAACCAAAAGCTTGGCATGGTGAAGCAGTGGCAGCAGCTATTTTTTGAAGAGCGCTACAGCGAAACGGATTTATCCGATAACCCTGATTTTGTCTTATTGGCCTCCGCCTTTGATATTCCCGGCCGCACTATTTTTTCTTCCGACGAAGTGGAAGAAGCCTTAACCGAAATGTTAGCGGCTAAGGGCCCGTATTTGTTACACGTTGCAATCGACGATGCTTTTAACGTTTGGCCACTGGTGCCCCCCGGCGCATCAAACAGCGATATGATGGACGAAATGGAGAAACAAACATGATCCACTCTCTGGAATTAACGGTTCAACAACGCCCCGAAGTGCTTGAGCGTGTTTTGCGCGTGACTCGCCACCGTGGCTTTACGATTACCCAAATGCAGATGCGTATGAACGACGATGCGAGTCTGTCGCTGGATATGGAGGTCGATAGCGAACGTGCCATCGAACTGTTAAGTAATCAGCTGAATAAACTGATTGATGTGACCCAGTGTAAGGTATTGTTACCGCTGAGCTTGCAACAAACGGCTAATGCTTAAGCATTCGCCATGTGAATTAAGAATACCATTTTCGATTTGAGATAAAGGATACAGTCAATGCCAAAGTTACGTTCAGCTACCAGTACCGAAGGCCGCAATATGGCGGGTGCCCGTGCGCTATGGCGCGCCACAGGGGTGAAAGACAATGATTTTGGTAAGCCAATTATCGCCATTGCTAACTCCTTTACTCAGTTTGTTCCGGGTCATGTGCACTTAAAAGACATGGGCTCACTGGTGGCGAGCGCCATCGAAGAAGCGGGCGGTATCGCCAAAGAATTCAATACGATCGCAGTCGATGACGGTATCGCCATGGGCCACGGCGGCATGCTTTACAGTCTGCCATCGCGCGAGCTTATCGCCGACAGTGTGGAATACATGGTTAATGCCCACTGCGCCGATGCTTTAGTGTGTATCTCCAACTGCGACAAGATCACACCTGGCATGTTGATGGCGGCGCTGCGCCTCAATATTCCCGTCGTGTTTGTGTCTGGCGGACCGATGGAAGCGGGTAAAACTAAGCTGTCGGATAAACTCATCAAGCTCGACTTAGTCGATGCTATGGTGGCGGGCGCCGATTCGAACGTGAGCGATGAAGACAGTGCCAAAATCGAGCGTAGTGCGTGCCCAACTTGTGGCTCTTGCTCTGGCATGTTTACCGCGAACTCAATGAACTGTTTAACCGAAGCTCTAGGATTATCGCTGCCGGGTAACGGTTCTATGTTGGCAACCCACGCCGATCGTCGCGAGCTGTTTTTAGAAGCGGGTCGCCGCGTGATGGCGCTGGCAAAACGTTATTATCATCAAGATGATGAATCAGCATTGCCACGTAATATCGCAAACTTTAAAGCCTTCGAAAATGCCATGACCTTAGATATCGCCATGGGCGGTTCATCTAATACTGTATTGCATTTATTGGCCGCCGCGCAGGAAGCCGATGTTGATTTTACCATGGCGGATATTGACCGTATGTCGCGCCTTGTGCCGCACCTTTGTAAGGTTGCGCCATCGACGCCTAAATACCATATGGAAGACGTGCACCGTGCGGGCGGCGTGATGGGGATTTTAGGTGAGCTAGACAGAGCCGGATTACTGCATACCGATGTGTTCCATGTGGCGGCCGATGAAGGTGGCAATTTGAAGTCTGTATTGGCGAAATACGATGTGATGCAGACGCAAGATGAAAAAGTAAAACATTTCTTTATGGCGGGACCTGCGGGGATTCCGACCACTAAAGCCTTTAGCCAAGATTGTCGCTGGCCGTCACTGGATAATGACAGACAAGAAGGCTGTATCCGTAGCCGCGAGTTTGCCTTCAGCCAAGAGGGCGGTCTTGCCGTATTGTCGGGTAATGTGGCCGAAAACGGCTGTATCGTTAAAACGGCGGGCGTAGATGAATCTAATCTGACCTTCATCGGCTCGGCGCGCGTTTATGAAAGCCAAGATGATGCAGTGGCGGGCATTTTAGGCGGTGAAGTGGTGGCGGGCGACGTGGTTGTTATCCGTTACGAAGGCCCGAAAGGTGGCCCAGGTATGCAAGAAATGTTGTATCCAACCAGTTACTTAAAATCACGTGGTTTAGGCAAGGCCTGCGCGCTGATCACCGATGGTCGTTTCTCCGGTGGTACTTCAGGTTTATCTATCGGCCACGTCTCACCCGAAGCGGCCGCTGGCGGCACAATCGCCTTGATTGAAAATGGCGATCGCATCGAAATTGATATCCCCAAGCGCAGTATCAAGCTGGCGTTAAGCGATGCCGAACTCAATGCTCGCCGTGAAAAAATGCACAGTCTTGGCCCAATGGCGTGGAAACCTATTGGTCGCCAGCGTTATGTGTCACTCGCACTTAAGGCCTACGCCATGCTCGCCACCAGTGCCGACAAGGGCGCGGTGCGCGATCGCAGTAAACTGGAGGACTAATTATGTTTACTGCATCTATATTGCCACTCTCATCGCAAACTCAGGCGGATTTAGCCCATTTTCAGTTGGCACAAAGCTATCTGCAAAAAATCCTGTTGTCATCTGTGTATGACATAGCGAAAGTGACGCCGCTTTCCAGCATGAATAAGTTATCGGCGCGTTTAGGTTGTCAGGTATTTTTGAAGCGCGAAGATATGCAGCCAGTGCATTCCTTCAAGTTACGCGGTGCCTATAACCGTATCGCCCAACTGACGAAAGAAGAATGCCAGCGCGGCGTGGTGTGTGCTTCGGCAGGCAATCATGCTCAGGGTGTAGCCATGTCGGCGGCGAGTCGCGGTGTGGATGCTGTGATTGTGATGCCTGAGACGACGCCCGATATTAAAGTCGATGCGGTGCGCCGTTTAGGTGGCAACGTGGTATTGCACGGCCAAGCCTTCGATCAAGCCAATGGCTTTGCGATGGCGATGGCTAAAGAAGAGGGCCGAGTCTATATCGCGCCCTTCGATGATGAAGCGGTGATCGCAGGCCAAGGCACTATCGCCCAAGAGATGTTGCAGCAGCAGCGTGATCTCGAAGTGGTATTTGTGCCCGTAGGCGGTGGCGGGCTCATTGCGGGTATCGCTGCCTATTACAAGGCGGTGATGCCGCAGGTGAAAATTGTCGGTGTCGAGCCAGAAGATGCGGCCTGTTTAAAGGCTGCGATGGAAGCGGGCGAGCCGGTGACGCTGGCGCAAGTCGGTTTATTTGCCGACGGTGTGGCGGTGAAGCGTATCGGCACTGAGCCGTTTCGAGTCGCGAAACTTTATGTCGATGAAGTAGTGACTGTCACCTCAGATGAAATCTGCGCTGCGGTGAAAGATATCTTCGAAGACACCCGTGCGATCGCCGAACCCGCAGGGGCTTTGTCCTTAGCTGGGCTTAAAAAATATATCAGCGCTAATGCCAATGGTGATTGCGGCAATGGTGAGAAAGTCGCCGCGATTTTAAGTGGTGCCAATGTGAATTTTCACAGTCTGCGTTATGTGTCGGAGCGCTGCGAACTCGGTGAGCAAAAAGAAGCGGTACTGGCGGTGAAAGTCCCTGAGCGTCCGGGAAGTTTCTTAAAATTCTGTGAGTTACTCGATAAGCGGGTGATGACAGAGTTCAACTATCGTTTCAGCAGTCGCGATCTTGCCGTCGTGTTTGCCGGCATTCGCTTAAGCCGAGGCCAAGGTGAGCTAGAACAAATCATTGCTACCTTAGAGGCCAATGGTTTTGAAGTGCAGGATTTATCTGGCGATGAAACTGCGAAATTGCATGTGCGTTATATGGTCGGCGGTCATCCACCAGAGCCTTTAGAGGAGCGTTTGTTTAGCTTCGAGTTCCCCGAGCATCCCGGTGCGCTGCTGAAGTTTTTGACCACATTGCAGAGTAAATGGAACATTAGCTTGTTCCATTATCGCAACCACGGCGCGGCCTTTGGCCGAGTGCTGGCGGGGTTTGAAGTGCCCGCGAGTGATGCCTTGCCGTTCCAACAGTTTTTAACTGAGTTGGGTTTTGTCTATCAAGAGGAAACCCAAAGCCCTGCTTATCAGCTGTTTTTAAATGCGGGTAACGGCAACAAGGCGTTACAACCTTAGCGCACCATGCGCGTGATAGTTATGTTAGTCATAACTAAGGCTAAAGGAGGAGCGCACAGGCGCTCCTTTTTGTGGTAGTTTTGTAGACTTAATACTCTAGCCGCCGATTAGCGCGCCACAGTTAAGTCGCTGACTTAATCCGCTGACGATTGGCTAACGAATAATAACTAGACTTCGACCTACACCTACACGCATTAAGGAGACATGATGTTACCAGCACCGCGTTTTACCGCTTTTAATCCTCCTCGCCGTATTTTAATGGGCCCTGGCCCGTCGGATGTTTATCCCGAAGTGCTTGCGGCGCAGTCCAGACCTACGGTTGGCCACTTAGATCCGCTGTTTGTGGGCATGATGGATGAGCTTAAGAGTCTGATCCAATACGCCTTCCAAACTAAAAACGAAATGACCATGGCGGTATCAGCGCCGGGCAGTGCGGGCATGGAAACCTGTTTCGTTAACTTAGTCGAGCCGGGTGAGAAGGTAATTGTCTGTCGTAACGGTGTGTTTGGTGAGCGTATGCGCCAAAACGTCGAGCGTATGGGCGCTATTGCCGTGCTGGTGGACAATGAGTGGGGCACACCTGTTGACCCTGCTGCGGTTGAAGCGGCGCTGAAAGCTAATCCCGATGCCAAATTTTTAGCCTTTGTGCACGCCGAAACCTCAACTGGCGCCTTGTCCGATGCCAAAACCCTGTGTGCATTAGCCAAAACCTATGGTTGCTTGAGCATAGTTGATGCGGTGACTTCCCTTGGCGGTGTCGAGTTAAGGGTCGATGAATGGGGCATAGATGCTATTTATTCCGGCAGTCAAAAGTGCCTTTCCTGTGTACCGGGTTTATCACCTGTGTCTTTCTCACCTGCTGCCGTCGAAAAACTCAAGAATCGCAAGACCCCAGTGCAAAGTTGGTTCCTCGATCAAAGCTTAGTGATGGCCTATTGGACCAGCGCGGGTGGCAAACGTAGTTACCATCACACTGCGCCAGTGAATGCGCTTTATGCACTGCATGAATCCCTGCGTATTTTAGCGGCCGAAGGCTTAGAGAATGCATGGCAACGCCACCACGAAATGCATTTAGTGCTGCGTGCTGGGCTGGAAAAGTTAGGGCTTAATTTTGTGGTTGCCGAAGATTATCGCCTACCGCAGCTGAATACGGTTTATATCCCCGCAGGTGTGGATGATGCCGCAGTGCGCACTCGTTTGCTGAAGGATTACAACCTCGAAATCGGTGCAGGCCTTGGCGCCCTTGCGGGTAAAGCATGGCGTATCGGTCTAATGGGCTTTGGTGCCCGCCGTGAGAATGTTTCTTTATGCCTCAAGGCATTAGAAGAAGTGTTGAACTAATATGCCAAAATTACGCCTTGCTCTTTGCGGCCTAATGATCGCTTTGCTCAGTGCTTGTTCGGTGAACAATACCAGCAATGCGTCCTGCGATTTTGTGCGCGGAACAAACAATAATCAAAGTATGCGTGAGGCGAGTGGCCACGATATGGGCAGCGCCGATGAGCGACAAAAAGATGTCGGTATCGGCTTCTTGAGTGTCATCTTCGGCGGCATCAGTCGAGCACTTTCTTCCGATGATTCATCGGATGGAAAATGCGTGTAACGCTGTGAGTTATCTTTGAGTGTTCATCATCCCCGCTGTGAGGGGATGATGATCAAAGCCGCGGTAAGGTGGGCTGCACGAATAGGGATGACACTATCGGTAAATTGACAGTCTGTTTGCATACATACGCTGTGTTAATCTCTCCACTGGGCAGTTTGAATGACTAAAGTTTATTTACAATAATTTTCAATTACTTGATATTTTTCGACTTCAACTTTTGTGTATTCATTTCTTGAAGTTTTCACCATCTCAAAGAGTTTTACTCCACAGGTCTCCTTTCCGCTCGCTAGCTTTACGTAATCGTAAAGGGCTTCATAATTGCCATTAATTTTGGGTTCAAAGCTGATAATTTTGCGGCACCAAGAATACAAGGCTCCCCCTGAATCGGTTTGCCCTGGGGCAAATCCCGAAATTCCAACGCCATTAAATTGGAAGGCAAAAGGCTTTTCTGCGGGGATATAGACTTCATTTTGATGGGAGTCACCCAGCGTTTTATCATACGCGGGCATATCAAGCCTACTTAGGCTTCTAATTAAGTTCGCTTTTACACCAAGTGTAGCAATCCCGCTTTTAGCGTCGAATTCAGTAGATATGCAATCTTTTCTGCTTGGGACGTTAATAAAATTATTATTGCTAGGCACAGAGGCTAGTCGCAATTTGGCGCTTGGTCCTTCTTTCATGGGGTGTAAGTATTGATTTGAGGCGCAACCGGATAGCGCAACAATACCACTTAATAAAAGCACTTTTTTCACGTATATACTCCATAGTAAATGTTAAAATAACGTCCGTTTAAAGGGCTAGGTAACGTCTGCCGCCCTGTATTGTTAACAATTGTATCCGATGTATCCCGGTGGAGCCATCTCATGGCGTGTCAGTGCTGAGCTTTACTTCACAAATGTATGCAAAATTAGCACGTTATGCTTTATTATGCTTGATATACAGGGGGGGAGGTTACTTATTAATTGCTTGGTTGAGCATTTGTAAATAGTGCCACCTATCTTAAATCGCCGCGAGAATGTGACGCTCTGTTTACGTGCCCCTGAAGAGGTGTAGAACTAATATATTAACTGCGCGTATAGGGATTTTACGTTTAGCAATCTTTGGGTTAATACTGATATTAACTGGCTGTTCCTCGACAAATTCGAGCAGTGCTAGCTGTGATTTTGTGCGAGAAACTGCTGGTAATCAGAGTCAACGCGAGGTCAGTGGTGACGATAGTCGTAGTCGCGATGTCCGACAGATGGATGTGGGCATCGGGACTTTAACCGCTATCTTCGGCAGTATTAGCCGCGCACTTTCTTCCGATGATTCATCGGATAAGAAGTGTTTGTAATAGGTGAGTTTTATTAACAAAGCTGTATTTTTACTCTGGGATATTGATTAAACACTTTCATTCCAGTGACTCGCCGACTTTGGTTTAAAAAATAAGTTGTCCCTATAGACCCTACGGCGGCGACCATGCCGCCAATGGTCACTTCCACGACAGTGCTTAATCCCGTTAAACCCTTGGTATACCTGATAGTCTGTTATTTATAATTATACATTCCGAGAATTTAACAATGGGTGGCTCGTTAAGATTTTTTGACTTGCGAAGGAATATTATGGCTAGCAACAGAGTAAAACGATGTTTAAAATAAATTCAAGTTTGCGCTAATGCTTTCTTAGGGACATTAAACTTTTAACCTATTACAGGGTAGTTATTTTGAGTACAAATCTACAGCCATTTTTTATTGTCCAATCAGATCCTGATGGTAAGGGAATACCGTATTTTATGGATAAACATTGGACTCCTGAGCTACCTGACTATGAGTTTTATGACTCACCACCATGTGAGGGTGATTTTTTAAATGCTTATTCTCTTAAAGCAAAAACATATCAACTGAATGGTGATTATTTGGTTGATGAAAATTTAGTTTCTAATGAAATGTTATACTTGTGTGAAAAATTAAATGTTAAGTGTATTCGTATTCCTGTCGATATTAACCTGCATCGAGGAGTTCGGCCGCAGAAAAAGTACTTTTTATTTTTTCCACTAAGTTATTTGTCTATCTTAGATAAGGATGAGTCCACTTATACTATCTCGATTGACTTAGATTCTGGAAAATTGAACACGCAAGAGGAACGTGGGTTAAAGAAGACATATTATGAGTCTATAGATAAATTTAAAATAAAGAATAATATTCGTGAACATTTATTCTTTTGTAACGAGATAGCGGCTTCTGTATGTTCTATTCAGTTTAAAAACGAGTACGAGGCTCTTGGTTTAACGGGTGTGATTTTTAAGGAAATAAATGATAATTATCAGTATTACGCATGGAACTGAGAGCATCATAAAATGAAAATATTGAAGCTAAGTACAAGGAGTGAATAATGGACTGGATTGAGTTAGAAGAAAAATGCTTTGAAATTACATACGATACAATCAAGATGTTATTGTTAGAAAATAAAGATGAGGCATTCTATGCGGTATCTCTTTACACTGACAGTAGTGCCATGTCAGCATCATTAAGTGCTAGCTCTGAGGGTAAGCTTAAAAGCATTCTCGCTGCTGAAGAAGATCAGAGCATAGAGTGTGAAAATTACTATAGATGGGCAGTGTCTGAGTGGTTTTATGACGGATATAATGCGGGAGCCTTCTCCAAAATAAGTAAGATGCTTCGAGAGAATTCATCTCGAGAAATAAACTTTGTAAAGTTTAAAAATAAACTAATTCAGACATTATCAAACGTACTGGTCAGAATAAAAAAAGAACTGCCTATTGAGCTAAATTCGACAGTGTGTTTTGTTTCAATGACTGACGACGATGAGTCTGGGGAAATAGAAAACTCTTCTGCAAAATTAATAAACGATGCACCACTTTCAATGGCATTTATTTTAAGATTTGACTAATTAACCGTACAGGTTTATCTATAAAAATAGAAAAATAATCTCTTTTTAAAAAAGATGAAAAAATATAGGACAAACGCATCTTTTCTTCATGGCGATTATTCTAAATCTTGATTCAAAAGATATGACTGCTGAGATGGTCACCTCTGTCTGGACTTCGGTTTGGGTAGTTCAGGCTATCAGAATGTACGGCAGTTTATGGGATTAAGCACTGGCATGTAAGTGACCGTTGGCGGCATGACCGCTCATTCACATCCATGTGATCGCGACATTCGTATGTCCATATACAGCAGATGCAACCGTCGAGCCCTCAGGGATGACTTATTTTTAAACCAAAGTTGGCGCGTCACTGGAATGACAGTGCTTAATCACTTCTCACGTCACAGAGTCTAATTGTCATATCTTTTGACGCATTCTTAGTTGAGCCATGTTGAACAATCAGGAGACATAAATCAGACCACCCAAGATAAACTGCAACATAGTTAAAAAGACAGGATGATAGTGGCATAGTAGATACATGAATAGTGTTTGAAGCAAAACATAAATCGAATTAAGTTATTGCTTTATATGGAGTATTACTCCGCTGAATTTATCACTAAGGATTTTTTGATGATTAGAATATTGTGTTTAATTTATTTGATTTTAGTGTCATATAGTTCAATTGCATCATCACCTATAGTGGAGGAAATAGTGACTTCTGAATTGGCGAAGGAGTTAGGCTTTATTATAAAAATTGAACCTCAAGGTGATATCGGTCAGTCAATCGAAGTTGTTGGGCCTTTAGTTATTAATTCTGATTGCCGTCCTTTTAGAACTGGCAGTTTTTTTGCTGAAAAAAATGACAACCAGATTGCTGCATTTTTGACTACATTACCACTTTCCGATGAAGCTCCTAAAGTTTTAGGATTTACTCCGAATGATAGCTTTTATACCGTTAAGATGGTTATTGATTACACCTGTCCATCCCCTTACGAATCTGCAAGTCGAAGGTACGTGTTGCCAGTAAAGATAGAGTGAACAGGATAGGGGAAAAGACAGGGAAAGGTTAACTGTTTCATCCATGCTAATGAATTCACATTGATATGTAAGTGACCGTTGACGGCATGGATGCCGTCGTCGAGCCCTGTAGGATCCCCTCATAATTCATAACCCCAACAAC